>JADHTQ010000018.1 GCA_016784965.1 Bacteriovoracaceae bacterium | reverse complement strand
CTGGTGTAAATATCTTCGATTATTTAGTGTGGTTGCAAAAAAACAAAGAAGATGTAAAGCAAAATAGCGAAAAATATCTCCCATGGAACTTTAAACCAGAAGATATGATAAATTAAGCAGATTCACCGCAAGGGTACAAAAAAACAAAACTAGCATTGATCAAAGTAATGCTAGAAGAACCTGACCTTTTGCTTTTAGATGAGCCGACAAATCACCTAGACCTTGAAACCATCTTATGGTTGGAGGATTTTTTAAAAAACTTGGATATTCCATACATATTTGTGGGACATGACAGGGCCTTCATCAACAATTGCGCCAATACTATTTTTGAACTGAGTAGTGGTGTGATTAACAGGTTTAGCGGAAACTATGATGATTATCTCAATGAATTGAAGGTGGCATATGAGAGTCAAATGATGAAGTATCTAAGGCAGCAAAAAAAAATCAAACAGCTAGAAAATGTATTTAGGCAGCGTCATGCAATGGCGATGAAGATGGAAAATTTCAAGGCACCAAGGTCCGTTAAAAACAACGGTGGGATCTGTAAAAGGGATATGTTTGGTGTATCGCGGGGTGGAAAAAATGAGCAAAGTATGATGAAAAGTGCCATGGCCACAAAAACTAGGTTGGAAAGACTAAAAACCAAAAGCAATATAAAAAAACCTATCTTGGATAAGCGACACCTCGTTATGTTTAGCAAACAAGAGCTTAAAAATCGTTTTGTTTTAAAGGTTGAAAATCTATCCAAGTCCTTTAGTAACAAATCCATTTTAAAAAATATACACTTCTCCCTTGCCAGGGGCAAAAAAATGGCAATTTGTGGGCCAAATGGATCGGGCAAATCAACTCTTTTGAAAATTATCACCGGTAACATGGCAATGGATCAGGGCCATATCTTTTTTCCACCGCAAGTGTCCATCGGTTACTACTGTCAGGAATTAGAAAATCTACACCTCGCTAATACAGCAATTGAGGAGGTCATCGATGGAAAATATAGGCAGCGTGAGTCTGCCTACCGGGCCTTGGCAAATTTGAAGCTCAATATGGAGCTGCTGCATAAACAGATAGGAAGCTTAAGCTTTGGAGAGAAGGCAAAAGTAGCACTAGCTAAAATTCTCATTGCAAATCCCAACATTCTGGTACTGGATGAGCCCACAAACCATCTTGAAATTAAATCAAAAGAGGCCCTTCAAAAAGCATTAGTTGAATTTACAGGAGCGATTATCATCGTTTCCCATGATAGATATTTTCAGTCCAAAGTTGTAGATTACAAATACGAAATGGAGGGCATTATGCAAATTAGATAAAACCTATTTCAAAGTATTCCATTTGCTCTGTGGCCCTTTGTTTATCATCTTCACAGATCAGAACTTTCATTTTAATAAACGGTTGGAAGAAATAATACAATCTTCTATACTGAAATCCTTGTATGCAATGATTAATACAAGCTTCATTCAACTTTGCACTCAAAACACAAGCATAATAGACATTATCCATTTCACACAGTGAAATAACTTTTTTATTTTTAAGTGTAAGTTTCCACTGAACAAAAATATCATATGATATGACAATTATATTAATGGCCACAAACAGGGAAACTAGAGTAGGTATTAGTTTATCTTTCCCAAATGGAAATGGCATACTAAACACAAAAACCATAATACAAAGAGACAGTGAGCTTACAATAAGAGGACGATAATTTAATTCCACTAAATTTTTTTCTATAAATAAATTTGAGGCAATTCTTTTTTTACTGGAAAAAAGCCAAAAACCAAATCCTGATGCGATTAAAGTCAAAATGGCGTAAGTTATAGCATAAGACCAAGTTCCAGCTACTGGCAATCCAATTTCAAAAACACCTAATACTTTATTGGCCCAAGACAGTGTATAGAGCATAGATCCTGTAAAAGTTAAAACTGTGACCCCTTGTATAAAAAAAGGAGCTTTAAGCGAATTTTTTTTTATCAAGAATGTTAATATTCCAATCCTTATTCTTAATAAGATTAAAGATTAAAAACAAAAAACCTACAAATATTGCAATGCCGATATAATTCAGTCTTAAATTATTGATATTTACATACTTAAAATATCTGGTGAAATTTTTAACTAATTCAACAATTCCTCCCATAGCAATCATAATGCAAAAGCCATTGCCCACTCCAAATCTGCTGATTAAATTCCCTATTAGTAAAAGTACGCCAAAGCCTGCTACAAAAAACAAAGCATGTAAGATCAATATCATAAAAGATTGATTAACAAGTACAAGTTCACCTGTAACATCTCTTGCTACTTGTAAAATTCTCACCAAGTTCCAGGCCAAATAAGTTGCCATAATAAATGAGACACCTTGACTCCCTTTATTGATAATCTTTCGTCCACTCAATTTATTATTTCTAATTTTTTTCAGTGGTGGAATCATAACAAACACAATCTCAATGACAAAATAACCTGTAAGTGCGGGCATAAACCCCAGTGCAAAAAACGAGGTGCTTCCTTGTTTTCTCATAAATACGTCCAACAAGGTTGTGGAATTGCCAAGTATGGCCACAATAGAAAAAAAATGGCCAGCTTGATATATACCATAAAGAAAAACTGTAATTATAAGACTTTTTAGCACAGCGGCCCTGTTATCACTCTCATCTGACATAAATGCCTTCCCCGTATAAATATTGCATAGTATCTCTTGATAAAAAGTGTACACTGAAATTTTTAAATAGCTTAGTGTAAAATCTACTATATGTTGAAAACTTGAGATGCAAGGCAGCTTCTGTTGTGCTAGAAGCTGCTATATTATGAAAATAGCTTGGTTTTTACTCATTTTTTCCCTTGTGATTAGTCTTATCCCAACTTCTAATGTGGAAGCTTCCCGTAGTAGTTGTTTTAGCGAAGTTAGCTTTATGATGGCACCTAGATGGAACAAACTAGATTTCAACGCTCCCGAATTTCATACTGCCAAAACTTATCTAGAGCTGGAGGATAGATATGGTTCAGAAAGCCTTCTCAATATCCAAAATAGATTATCAAAAGAAGAGATCTTAAAAAATAATGAAAATGTTTCACGTATTCTCAAAACTGACCCTGAGTTTGAGGTGGAGTATCCCGGGACGGTAAAAAGTATAACTGAAGATCAGGGAAAGCTACTTCAACAAGATATGATGAACACTCCAGTTGTGGATCAATCTCACTGCTATGGAAAGTCAGAGTTGGGATTTTGTTTTGGCCGGGCCCTTGTGGCCCATTCATTTGCCATAAAACGAGGTGTGCATCCCCACGCCATTAAAAAAATATGGGTCGTGGGAGATACTCCTTACTGGGAATTTCATGTGGCAACAATCTTTAGAACTAACGGCGGATGGTACGTTGTAGATAAATTTACCGGCGTTGTCAAAACTGATGTCTGGATGGAGCGAATGAGAAAAAACCAACGCTCCAAGGAAGCTATGTTCTTTGTTACTGACCCCTCTCGCTTTACTCCCTTAAGCAGCACAAGATACAATGAAGTCGATCTCTTTAATGGCAAAGTTGATCACGACGATCTGTTCGACCAAAAGGGCGATTTTTATAAGGGATTTTTTCACAATTTTTTCGTGTGGTTTGATAAGCTTGGAAAATTGACCAAGTTTTCAATTTAGAGAAAAATTTACAACATCGATAAATACTTAATTTAAATAATTTTAATAACTTATGTAAAATGTCAGTAATGTCAGAATTTGTATCTAGCAAAATATGTCTCCAACGATCATTATACGTACAATCTATATTAATTAGTTATGTATGCAGGGAGATTTTGACATGAAAGATGTTAAAAAGGATTTAAAGTTCAAATCATTATTTTTATTTTTGAGATTGAGTTGCCTAATTACATTGGTGTATGCTTCTTTAGTAATCTCAGCTCATGCAGCACTTTCTAAGTGTACATTCAAAAAATTGAAAGAAGATTGTTTCACACCACAAGTGGCCTTAATTGCAAAGTATAAGTGGAAGCCAGTACAATCTGATTTTAGTTATAGTACAAAGACAGCTAATGTCTATATAAGTGGTGAAGTTAATAGTGATAAAGACGGTGTACGAACAAAAAGCAAGAGTGAAAACTTCTACGCAAGAGTGTATGGCACAGACACAGCGAGTTTAGACTCTGATCTCAATGTGGAATTTGAAAGAAAATACAAAAGGGTTTCTTATGATAAAGGTGTAAAGTGGAGTATTTATACAAGTATCTCATTAAGTAAAATGACTCAAGGATTTAATCTTTCCGGCAAAGTGCAAAGAGCACGAATCAATCTCAGAAATTTAGATACACCATTTCCTTCAATTTTTAATTTCTCAATAAATGTCGGTGTCAAAAGTTTCAAGGCCACTACTGCAACGGTTTATAGGGACTATGAAGTAGAAGAGCGATATAAACGTTATGCTGGAAAATACAAAAAATACACCTCAAAGGGTGATTTTTGTGGTTATTTTTACACGAGCAAAGCTCCGTGTCATGGCGAGCAAACTTTCTTTTATTCTGACTTTGAAGCTAATATCAAAGAGGGGCTTGATGAATATTTGCAAAGGAAACAATTAGCACGTTTAAAGAGTAGCTTTTACATATCTATTGATAATAAACGTCTTTATCTATACTTACGTTATAATAAAAAACTTTATAGAAAATTTGTTTTTAAGCGAGATGATGGAACTCTCAAAAAAAATAATAACGTGAAAGGATTGCTTGATTCGATTAGTTTTCAAACTGACTATATCAAAGATTATATGTGGAGTGAAACTTGGGAAGATACCTATTTAGATATTAACAAACAAGCAAAGTCGGCCCTAACATTATTAGATGAAGGCCATGATCTTAAAGGTACACGACTTATTACTAAAATTGTTTATCTTGTAAGATTAAAACATTTAGTCTTGGAAGATATGCAGCAAGATTTACAGATTCCAGCAATTTCTCCCTTTGTAACATCAATTATTTCCAATATAAATCAACTAAATAAAAAAGGCCCAAAACATAAATTTAAAAAAGAAAAAAGAGGCAGTCTAATACCTTTGGTTGCTTCTATGATTCATACATCAACGGGCCATCTCATAAAAAGAGCTAATAAAAAGTTTGGGCCATTAGATATGGGTCTAGAAATTGATCAAATTTTTGATGAGTTTACCAATGTGATCATTTTTGGAGTACTAGAAAATGGATTAAATCCATCATCAATGAACAAAAAGATGCCCGATTTGTTAGCACAGATCGAAAACATGTTAAATCTTGGAGATCCACTAGATACACAGAAAAATATTATGAATTGTTTCTGGAAGCAAATATACAAGATTTCAGGGGAACTATCAACTTATGCTCCTTATGGTGATGAGGCCTATATGGTTATTGACCTTGCACAAATGCTAGTAACTTATTACCAATCCATCAATCAAAAATTCTATTCTACAACGGGCGACATTACGACTGATATGCTTGTTACAAAAGTAGATAGAGGAATTATTAATTTAAAAAATTCTTTAAAAAGATAATTGGAGAATATTATGAAATTTTCAATCTTAATTTTAAGTCTTTTACTTACTACTAAAGTATATAGTGTAACTGCCCAGCAACGTCAGGCCTTAAAATCAATTAAACATAATCTTAAGTTACTCAAAGATACTCATAGACCAGTAGATTATGAACGCTATTATGAACTTCTTAGTGAAAATGTTCAAAAATCACTTGGTTTAATAAAATTAAAAAGATATGGCGATAATTTCAATGATCAACTATGTATTACTTCCTTACTTCATTATGAAACAAGACCAATCTTACAAAAGGATAGTCAAGTATTGAATAGAAAAGAGTTTACTAAAGAGATAAATTTTCATTTTGAATATCTTGTGGCTTCTAAGGGTTGGCTTGATCCAAGAAATGAAGAACAAAAGCAGGTTCATTGCGGTTCAGAGAGAGTGTCAGGCGAATTTGCAAAGAGTATCCAGTTAATAGTGAAAAAGCTATACGCTTTAACTGATGGAGAGTGTAAAAAAATATTTGCTGAACTTAACGTTGCTACTTCGACAATTAAAAATGCATCAAAGACCCTAGAGTTTCGACAGGTCAATATACGAGTTAAAAGGATGATTGATAAATACGATGAAAGTTTGCCACATTTGACCAGCATCTTGCTTGAAAATGTTAAGGCCGACAATCGTCGAATCACTTCGCTATTACAAAAATTAAAAAGAACTTTCTACTCATTAAAAAGACTTAAAAACTACGGAAATGGATTTGTAATAAAGAGAATTAAAACAAAAAAATCAAACTATTTTAGTTTGTAAATTGGAGGAGCAATAATGAAGAACCTAATTGTAATTTTAACCTTGACCTTAGTCTTTTGCCAAGTAGCACTATCAGAGGTCAAACCCTTTGGTACACGCTTATCACATTCTGGAAAATCTTTTGGGCGCAATGAATTTGTAGAGTTTGAACTATCACATCAAGTACTTTATGGAGTAGCGGCCGATATGAAAGGCGAAAAGGGAGTCAGAGTTTCACTGATAGTTAATGGAAAAAGAGTTGGAAGGCCCGTAGCCATGAGCAATGCTCGAAGAGTTTATAGATGGGATAATCTCAATATTACAAATGTAAAAAAAGTTCGAATACAATTTGACAATGATCCTATCGTCTATAGAGTCAGGTTATTACTCGATGAGGAAGTAATTGTGCGTGAAACAATTAGGACTGTAGAAGTTCCAGTATTTATTGAAGTTCCCAAGTCGCAAATTGGTGAGCAAATTTTTAAAATACATGAAATTTTAAACAGTATCAAATTACAAATTGATGGTGAGGTTTATGGTGTCGATATAACAGATCTAATTCGCATTTCGACATTTTTGGCCTTTGATTTAATTAGTCAAACCTTAGAGTTTAAGTCTGCAGATGCATCTATTCATGTTGTTGCAAATGCTGTCAACTTTGTTAATACTATTGACTGTATGAAAAGCAAAAATATGTTATTTGATAATCTGGTATATAATGGCCGCAAACAATTACAAGATCAAGTCATGCGACTGAGTGTAGAGGTTAACAAATTTAGAAAATTATTAACCTATTTTGGAAGAAGAAATTGTGGTTTTTAAAGAAATTTCAAATTTAAACTCTTGGTACTAGTAGTCATCAATGATGCTTACAAATTCAGGATGATCTACAAAGGGGTTGCGATTATTTTGCACAACTTCTATGTCCTCATTTCGTCGAGTTTCTTTTTCATCTATCTGGTCTAGTTGATGCCACTGTCTCAAATATGCTTCTTGCTGTTGTTCAATTTCAAATCCATAACGGATGGAAAAGTAAAACATACTTCTAGCTACATTCCCCTTATGGCCACTTGGTGGTTCAAAGCACTTTGCACCACTACTGTTGTAACCTAAGGCACTATAGTCGTCACCACTAATAACTTCTTCAACGTCACAAAAAGGCCAATTTCCCCTTAAAGAATTTTTCCTTGAATTTGTTGGGTAGAGGTGGTGAAGATCAGACTTGGCAATGCCACTGGCGCCTAGACTTTGTGGCCAAGTATGCTCACAATTCATCACATTGCCATCTGGAATTGAAGTGGTTTGAATACACTCAGGAGAATAAACAGAACAAACTCTCCCCTCAACATTATCTAGCTGACCAAACATAATTTGCCTAGCACGGCGATAGCCCAAATTGGTGTTGGTACTTATCATATCTTTGAGCTTTTGTTTAAACTCATTGCCACAAAGGCCACGGAGTGCTTTATAAGGATCTCTCAAACTATTTGATGCACAATCGGTGTTGGTTACTGGACTTTCAATTTCTCCTGAGATGAGAAGTTTAAAAACAACCACTTCCCCAATATCCCACCTTGCTTTATCAAAGACTTGTAAGGACCAACTACCAATGGCGGTTTCACCAATAAATTTTTTTAGCACATTGTCTGTTTCAGTATCAACTAAAAGGTTTAGGTCGTTTTTCCAATACCCACTTCTGTTGTGAAGTGTGACTGTATTGTTATTTGGGCCGACAAGCTTAATTATGAGGTCACCTATGTAGGTATGCTCAACTGCAAGTTCAAGCGAAATGTTGTCGATTTTTGAAATAGAAAAGTTATCAAAATTAATAGTAACTGCGCCTAAGTCTGGTATAGCGCGATTTGTCTTGATTTGATAACTCTCTTTTTGTGCAATTGCAAAGTTGATCCATCCTAGAACAAATAGCAAAAACAACGTACATATTTTCATCAGCAAAACTCCTTTTTTGTGATTAAAAACGGCTTAACAAACCTTCCAACTACTATAATGATGCAATTTAGAGACCTTGAAATGTTTGTATTAAACATTTGATAATGTGCAAAGGATGCCAACTAACCACCACTAAAGGTGGCACCAGTGGTGTCAAATTATGCCCGACCCATTTAGACAGGTTTACTAAACATTTCTTATGTTTAAAAAGTTTAGTAATGGCCGAAATATATACAAATATTTAGATATTGTTGAGTTATCTCAAACTTTATTCATTGTATCCTCACATTGTTATGCTAAACACTTAATATTTTCAGCTTACAAAAATTTGGTAATAATTTTTTCTAAAGAGAGTAAAAAGGTGATTTACAAAACTAACAAACATGTATTCAATGCGATAATCGCTTCGTCAATCATCACACTGCTAATTGTGTGCTTCAGCTATATTTCTTATGCACAAGAAAACCCAGAGACTATGCGCTTACTCAAGTTGCACACAGAACATGTATTTCATGTGCGTTACTTAGGAGCGACCTTACTAGAGTTGTCGGATCAATTTAAAGACGTTGATGCCGAGACCTTGGATCGGTTTTTGTACCTTCATGAAGTAAGTAGAAAAAATTTTATCACAGGAAATACACCACAAATCTTATCTGCTGAAAAAAAAGTATTGCCAATGATGCAATCTCTTACGCCGGTAGATCGCTCCATAACTTCTACTGATGAATTTGAGCTAGTCAAAAGCATCTTTCAATATTTTGAAGACTCAGATAAGGAAGCGGCAACTGACTTTTTTAGAGCAGAAGGGATGTTAGACGAAAATGAACAGATGGCAGACAATCCTCTTGTGCAAAAGTATTTAAAAATAGAAAAAATCGCCAATGCTGTAGAACGAGGGCGTTCAGAGGTGGCAAGTGAAGAGTTTGGAAGAGATGTACTACCTGGTCACACCTACCTCTATAGAGTAAAGCATGATGCCGACTCGGCAAGATTAGCACTTGCCTTAGAGCAGGCTTACTACAGCAATGCCCAAACTCCACAGCAAGGTAGAAAATTGATTAGAAATTATGATGAGTATCGAGTGCATACTTTTACACATATTTTGCGAGTTACACAATTAGGTAAGGCCTTATTTAAAAATGCACCAGAAAGTTTTAATGGAGTAGACATAAAAATCCTCGAAGAGTTTTTGGTGCTCCACAACCAATCCAAGCTAAATAAATCCCTAGAGTTTACAAAAAGACACGGTCTACAATCAACAGAGTCAATATCATCACAATTATATCTAAGTTTTAATATTAATTTTGATAATACAACAGATGATTTAAAAAAAGAGAAACAAGATCTTAGTAACCAACTGAATCGAATTGATCGGGAGGTGGCCGTAGATTTTTTTCGCAAAAAAGGAATACTTGGACCAAGTGAATCTATTGACAGCAATCCTGTAGTCCAAGCATATCTAAACATAGAGCAAATTGCAGATGTTGTAGACAGCTCGAATGCAGATTCTGTTTTTACAGAAGAATATGGACGCCCAATGCTTCCTGCTTCTGAATTTTTAAAAAAACTTCTCCCAGACTTAGATGCAACTGCACATATTGCCTATTTGGAAAACAATTATGCACAAATTGTAAGAGGAAATACATACATGGACAATATCCCACTTGTGAGATTGGCCTTAAAAAGACACCGGTGGGACCAAAGAAGCCAGAAATTTTTAGGAAGAGGGCGTGAGTGTATGCAAATCGTGACTAAATTTTTTCTGGGCAACAACTTCCCTTCCCTATCTGTCAAATAAGTCATTTATTAAATTAACTTTTACAATTGTTTTACTTTTGCCTACTACCACATCAATTCCATCCATAGTAAGCTTGCTTAAGGCGGTTATCTATAGGGGGTTAGATGTCGTTTTTCAACAAAGCAAAAGAACCAATAAGTGGCATTACTCACGCTTTTGGGATGTTTGCATCTATTATTGGATTCATCACACTACTTAGACAAGCACAAATTGTTGGTGCCACTGCTCATATTGTTTCCGTGTTGGTTTTTGGTATAACTCTCTTTTTCATGTACACTGCCAGTACAGTTTATCACCTACTCCCCTTGTCGGATAAGTGGGAGTACCACCTCAAAAGAATTGACCATGTTGCTATTTTTTTATTCATTGCTGGAAGCTATACCCCCTTTTGTTTAATTCCTTTATATAATCAATTAGGGCCCATAATCCTGATTATAATTTGGCTGATATGTCTTGCTGGAATCATTTTTAAAATTTGTTGGTTAGAAGCACCCATTTGGTTTTCCACTTTAATTTATGTGCTAATGGGCAATGTCTGCCTTTTATTTATTTATCCATTATTTCAAAGTATTACATTTGGAAGCATGACGTGGCTTGTAGCAGGTGGTATCTGTTATATGGTGGGAGCATTAATTTATGTGACAAAAAGACCTGATCCGATTCCTGGTATTTTTAGACATCACGAAATATGGCACATATTTGTCATGGCAGGATCATTTTGTCATTTCTGGTCTATTAAAAGTTTGTTGTAAAAAATCAAAATCAGGTCACTTACCTTTTGTTTTTGGCCTTGGCCTGTTTTTTATTTTTCTTTTCTTTGGCAGTTAGTTTTGGTTTACCTTTATCTCTTCCTTTGTCCCTTCCCTTATCTTGTCCTTTTGCCATTTTCAGACACTCCTTGTTTTAAATTTATATCACCAATCAATTATACTTCCACTGCATAATTAAATAAATGAATATAATCGCGACACCCAGCATTACCCCAAAGTATCAATTAAATGTAATTTTTACATCCTCCATTACAAACTATACAAACAAAGCGAAGACGTGGTAGCAAAGGCCCCATGGAGGCCCGGGTGAAAAACCACACTCAACTTTTAAAAATTTACTTTCTTTGTGTTGCAATTATTTTTCCTCTTATCTGTAGCTCCAAACCGATATTATTAATTGCAGGCCCAGGAGGTTTTGCATATGGGCCACAAGAAATTTCAAATTTCAAGCAGCAGTTAGTATCACCTCTAGATAACGATCAAATTTATGTAATTGGAGATGGTAATAAGGAAATTTCAATAGCTGAAGTAACTGACCAAATGACATTTTTTGGCCAAAAACACGAGCGCTTTGACGTGATCATAATGGCCCATGGCCTGTCCAATAAATTAGGACATTCAATTAATTTGGGCCATACGTGGGAGAAAACCTCTAAACTATTTAGCTCCATTGCCCAAGTCCAAAATAACCGGCCCGTAAATATTCTCATGATCTCATGCTACGCTGAGGCCTCGACAATTGATGCCAAAGCTGAGTTACCCAAAGGTTCTATAATTTTTGCCCTATCTAAAAAAAATGAACCCGTTCACTACGCAGACATTGACCGCTTTATGTCTGCAATGTCCACAAATCCCATACATAGTGTTGTTGATCTGTTTAAGCTATACTTAGTAAAAGGTCTTCAAAATCGCGTCTCACCCACTATTCAATTTATTGGTCAACACTCAATTATCTTAGACCATCTACTGCAATCAAGGATTGGATCAACGATTTTTTCTGATACCCAAGATAAAATAAAGTTACGATTACAACAGTTGATGGATGCTTCTGAGATTGATTATTTTATTAATAAACTAAAAACGTCCAGAAGTGTCTATGATATTTATGCCGATGAATATGGCAGAGCACTGGCGGTATCACTTTTTGCCAGTAGATTATCTACAATAATTCAATAAATAAATTTGAGGCCCATCCTCAATATTGTTGGTATCCTTATCTAAACGCCACGAGGGGGATTGTTGCAATTATCGACCTTAATTATTACAGTAATTTTTTTTATCAATTGTCAGGTTTTTGCCGCTGAAGTAAAACAAAACCTTCGCAACGTAATTTTTAAGCATATCGAAAGCATTCTCGACCCCACAGGGATAAATGGGGCTCCAGGCATAGTAATCGGTGTTGTCACAAAAAATAAAACCCAGATCAATGGATTTGGCTCACGATATATTCGCAGAAAAGTTCAACGACCCGACGAGTTCACATTTTTTTGTATTGGCTCCATTACCAAGTTGTTTACGGGATTAATTCTGGCAGATGCAGTAGTAAAAAAACAGGTAAAGCTCGACGATCTTGCAACTAAGTACATCAAAGCAGATATTAAAAGCATCAAAGGTATTACCCTTAGACAACTTGTCACGCACTACTCTGGTCTTCCCACATTCCCCAGCAATATGACTGCATTTAGAGACCAAAACCAAGATAAGCGCAACGACTCCACCCCTGCCTCCCCTGCTTCAAACTATTCAATGGATTTGTTTATGAGCTTTCTTGGTAGTAAAAATCAAAAAATACACGTGCCAGGTAGTAAGTTTCATTATTCAAACATAGGAGTTTCCATCCTCAGTATGGCGCTTGTGAAGCACTTTGGCCGATCAAGCTTCGACTCCTTAAATAACGCTAAAATCTTAAATCCTCTTAACATGCATGATACAGGTCTTAATACACCCAAGTTTCTGAAAAAAACAAGAGGAAGACAGGCCCAAGGATACATGGTGCGTGGCAGGCGGGTAAGACCTATTCCATTTCCCGACATGGGTGTCCTGGCCAGCTCTGGTGAGTTAATTAGCACTGGTAAAGATTTATCAACTTTGCTTTCATGTTTAACAGGGCTTAACAGCTGTCCACTTGGATCTGCGGCCATGGAGTTGACTCGTCCCTTGGAAGTGGCAAACAGAGGCAACAAGATCGGTTACGCAATCGATATTCGTTCGTTGCGTGGTGGCAGTACGTTCTATTCCAAATCAGGCATGACGGCTGGCCACACCGCTGTTATCATGTGGCAGACAAATCCCAAATTAGGCATTGTAATTTTGGCAAATCGGGGAAAACTAAATGCCATGCGTCTGGCGAGCATCAATTTGTTTGAAGCTTTCGCAAAGAAGAATCTGGAGACGAAATGAGATTATCTAAATTAATAAGTTGCGCAAGCGCAACTTAATCGTTACAAAAATAACAAAAAAAGATTGCTAATACATTCTTTATAAAGATAGAATATGAACACGTTAACTCACATAGTCATATCGTTATTTTAACCTATTGATAAATTGGAGGATTAATGTCAGCAAAAGACTATAACATCAATTTTTTCACCCCAAAAAGCGGCTTTATGCAATCCAACTCTCGTTTAATTTCCGTAATGGTAATTACTTGGGTTCTTGCCGTGTTTGGATTTCAAACACTTTTAAAAATTACCGAAAGTCCTGTTCCTGAGCCTCAGTATCACACTTTTAAAGAGATTTCAGCGGAAGTAAAAAGTGGGACAATTAGCACACAGAGCAAACTAAAGCTTCTTAAGATTAATTTAAATCTTTTAACAAGATATATACCATTAAGGAGCAATGAGAGCTTAAAGAAACTTACAACTGTTTTAATCAATGACCTATTACCGGAATCAGCTAGGGGAGAATTACAAACTTTAATTTCCGAAAAAGGCAATGCAAGTGCATCAATGCTGAGTGCTCTTCAAATGAGTCAAACCGATCTGCTGGCCCCAATCATTCCATACTCATTAACTTCGATTGTCGGAAATGAAGTGGCCTTGAATGAAGTACAGACTAAACTAGATTTTATGGACGGAATTGTAGCAAAATATATGATACATAACAGATCAGCATTAACTGATACAAAAATCCTGGGATTTCCTTTCCATTATTTATACACATCAGAAATATTGCTGATTATATTTGTACTGATCTGTTTGGTTTACTGTCTTGTTTTTCAAAAGATTGTTGAAAAGCATGGTGTTGAATAATTATTTTAAAACAATTTTTGAGAGGTAAATATGTTAGATCGTTTAAATAAAATATTTTTTACTTTAGGCATGATGTTGATAACGTCTGAAGTATTTGCAGTTGTTAAGTTGGATGAGTCATTTAAGCTGGGTCCTGCAATTATAATGATAACGATGATTATTATTTTCATTCTAGTAGGGCTTTTAAATCAGGTTAAAGAAACTGATGATTATTGGGCAGCCGGAAGATCCATTTCTAAAGTTGGCTCAGGTATGGCCATCGCTTCAAACTGGATGAGTGCTGCTTCTTTTTTGGGAATGGCCGCAATTATGTACGGTTCAGGCTACCACGGCTTAGCTTATGTTGTTGGTTGGACAGGGGGCTATGTTCTTCTTTTAGTCTTGATGGCATCCCAAATTAGAAAATTTGGAAAATATACCGCAGCTGACTTTATTGGAGATCGTTATTATTCAAGAGGGCTTAGAATTACAACCGCTGTAATGGCAATCTGTATCTCTTTTAGTTATTGTGTTGGTCAATTTGGTGGTATTGGACTTATGTTTCAATGGATCATGGGAGTTCCCTATTCTTGGGCCGTTATTATCGGCTCATCTGTTGTTTTGGCCTATACATTGATTTCAGGAATGCTAGGAGTTACCAAAAATCAACAGATTCAATATGTAGTAATCATTGTATCGTTTCTTATACCTACTGTAATTTTGACATTTAAGTTTGATTATTTTTGGCTTCTACCACAGTTTGGATATGGCCAATTGGTATCTGATATCGTTGCAGGTATTCCAACTTCTGAAATGGTCAATGCATTTGGACATAAAGCAACGATCCTACCAAGCCCAGAATTTGCAATGCCCTGGGACCCATCAACCGGAAAAGAGTATTTTCAATGGATGGCAACATGTTTTTCTCTAATGGTTGGTACTGCAGGTCTCCCCCATGTTATTCAAAAATTCTATGTTGTGCCAAAGCCAAGTGATGCAAGATGGTCTGTTGTTTGGGGACTGTTTTTTATCTGCATTCTTTATTGGTTTTCACCTGTCTACTCAGCTTTTGGCAAGCTTCTATCCTCTAACCCAGAAATTGGAAAATTATCAAAAGATGCGATTGTTGTTTACACAGCACAACTTGGGAGTGTACATCCGTTAATTACAGGTTTTCTAGCGGCAGGAGGTGTATCCGCAGCTTTCTCTACAGTTTCAGGACTACTTGTTGCGGGAGCATCATCTTTTTCGCATGACCTCTACTATAAAGTGTTTAATCCAGAAGCTTCAAACCAAAAACAGATGCAGATGGCAAGACTTGGAACTATCCTTATGGCCGTCTCTGTTGCCGTCGTTGCTCTTGCCAAGTTGGCATTAATTGCTCAGCTTGTTGCAGTTGCCTTTTCTATGGCCGGTTGTACACTATTTCCATTATTTTTGCTTGGAATTTGGTGGAGTGGTTCAAATCGTGCAGGTGCGATTGCAGGACTTTCTACAGGTATTGGGATAACTCTTCTGGCGATTACATACTTTATTGCCGGAAAGTTTAATGTAGTGTTACCTGGAGCAAGCTTTATTAATTATTGGGTTAATCCTTGGTACTATGCTTGGATTGGTGGTCCTTTGTCTGTTATTGTACATATTATTGTGGCAAAATTTACAGAAGAGACTCCTGAAGAGATTAAGAAGTTTCTTGCAGAAAATGTACACGGAGTTTAATTAATCGTTTTAATTTAAAAAAAGCTGAAGATCTATAGGTCTTCAGCTTTTTTTACAAAAATAATTTTGGTATAATTTTAATTGTGATGCAAACATCTAAAAAAGCTTTATTAATATCAGTTTCTATTAGTTCATTGGTTATTTTATTCGCCTTTATATATTACAAAAGATTAAATTCCTCTGAAGACCCAAGGGTTTTAGATGCAAAAATAGAATATATGAAATTTCCGAAATTAGTTTCAGAAAATAAGTTTGATGATGCACTTGCAATTATCGAGCAAACAGAGAAAAAGTTTCTGGCAACACCAGGTTATGAGAATTCTTTTGAACTTGCACTTTTTTATAATGATAAGGCCTCAGTTTATATTACAAGAGTTGAAACTCAATACTTAAAAAAATCAAAATTAATAGGAGATAAAAAGAAGTTAAAAGGTAATCTAGAAGCCTATTTAGCTGCAGCAAGGCGCAACTTAGAAAAGGCCCTTGCAATTCAAAATAAATGGGCAAAATGGGTGAGGGGCCAAACCAAAGAAGGCCTCAGGAGATATCTTGCAGCAATCTATAACAAAGAAAATATCGCTTTTGACAATTATGATGTTATTGTAATTAAGAAGCGACGGATTGAAGATATTTTAAAATCAAGTGAAGAATCTAACAGACGATTGTCTGTGATTTACACAAACTTAGGCATAGTTGAAAGATATGTTGGCAATCCAAAAAAATCGATGGAGTATTATCAAAAAGCTATTTCCCTATGGAAGGATAATCATGTTGCAAAAAATAATCTAAATATTTTACAGGGAAAACCCTTGGAAAAACGAAATATTATTAAACAACTATTTCCTGATAAAAGGTGACCTCATAATTTAAAAAATGGAATTTGGTTATGATCACAAAAACGCAAAACAAGTCAAATTTTTTCTTTAGGATTTTTCTTCCAATATTTTTAACAATAAGCCTATTTGTTATTGCAACCTATTTTGTTTTTATCCCTACATTTCATGAACAGTTAATTGTACACAAGCATGAAATGATGAAGGAGCTTACACACACTGCATGGAGTATTTTAGATAAGTACCATAAGCTTGAATCAAAAAAAGAAATGAGTTTGGAGGATGCCCAACTGAAGGCCAAAGAAAGCATTAAAGCACTTCGCTATGGAGTGGATGGCAAGGATTACTATTGGCTTACAGATATGACTCCCAAAATGATTATGCATCCATACAGGACAGATCTTGATGGTGTAAACTTAGATGATTACAAAGATCAAAATGGAAAATTACTCTTTGTAGAATTTGTAAAAATAGTTAAAGCAAAAGGAGATGGCCATGTTCGTTATATGTGGCAGGCAAGAGATAATGCTGATCTAATTTTGCCCAAAATATCCTACGTAAAAGGTTTTGCACCATGGGGTTGGATAATTGGAACAGGAATATATATTAATGATATTAAAGTTCAAACTCAAAGAATTCTAAATAAGATATTACTCGTTTCTTTTTTAATCATCCTAATACTTGTGGTTTTAACCTTATTCGTTTTTAAAAACAGTCTAAAAATTGAGACCGATAAACAAAATGCGCAAACACTTTTAAAAAAATCGGAGGAGAGATATCGAACGCTCGTAGAATCTGCCACTGACGGTATTTTAATGTTTTTGGACAATAAACTAATTTACACCAATAAAGTTTTGCAACAGATGATTGGCAAGGATAAAATTTATACTATCTTTGAGATTATTCCTGAAATGGCAGATCACGGACACATAGAGAATACCTTAATTAACTTTTTAAATGGCGAAAAAGTTCCCAAACATTTTGAGACATCTTTGTTAAAAGCAGATAGGCAAAAGTTAAAAGTTCTAATCAGTATCTCTATTATTAATTTCATGAATAAACCAGGACACATATTGACGGTTAAAGATCTTACCAAAAATGAAAATCTACTTCACAAAAGAAATTTTCACGAAGAGTTTACCTCTCTTATAAATGTAATTGATTTTGGAATCTTTAGAATATCGCCAGATAAAAATCCCGTGATCGAAGCTGCAAATCGATATGCTTTGAAGATATTAGAGATTTCTGATCAAGATATTATGTCTACCCAATTTAGAGATTGTTTTCACCAGAAATCTAAAATAGATTCTCTTTTACATGTACTACATGAAAAGGGACAGGTAAAACAATTCGAGATTAAAAAAATTGATAAAGACAATAATACTTTAGTACTAAATATCACTTTGACACAAGTTCTCGATGAAAGTGGTCATGTTGAGCACTATGATGGAGCAATCTTTGATAATTCCAAAAGTGCAACCACAATGAAGCATTTGCAAAATGAGGTCAACTCTCTCAACAGTTCAAGAAATATTCTTTTAGGACCGGTTTTACCATTTATTGAAAAAACCCCTGGTGAAGATAATCAAGAGACCTCTAGGGAGCATATCAGCGAAAATACCCTCGTAGTAGACGCTATAACAAAAATGGAAAATAGAAGGATTGATTCGCTTGCAGTTATTGATCAGAGTAATAATATCTGCGGAAAGGTGAATATTTGGAAGTTGAAAGCATTGAGCTATAACTCTTTAGATAGATTTTGTCTCCAAATAGAGTCTGCTGTACATCTTAATGAAATTGTGAATATTAAGCAAAGTTATCCATGGTTTGTTAAAAATCTTGTTGAGTCAGGTGTATCTCCAATCATAATTACAAGTATTATTTCTAAACTATCCGATTCGATTTTAAGCAAGTTAATTCAACTTGCTATCGATGAGCTTGGCAATCCACCATGTAATTTTTCTTATATAGCTCTAGGTAGCCAAGCAAGGGCCGAGCAAACTCTTGTGACAGATCAAGATAACGCTATCATATTTGAAAATTGCAACACCAATGAAAATCTTCTAGCAAAAGAATATTTTTCTAAACTTGCAACAAAAGTTTCCAAATGGCTTCATATGTCCGGCTATAAATATTGTGCCAGTGATGTAATGGCCAAAAATCCCAAATGGTGTTTAAGTTTACATGAGTGGAAGGAAAATTTTTCTATTTGGATAGATACTGCCAATGCAAATGATCTGATGAGTGTAAGTATTTTTTTTGATTTTAGAACAATTTACGGAGAGAAATCATACTCTGATAATCTTTTTACACACATTCAAACAACACTGAATAACAAAACAATATTTTTTAATAATCTTGTGGCAAACACACTCTCTTTTAAACTACCCACCGATTTTTGGGGGCATATTCAAACTCAAAAAGGAGAAGAAGATGGTGAAGGCCACAGAACATTTAATATTAAAAGAATCATGAATCCCATTGTACATTTTGTCAGGATTTATTCTCTAAAACATAAGATGATCTCTCTTAATACAAAACAGAGAATCGACGAGATCCTCCAAAAAGAAATTTTTAACTCTATGGAGTATGATGAGCTAAATAGCACTTATAATTTTTTGCTTAAATTAAAGCTTGAGCATCAAGCAAAATTAATTTCTAATAATCAAACTCTAAATAATAATGTAGAGGTTATGGAACTTAATATTTTAGAACGTGATCTGCTGGAAAAATCTGTCCAAATCGTTATTAGTCTACAAAAAAGGCTGGCCATGGATTTTAATATTGAAGCTTAGCTAACGCGGCCTTTTTGTTTTGGTCGGCAAGAGATAGTAAGATTTTGTTGACAGTGTTTGCGTTTAGAGACATAACATCAACGAGTGAAGAGCTTGTATGTGTCAGAAAAGTGGCTACCTGGCAAACATACTAGTACTATCATTTGGCAAGATTGAAACGCAGTGCCACCAAGCATATTTATTATAAATGACTTACAATACTAAACATTTTGCTACAGCAGTTAATTGCATCGATGGTAGAGTTCAATTGCCAGTAATTGAATATCTTAAAAGTAACTATGATGTAGATTATGTAGATATGATTACAGAGACAGGTCCCATAAAAATCATCACAGAAAATGTTGATTCAAGTAAAATTGAACGAATCAAGAGGTTAATAGATTTATCTATTGTAAAACATGGTTCAAAACATGTTGCAGTAGTTGGTCATCATGATTGTGCCGGCAATTCAGTAGAAAAAGAAACTCAAATTGAGCAAATAGAAGCATCTATTCACATCCTCAAACAAGTTTATGAGGAAGTTGAGTTTATCGGAATATGGGTAGATGAAACTTTTCAACCCCATAAGGTATACCCATTAAAAACCAGTGTAATGGGCCTTTAAAATGAGCAATTTAGGAACATATTTTGAGATTCCAGTGAATGATATGGACAGAGCAATCAAGTTTTACTCTCATGTCTTTAATGTGGAGTTTACCAAAGAAGTCATTCATGGCTGTGAAATGGCATTTTTCCCATTTACTGAGCAAGGGCAAGGTATTTCAGGCTCTCTTGCTAAAGGGGAGATTTATAGGCCTTCTGTTTATGGGAGCTTGATATATCTATCTACTGAAAGTATTGATAAAACAATGGCAAAGGCCAAAGAGGTTGGTGGAGAAGAACTTTTTTTAAAAACTTCAGTTCCAAACTTAGAGTTCTCTGCTGAGTTTAAAGATAGTGAAGGAAATAGAGTTGCATTGTTTGAAAGTATTTAATTGTACTTAACTCAGATTAAATTTCCCGGTCTTCTTGGGATTATTTCACGTAAAAAGCTCATACTGCTTTGGTTTTGCCACACTTATTCCAGACAAAGTAAAACTCTCAATCTTTTCAATTCCATAATCAACTATAGATTTTCTGGAATTGCAGGCCCTGCATAACAGTTGCAAATTAGTTGGATCATTACTGCCACCTTTTGCATAATTATCGACATGGTCAATCTCAAGTGCATAGACTGATCCACAGTTTTGACACTTGCCATGGGCCCTAGTGTAGACTTCATCTCTTGTGGCCTTGTCAATATAACGAGTTTGTTTGTTACTTGGTTTTTGACTTGTCTTCTTCTGTGACTTAAATTTCTTTTTCTCGGTTTTTTCTATCATATTATCTAACATCAGGTTCAACAGCTCCTCGGTAGAGTGATCTTTCTGGTGGGCAAGAAGTCCTTTAAGCTTTTCAAATTTTTTTGCAGTCTTTTTACTTAAAGACAGGTGTAGTCTAATACCTCCATTTTGCTCCTTACTTTTCTTTTCATTTTTTGGAGGTGGAGTGATTCCAAGGTCATCTTTTATCTTGTCAATCTTTGCCTCACATTCTTTTTTAGTCATACCTTCAACATCTTTAACAATCCTAATTTTATCATCTTCTGTTATCTCACTTTTTTTAAACAGAGAACTGATCATATTGGTATTGGTTAAACTTAAATTTCCATTGTTGAGGCCAGCTTTAACCTCTGGCATCTTCTTTGCCAATCTCATGGCATCAATCCTTCTGAATGCTTCTTGTTCAGAGAACCCCAATTCTCCCAAACAATAGGAGAAAAGAGATGAATATGAAAGATCGCAAAAAAGTTTTCTACGCTCTATCTCGGCCAAATGCTCTAAGATCTTCACAGAGATCTCGCTCTCTTTTTTAACAAATGTTTTTGTATTTACCAATAGCTGTTTATCGTTCAAAGATGCTGTATTCATCGGCATTTCCTTCGTTTTAGTGATGCTAATTTATAGCAAAAAAGCTGTGCTTTTTCAAGTGCCATAACGATTACTTCCCTGTATTTATCGATAGTTTGCATGATGAAACCCAAAGCTTTTCCTGGAAAAAGTAGCTATGAAACACAATGCTTTTAAGGTGAAATAAAAATTCTGAGTGAAGTGATATTATCTATCAGAAGAATTGACATTATTGGGTAACACAAGCACATATTTCTTGCATAACCACCTAAAAACACTACCAATTTAGAACTTATACAGTAATACATTTGTATATACAAATGTATTGCTGTATAATGATATAAATAGGAGAAGTCCATATGTGGGACAACATGGAATGGGCACAAAATCACATCAATAAACATGATGTAAGTGTCAAAGAAGCTTGGGAAGTTGTTTTTGAAAATAATCCAAAACCTATTCCCTTGAGAGCGCCTGAACAACTAAATTTTCCTCCGTATATTAGATATTGGACCATTGGCAAAACGAAAAAGAAGCGAGTTTTATTTGTAGCTTGGGAAAAACATCGAGAAACATTGAATCTGATTACTGCTTTTGAGCCAAACAAAAAAAGGATTGAGATTTATGAAAAAATCATCAAAAAAACAAAATACAGATGAAAAAAGGTGGAAAGAAGCTGCTAGCAAATTTGAGAAGAGTTCATCATTGGATCTTTTGGCCCTTAGTGAAGCTATATCCCCAGAAGAACATCGAAAAATTTTGGGGGCTGGAAATAGAAAAGCCATATCTCTAAGAATTCCAGAGAATGATCTGAGTGAATTAAAAAAAATTGCTACCGCTAATGGGCGAAAGTATCAGCAACTTATTATTCAAGCTATAGAGTTATACATTGATACCTACTATAATAAAATTTCTAAAGTATAAAAATATTTTTGTTAAATAACTCCGTATAGTTGATAAAAAGGCGTCTGCTAAATATTTGACAATATTTCAATTAAAAAAAGTTTACCTTCTTACTTTCAGTTTGGTATTATTTCGTTATGGAAAATAGCAAGCTAGAAATAAAAATAAGACGGTACAAAAGAGGTGAAGAAAAAGCGATATGGCAGGTTTATTTTCGCTCAACTCGTGAGGTTGTATCCAAAGAGTATACACTTGACCAAGTAAAAAGATGGGCCCCTGATAGCAATGACCTTACAGAGTGGATAGATAGAATATCCCAAAGAAATCCCTTTGTGGCCGTTGTAGATAATATAATTGTTGGCTTTGCAGAGTTAGAGACAGACGGTCATATTGATATGTTTTATTGCTTACCTGAATGGATAGCAAAAGGAGTAGGCACTCAATTATTTGAATGCCTAGAGCAAGAAGCAATACGAACCAAAATGAAGAGAATTTTTGCAGAAAGTAGCACCTTGGCAATAAGGTTCTTTAAGAGTAAAGGTTTCCAAGTCATAGAAGAAAGGGTCAACATAGTTTGTAATGCTCCAGCAAAACAATATATTATTGAAAAAAAGCTAAGCTAATCAAGGCAACTGGTATGGCCAACTTATTCTTGTTGTGAGAGATAATCCTGATAAAACTTTTGTTGAAATTGCTTGAATTCATTGTAATTTTTATCAGACTGCATTAGCTTCACAATATCTTCTGTTGCTGCTGCTTCAATGTTTTCCATTTTCTGAATACTTTTTTCTTCGGTCATGGGTGTTATGCTACTTCTAATGTGAACCAACTGCTCCATTAGATTGGTTTCAATCGACATAAAATCTACAATGCTGTTATCACTTAATTCAAGTTTATTTATCAAAAATGCATTCAAAGAAACTACCCATTCATTTTTATATTCTTCCTCTTGTACCGCATCTAAGTAGTCGAGTGTAAACAGAATATTGTGCGTATAAGAATCTTTATAATCACTAGTTTGCTCTGGCTCATACAATGAATCTGTTGCCCTTTTGTCCTTAACATTTTCTATAAACATATCAGAAGCAGACTTGTCGGTTCTTAGCATATTTACGATTGCTATCCTGATGTTTCTCGTCACCGGAGTAGTCAAATGGATAATGAGAAGCATTACAAAAACAACACTTGCAACGACCACTTTAAAGTAATACCTCTTGTTTTTTTCCACCCTCGTTTGGCTAAATGACATCATATCTTTTAATTTTTCATTACTTGAGGGCCCTTCTTTGTTTAAACTAGAGTAGACTAATCCATGAATGTTATTCATCAATTCATCAAGGTGTTTTTGGCGATCCTTCTTCTTTAGAATATCCTTTATCTTATAAACAACTGCTTCACTCACTCCAGTTGTTATATTGTCAATTTCTTGTGCCTTTTTGTTGGCAAATCTACGCTCATCATCTGCACACTTTTTCTTATATTCGACCTCGGCCTTTCTTTTATCCTCTTTGAGCTTTCTTTCAATGATATCTAGTTGATCTTGATATTCTTTTTTAGCACGCTCATCGGCCATTTTTAATACATTTGCTTTTTCCCTTTCTATTTCTGCTCTTTGTTTTTCACGTACTTCTTTTAGCTCCTGTTGGGCCTCAAGCTTCATCTTGGCAATAATGTTGTCTTGTTTGCTTTTAGTGATTTCAAATGAGTTAATTTCATGACGTAACTTATTTTCTTTTTCCTGAGCTTCTTTTAGCTGTTCCAGTGCACGCTCTGCATTTTGTCGTGCAATTCTTGCTCCTTTGGCATCATCGCTTAACTCCTCTACTTCCAGCATGGCCTGTTGCTTTTGTCTTTCAATATCTGCTAAGCCCTGTTGCCTGGTATTTTGTAAGTTTTCTATCTCCTCTTCAATTTTAACTTTTTCCAACTTCATCTCATCAATTTCACTCAACACTTCTTTTTTGGTCAAGTCCACTTTGTTTTTTTCCTCGACCAAATTTTCTAGCTCTCTTTTGTTGTCTAGGGCCTGCTGATCTAACTGGTTCAACTCCTCTTTAAGACCCTCAGAGGCCTCTTCTTTGCGCTTAATTATTCCTTGCTCGGTTTCGTTTTTGACACTTCTGAGCTTGGCCAGCTGCTTGGTTAAGCTTTCTTTTTTCTTTTCAAAATCTATTACTTGTTGGGACAATTCATCTTTGCGGACTTCCTCCTGCGTAGCTTCTTCAGAAAAACTTGCAAGTATCTTTCTTTTTTCTAAAATGCTCACTTTTAGCTCATCTAACTCACCCTTATAATCTCGCAAAAAGTGCTCCTTCTTCTGCCAAATCTCCTCATTATTTTGAATTTGGCCAATTAACTCGCCTTTTTGCTTTTCCATATCTTGTAATTCATTGCTAATTTTGGCCTTTTCCAGTCGTACTTTTTCAGTTGTCATTTCACCGGCAATTTCTTGATCTTTAATTAATAAGCCTAGCTCATCTAATTGATCTTCATACTCTTTTCTTTTGACCTCAAATTGCAAAATCTTCTGTGCATTGTCTTCTTCTACCTTTTCAATTTCTTTTTGCAACTCATCTCTTTTGCTACAGAGCTTTTCTATTTTTTCTGCTTCAACTCGCTTATTTTTTTCAAAATCATCTAAGGTCATTTTCGCTGCTTCTTTACTCAAATTAATCTCATCGAGCTCTAGTTGGTCACTTTCTAGTTGATCTCTAGTTTTTGCAACTTTTCTCTTTAGCATCTCTTTTTTTGAATCTAGGGTTTTAACTTCTGCTTCGATGCTTACTTTTTGCAAGAGTAAATTCTGAGTTTCAGATTGAATTCGAACTTTTTCAAGCCGGGCCTCGGCCTCAAGGATGTCATTATCATTTTTGCTACTATAGATGCTATGTATTTTACTCATTTGACACCTTCCTTCCCTTATCACGCTTGATTGTGATATCCTCGACGTTGCCATATTCTTCTGTTGGCCTTTCTTTTAATGTATATTTTTTTTGTGGTTTCCACTCCATTTGTTGAGTGGGCACCTCATCAGCTTTTGTCTCTTGTTTCAAATCGCGCAACTGTGCTTCATACTTTGTTGCTTCTAGCTTTTTCTCTTCACAGTCAGCTTCAATCCTCATCAGTTTGAGTTTGGCATCTGCCTCTTCTGCTTGCGCCTGTGCTCTTATGCCCCTCAGTTCAAGCGCTAACTTTGTCTTGGTCTGTTCGACTTCAGTCATTTTTGCCTGTAACATCTCTTGAGCTGCATTATACTTAGAGTTTACCTCTTGGGTCGCTTTAGTAATCTCTTTTTGCTTATCATGCTCTTTTTCATATTCATTTTTAAACTGTTTTACTTGCTGCTCTATTTCTAAAACTTCTTTGACTAGACGATTTTTTTGTCTAAAAACATCATGTTTTCTTACCTTAAGCTCATTCAGTGCATCTGTGGAATTTCTCATCTCTTCATCAAAACTCTTCTTCTCGGCAGTAAGTACTTTTAGTTCGGATTCTATAATAACTTTTTCTGAGTATGCTTTCTTAACATCAACTTGCAGCTGAATGATTTCTAGTTTCGCTTCAGCTTTGCTTGCTTCTGTTTCGGCCCTCATCTTTCTAATTTCATGTTGTAGTTTTTCTAACTCTTCTTTTGCCGACTCACTCGTTTGCTCCATCGCAGGTCTAGAGTCCTCATGTGCTTTCATATTTTTTAGAAACTGTTTTTTATATTTTTCAAAGTTTGCTTTATCCTCTATGAACTGTCTCTCTCTTACCTGCAATAGGCCCATACGTTCATCTAGCTGCTTTTCTCTAACTGCTAGTTTTTCATACTTGTCTTTTAGACCGTCATCAGCTTGGGGAATCTCTACCTGGCTCTGAGGCTGTGGCTGGGGATGGGGCCGGGGGATACTATCTTTGATAGAGAGTGCCTCTTTTTGTTCGGTCTCTTCATTGATTGACATATCTTGACCATCTACATCTTGAAATCCAGATGACTCTACTCTATATCCACCAGTATCATGATCTAAAACTTCATCAAAATTGTAACTTTGTTCCTCTGGCTGCTTATCTAGCTCAGGTTTTATAATAAGCTGCTTGGGATCAGTATAATCACCTAAGATATTTTCTAACGTTAAAATCTCTGTACAAGTACCCAGGCGAATTGGCTTTTTCATATCATACTGAAATGGTACATTGGGGCTAAGTCGTTGTTGCCCTATAAATGTTCCATTGGCCGATCCCAAATCTGTAAGCCAAATTTCATTATTTTTTAATTTTACTTTTAGATGCTTGCGACTGATACCCTCTAGATTTACGATACAATCGACCTTTTTTGATCTTCCTACGGTAAAGGTTTTCTTCTCGACATATTTTGTCTCATAACCACTGTCTAAATATACTTGTACTTTGAAAACCTTCAGTCTCTCATCTCCTACTTATTCCATTACTTTTAACTTGCTTCTTCCAAATTGACTTGTGCCTCCTTATTGAGTTGGGCCTGCTTTAATTCAATCTGTTTTCTTTTTCCTTCTAACTCTTTTTCTAGTACCTTTCTTTCTGATTGAATGCGTAGCAATTCGACATCAAATGCCACGGTTATATCTTTTAGCTCCCTTTTCTTTTCAAGGACTTTGCTACTTAATTTACCTATTTTCTTTTCTAATTTACTAACTTCATCGTATCTTTTGATGCGATCTTGCACTTGCTTTGTAACATCTAACTCTAGCCCTTTAATTTTTTGTTCTAACTGTTCAATGGTTTCTTGAATACCAACTTTCTCGTTTAAAAGAGTGCTTATTTCAATTGTTTGTTGCTCAACCTTCTCATCATTTGAAACTCTGATATCATTAATTTCGTTTCGAACTTCATCTTTTTGTTCTCTGAGCTGCTCTACTTCTAACTCTAGCTGTTCTTTATTACGAGTAGCTATCTCACACTGCTTATCAATAATTTTTTGTCTTGCTGCTACTTCCTCAAGTTCTACTTCCATATTGACAAGAGTTAATTTGTACTGTGCTTCTTTGGTGTCAACTTCCCTTTCTCTTTTGTCCAGCTTTTGCTTAACTTTATCTTCTTGTTTTTTGAGAGTTAACTCCATCTGTTGAACTTTTTTATCCAATTCTTCTTTTCGGCGCTCAATCTGATTGACTTCCTCCAAAAGAGATTCTTTTTGTTCATGCACATCTGCTTTTTCCAAACTCAACATGCCCAATTGTTCCTCAACCGCTTTTCGTTTTTTATTTAAATCTATTTCAATTTCTCTTACTGCTTTAGTTTTTTCCTCTATCTCACTTAACTCCCACTTTTTATCCTGCTCCATTATGTCAATATTGGATTTTGCGACCTCCATCATCCGATCGGCTTCTTTTTTTGCCACCTGCTTTTGCCTAGCAATACTGTCTTGGGCAACTGTCTTCATATAGGCCACTTCTTTTTCTACCTGCTTGGTAAGATTATTCATCGCTGTGACAGTTCTATTTTCTAGGTCTTTGCAGGCCCTCAAAGCATCCTCGCGCATAGCATCTGCTGCAATTTGTGCCTCTTGTTTCATTTGAGCTGCGTTTGTATTGGCCTGTGCTAGATATGCACTGGCTTCATTTTTGGCCTGCAACCTGGTGGTAGAAGCATATTCATCTGCTTCAACCTTAATTTTCAAGGCCTCTTTTTTGGCATACACTTTCAAATCATCTATTTCTTCAAGGGTCAGTGCCATTAACTCTTGACGATTATCCACTTTTTCTGCCAAGGCAACTCTCAGAGTAATGCCAGAGATTCCCAATTTAATAACCTTGTTATATGAGCACTTATGTCTTTTGCCTTTGAGAATTGGTACATCATCCAAATATGTACCATTGGCGGAGCCCAAGTCTTTTACATAAAGTTGGTCTGCTTTTCTAAGAAGTTTTATATGTCTTCTACTTATCCCCTCTGCCTTTATTCTCAAATCGGCCTTGGCCGAACGTCCCACTATACAAATGTCAGATGTCACCTGTTGGGTAGTGGTTAACTTCCCCTGTGAATATATTTCTACTTCTATCGGTCTAATAATTTGCTCCTTCACATTTGACAAACTTCTAGACTTCCCCGACTTCTTATCGGCAAGTAGTCATAATTATTTAAGTGTTTTTTAAGGGGACATATAGAGGAAATGAATTATGTATTTATAACAAGTTAGGAAGCTTCTTCATCAAACTCTTCTTCTTCCTCGTACTCGTATTCTACATCGTCACTTTCTTCGACGTCTTCTTCATCCACCATCTCTATGTTCGGATTGTTTTTCTTGATGCCAAGTTGACTTTTGGACAGTTGGTTTTTGAGTGCTTCTGCGGCCATTGCCTCAAGTGGATCTTTTGGCCCTTCAAATTCAACGATATTTTCTGGAAGTTCATTGTTTTCACATCTATTCCACAAAGTATCAAGGGTATTTTCAAAGCGCTCTACAATACTTACAAATAACTTTTCATGAGATGTGAGAGTATTAACCAGAGTCATCGAAACGGACAAAACAATACCTATAATAGAGGTACTCATGGAAAAAGAAATCTTTAGTAGAAAGTTATCCATAATCATTTTGGTGCCTTCTACATCATTTAAATCCATACCTCCAAGCTCTGGTAGTGCTTTCATAATGCCAAGAAATGTTCCAAAAATCCCTCCGATAATAAACATACCGGGCAAAACATTTAAAACATCACTAACAGGCCCCACAGGAATTAATCCAAATACCTTGCGAAAACATGGATTGTTTTGAAAGACATTTTTGGAAATATCTAGCAATCTGGGTCTTTCAGTTCCGTACTTTAAATACTTTATTTTTTTCAAAGTATCATTAACTAACCAAGCAACCCCATGTTGAATCAGAAATATCCTATCACTTACGGTCATCACCACATCTGGCTTTCTTCTTTTCATGATGGCACGCACTTCAAAGATCTCATAGTATGTCTTTTCAAGTAATGTTTTCATGTGGATAAAAAAGGACCAGAATTTTACTTGCTCAAGTGGTCCGTCCATAAATGCATGAACTCTTTTTTCAAACTCTCTGGCAAACCAATCTTCACGTTTGATGGTAAAGTAAATGAGAACTCTAAATATTACCGCCATCACAAAGATCAAGCACATAAGTGGCAAAAGCAGATCGGTAGCAAAATATACCAGCCCATCTACAAATGTTTGAATAATGGATTGAGAAAACATATGCTAACTCTCCTTAATTTTTTAAATTAAATTTTATAATTACTCGTTGTGATTTTTTGCAATTATATTTTTTACAATACTGCTTCTGGCCCATACCTGAGGCTATATTTCGCCCTTTGATTCCTTCTGCTAAAAAGCTTCTTCCGGTGACCTTGACAAGCGGCAGCAGTGTTTTTTGGTGTTTATATTCCATTTTAGATTTATCAAAAATATAGTTAAAAATAGACTTGGCACGATAAAAACTTAAATCTAAATTGTAACTAATAGCGGCACGATCACTTGCTTTTAAGCTTTTTGGATCGACATATCGACCTTTATATGTAGGAGAAGAAAAACCAACAATTTCAACTGACTTAATCTTTTTGGCAATCTTGGCATCCTTGAAAAGACTCTCAGAGTATGCTGGCATAAATTTTCTCAGTATCGTACGCATGGCAGGCTTTAGTTTAGAGGCACCTGTAGTAAAGTACTCTTGACCAAAATTTAAAATTACATCTCCGGTCTGTTTATCAACCTTGGCATCGATGCCTTTTTTCTTAAAATTTTGAACGATATTTCTGGTCACAACTTTGGTCATATTGATAATATCTTGTGCTTTTTTAAGGTCACCTGAAATTTTATTAATTTTGTCTTTAAGGGCCATCTCCTTTTTCCTACTTCTGGCCTTAAATTCCGCCAGTTTTTTAGCACGGGCCTTAGCACTCATCTTTTGTGATCTTAGCTGTTTTAAAAATACTTGCTTATCGCGTTCCTTTTGAGCTGCAAACTTTGATTTCTGAGCTTGAATTCTGTCTTCTACTTGAGCTAGCTTTCTAGCATGTGCTTGCTCCATAATAATTTTGGTATTTTTGGCCTCCTCTAAATTTTGTGCCAGCTTTTGTTGTTCTTGTATCTGCTGTTTTATTGATTTATTGGCCTTGTTTAATTCTGTGTTGGCCACAAACAACTTGGCATTAATTTGTGCCAAGTTTTGACTCATGGTCTGGTTTTTCTCATTGATTTTGGCAACCTGTAGCTCACTTTCCTCTTGAAGTCTTTTGATCCTCTTTTGAAATTTTTCTTCAGATATCTGTTGGTTTTGTTTTAATTTTTCAAGTAGAGTTACTTTGTTTTTAATGTCGCTGTTAATTGTAGCAATAAGTTTTTTGTTTGCATTAATTGTGGCCTTCTTGCTACTCACTGAATCTTTTAACTCCACAATCTCATTTGATTTTTCATCCAAGATTTGCTTGTTCTTTTGAATCAGGATTTCTTTTTTTTGCAGCATCTGCTGATTTTTAGCAATGGTTGCTGCTCTTTGCTCTAGGAGTGCCTTTTTTTCGTGAATATCCTTGGCCTGAACATTAATAACCTCTTTTTTGGTCACTATGATCTTATCTCTTCTTTTGATCCTGCCTTTTGCTAGAATGTTGGTGTTAATTATATTTCTTACCAGTTGTTGATACTTATTGAGGGCATTTTCTTTTCTTTCATTTTCAATAGACAACTTGCGCAGTTTTTCTTTTTCATCCTTGGCGTTTTCTTTGAGTAACGACAGTTTGTCCATCAGTTCCTCATATGCCTTCTGTTCCTCAGAAGTCGCCTTTTTTTCTAAATGATCATCCTTTAGAGCATTGTAAACTCTAATCTGCTGTTTTAAATCGGCCGCTTCTCTGGCCAAACGTCTAAATTCTCCATTTTTTTGGATACTAAAAGCACCGTTTCTGATACTCGCTACAACATATAGTAATAAAAATACAAAAGATAAAACCATGAACAAGTCGCTATAAGAAGCCATTTTACTGGATGCTGACTCATCTATGTTCTGTCTTATTTTATCATAATCCAAGCTCATAACGCGCCTCCGCGCAACTCTATAGGGTGTGGATGGAGTATCGGCTTAAAATATGAATTACTTAATGGTTTATTATGACTCTTAGTTGTTCAAGGTGGACTAGATAATAATACCGTGAATATCTGACGTTCTTACTCTTTCAGCATTTTGACAATAATTGGTATGAATGTGAGTATGTGGATCATGATGAGAGTTTCCGTGAGCAAAAATGTTTAAAACAATTACTGATATTACAACAGCTACATCGCGAAAAACTCTAGATACCATACACTCTCTCCTGATTTACCTGATTTAAAAAATCCTCAGCTAATTTATTTGTTCTAGAGTGAATATAGGTGGTGATGATTCAGCAAAAATAAAAAAATTATTAAGTTTTCTTAAGTATCTAATATTATTAACATAATATTTGTTTGATTTAGCTGTTTATTTTAGAAAAATTATTCCTCTATCTTAAAATTTTTTAGAAGAGATGCCATTTTTGGTTTATTCGCCATTTCTTGATGTTTTTTATCTGGGATGCGCGTCTTTTTTACTTCTATGTGGATATCATCTGTCAAGTACTCTGTATGCGTTGGTAATTCACCTTTAAAAATTACTCTGTCTAGATGCTTGACGTAATTGCTCCAGTGTCCGCAGTTCATATCGTTAGAAATCACCGTTTTAAAAGAGTTCATTTTCGAATCGAGAAGATCAATGTGGTGTACTAGTAGTGCTTCTGCAGTTTGAGGGAGTGTGGATGAACCAAACTCATGTGAGCCGTGGTGAGAGAGCACTATATGTTTTAAATGAACCTTTATGTGATGAGGAAAATTTTTAATTCTCACACCAAAACGATCAATCAATTCTGCCGCTTTGAAGAGATGCCCAATCAACTTGCCCTCCTCAGTGTACTCAACAACTGGTCCATCGGACAGTTCATATATTTTGCAGAGATCATGTAAAATTGATCCTGCAATAACGTAATTGGGATTAACATCATAATGGGGACAAAGATCAGTTGCCATTTTAGCACAGGACAATAAGTGCTCCAATAATCCAGATTTATAAGGGTGATGGATAGTCTTGCCAGCAGGCCACAACTTCAGTCGCCTTTTAATTTCTACATCACTTAAGATGCTTTGTAAGAGTTCTTTAATATAGACGTCACTAAGGCCATCAACGATTACAAGTAGCTCCTCAAACATCTTATCTGGAGGATTATCGGCACAAATAATATAGTCACTTTCGACAATTTCATTTGGATGAACGGCGTTAATGGTATTTACAATCAACTGTAATCTGCCCTGGAATTGATTTACTTTGCCCTCAACAAAAACTATATCTGAAACTTTGACCTCTTCGGCAATTTTTTCCACTCCGTGCCACTTTCTGGCCTCTATCTCACCAGTAGAATCAGCAAGTACAATATTGAGGTAATGCTTCCCGTCTCTAGATTCTCTCAAAGCAATATACTTCACCATAAATGTAGTGTTGATGACATCTTTGGGCGACAAGGTATTAACAAATTGTGTTTTTTTCAATTAATCCGATCCTATTGATAAAATATTTTTTAATCGACTCCCTTCATGCAAACTTTATCAATAATACTTAAAACAGTTAAAATGTCTACACAACCAAGCAAATATATGCCATAATTTTTGGCAAACATATGACACATAAGTATTAATCATCTACCAACAAATAGGAGACAATTATGGCCAATCTTAAAGTAGGCATCAATGGAATGGGAAGAATTGGGCGGCAAGTCCTAAAAGCAATCCTTAATAATAAAAGTGCAAACATCGATGTAGTTGCGGTTAATGACCTAGCTGATATAAACCAAATCGCCCACCTCTTTAAATACGACTCAGTTCACGGTAGATATCAGGGCACAGTACAAGCAGATGGTGACAGCCTTTATATCGACAGCAAGGATATCAAGTACTACGGCATTAAAGATCCATCTGAGATTCCTTGGGACACACACAACATTGATCTTGTAATTGATGGTACCGGCATCTTCAAAGATAAAGCAGGTCTTGGACGCCATATGAAAGGATCTGTAAAAAAGGTTATTATGTGCGCTCCAGGAAAAGACCTCGATGGTACTTTTGTAATGGGTGTCAATGATGAGACCTATGATTCTAGCAAACATCACATTGTTTCAAATGCTAGTTGTACCACTAACTGCCTGGCCCCCATCGCAAAAATCATCCACGACAATTGGGGTATTCAAAATGGTATGATGACCACAACTCATGCGTACACCCAAGACCAAAGGCTTCTTGATAGCATGCATAGTGATCCAAGGCGTATGCGTTCAGCCGCCCTATCCATGATTCCAACTACCACCGGTGCGGCCAAAGCGGTAGGCCTTGTTATTCCCGAGCTAAAAGGCAAATTAGACGGTTTCGCCATCCGCGTACCTACCCCCAATGTATCGGTCGTCGACTTAACTGTTAATTTAAAAAAACCAGCTACTCTGGAAGAGGTCAAAAAAGCACTTTCAGATGCCGCTAATGGTCGCTTAAAAGGGGTACTTGGATATACTGAGAAAAAGCTTGTAAGCATTGACTTTTGTGGAACAACTGAGTCATCTACTGTCGATGGAACTTTGACCAACATCATTGACGGAACCACTTTAAAAGTTGTGTCTTGGTATGATAACGAAGTAGGCTTTTCTAATAGAGTCATGGACCTGGCCCGCTTAATGGGAGATAAACTATAATGGCGTTGCAATTTATTGATCAAGTAGATTTTAAAGATAAAAAGGTGATTGCCCGTTTTGATTTTAACGTCCCACTCCGCAAGGATGGGTCGTTAGAAATCACCGATACAACGCGAATTGACCGCTCTCTGCCTAGTATAAAACACATTTTAGAAAGTGGTGCGAGCAAACTCGTACTTATGAGTCACCTAGGAAGGCCCAAAGGCAAAGTAGATCCGCGCTTTACACTGGAGCCAGTGGCAAATTACCTAGCTTCTGTGCTTGATACAGATGTCACTCTCACTGAGTCAGCTACCGATTCGGGAATAAAGTCACTACTGTCTTTAAAGTCTAACAAAATAATTCTTTTACAAAACTTGCGGTTTCACCCCGAAGAAGAGGGTAACGATCCCACCTTTGCCAAGCGGCTTGCAAGCTACGGTGACATCTATGTCAACGATGCTTTTGGTACCTCACATAGAAAACATGCCTCAACATACGGCATTGTGGCCTACCATAAAAATTCATGTTGTGGTGGCTTCTTACTCAAAAAAGAAATTGAGGCGTTAAATAAATTAGTTGAATCCCCCTCCCCTCCATTTGTAGCAATTATTGGTGGTGGAAAAGTCAGTGATAAAATTAAAATCATTGAGCAACTGCTCTCCAAAGTTGACCGCATGATAATAGGTGGGGCCATGGCCTATCCCTTTTTAAAAACCAAGGGATTCACCGTCGGTAGTTCGCTTTGTAATGATGAAGACCTAAACTTGGCCAAGAAGATTTTAAACTCGGGACGTGCAAATAAAATTTACTTACCTGTTGATCATGTCATTTCAAATAAAATAGGTGGGGACCCAGAAGTGCTCAAAGAAATAGACATTCCCGAAGGCAAGATGGGGCTTGATATTGGTCCTGAGACACTTAGTCTTTACAAGGATCAAATTAACGACGCCAGAACCATCTTTTGGAATGGTCCCATGGGATATTTTGAAGATCCCCAGTTTGCTGATGGCACTTTTGAGATTGCTAAAATTCTATCCGAATCAAGTGCCTTTCGACTAATCGGTGGAGGTGATTCAGTAAGTGCAGTTAACAAATCTGGATTGGCCGAAAAGATGTCTCATATTTCAACAGGAGGTGGCGCCTCTTTAGAATATATTGAAATGGGGCAGCTGCCAGGTGTCCAGGCCTTAAAGTTTGGCATCTGATTTTTTTAATTTTTAAGTTTTAGTTAAGGAGCATTTAATTATGACTAGAAAAATACACATAGTTGGCAACTGGAAAATGAACAAAAAAATGGATGACATCAAAACTTTTTTTGAAGAGTTTTCTAAGCTTAAAGATGACTTCAATTGTAATAGTTGGATCGCACCACAACACATTCACATTCCTATTGTCAGAGAATTTGCAGACTCTTTCGGAATTGCCGTTGGTGCCCAAAACTGCTCACATAAAACATCAGGAGCATTTACCGGTGACATCTCTGCGGAGTCACTGAAAGATCTCGGCACCCAGTTTACCCTGGTGGGCCACTCTGAAAGAAGAGCATTTTTTGGTGAAACCCATGCCATCTTAAATGAAAAAACACACAAGGCACTGGAGTATGATCTATCTGTAATTTTTTGCATTGGAGAAACTCTGGAGCAAAGAGAGGCCAGTAAAACTGAAGATGTAGTCAAAGAGCAGCTAAAAGAGGGTCTGAAAAATTTCCCCAATGAGAAATTATCCAAATTGATCGTGGCCTACGAACCAGTTTGGGCCATCGGTACCGGAAAAACTGCCACCCCCGAGCAAGCCGAAGATGTGCACAAAGTCATCCGTGACTATCTAACAGACGAGCTTAAAATGAAAGGGGACGAGATCGTTCTTCTTTATGGTGGATCGGTAAAGCCTGGCAACATCAAAGAGCTTCTGTCCATGCCAAACATTGACGGAGCGCTAGTTGGTGGGGCAAGCCTTCAAGCATCTGATTTTGCAGCATTGTGCAAAGCATCCTAAGTATGGGATGTTTTGTACACGATGTGATTTAACCTCTTGCCATGCCTATAATTTTTATGTAAAAACATTAAGGCTAAAATGATATAGTTTTAATTCAAAGGTTTATACGTTATGACTACTGCTCTTATGGTGTTCCACGCTTTTATTTCTCTACTTATGATCCTCATGGTTCTTCTACAATTTGGTAAAGGTGCCGAAGCGGGACTTATCTCAGGTGGCGCATCTGATGCGGTCTTTTCTGGTTCACAACAAGGAAACATATTAAGTAAGATCACAACAGTTCTTGCCATTATTTTCTTTGCCAATTGCATATATCTGGCCAAACTTCAAAGTTCAAAGACTGGAACCTCCATTCTAGACTCTGAAACGCCTATTGCAAGGCCACTTAATCAAGATGCTGCAATTGATGCCGCTAAACAGAAAGAAGCTGCTGCAGCTGATGCAAAAGAACAAAAAGCTGCAACTCCTGCACCTACAGCAACACCTGCTAAGAAAAAATAGCACGAATTGATAATTAAAGATCTAAGATTCTACTCTAAGCAGTCTCCTGAAATCGTCGAGACAGCTGATTTCATCTGCATTAATCTTTAAAAATGTTGCAATCTGCTTAAAAATAGCTTGAGGACAGCTAAATTTGGCCCTCATCTGTTTAATAGAAAATGCATCACCAGACTTTGAAAGTTTTTTGCCATTTATCCCACTCATTAATGGGTGGTGAATAAACTTGCTGGCAACAAACTTTTTATAATCCAACTGCCTGGCAATAAAGAGCTGGGCGGCAGTCGAGGTCAAAAGGTCCTCACCTCGAACGACGAGATTGACCCCCAAGTCGCGATCATCAATTAAGCTGGCCACTTGATAAGATGGTAAATTGTCTTTTCTCCATAAAACAAAATCTCCCATCTGCTGATCAAGACAAACCAACTGTTTACCAACTTGAATACAGGTTTTTTGGGGAACCAGCACTCGTATCGCTGTTTTAATGGGTTCCCAGGGCAGATTCAACTCTCTACAGGTGCCACTATATACTCCACTGCCACCCTTTTGTTGAATTGATTTTCTAGAACACTTACAAGCATATACTAAAGGGTTTTGTTTTTTTAGATTTTGGATAATTTCAAAATAGTAATCTCTTTTTGCCTGTTGTGAATAATTTTTATAAAAATCATCTGGTCCAGTTGGTCCCTCATCGTACTCTATACCAAGCCAATCCAGTTGATAAAAAATATCCTCAATAAATTCAAGCTTGCATCGGGCCGCATCTGCATCATCAATTCTAAGAGCTAACTTGCCACCCACCTGTTTAACTTTTGCCCAAGTTAAAACAAAATTAACTGCATTTCCTATATGCAAATACCCACTAGGAGTGGGGGCCAGGCGTGAAATTATACTTTTGTTATCTAGCAAGCACCACCACCAGATTGATCTTTTTATCTGATAAAATTACGGTTAATTTTTTATTGATCACATTACTATATTGATTTTTAATACTTTCAAAGAAGCTATGTTTTAGAAAAAATATTGGACCTTTAGGAAACTGGCTTTGCTCACCTGTTTCATTTAGATAATTTATAAAGTAGCTGACGGGCCTCCTGTAGGGATTTGCACTAAACACATATGAGCTGTAGTTACTTACATGCCAGTAGTCTTGTGCATTATCAATCACCACCCAAGATTTAGGAGAGCTATTCATTTTTCTAAGTTTATCTTCCACCTCATAAAGATATTTATCTCTTCTAATGTTAGTGGTTACAGGAAAGATTAAAAGCACTAAAGTTGCAGCAATTACAAGGTACTTAAATAAATCTCGCACGATTTGGTGGAAACGACTTGGCAGTCCCACTAAGGGATAAGCTGCAATGGCCGCAAATGCAGGAAATGCAGGAAATGCAGGAAATGCAGGAAATGCAGGTAATGCAGGTAAAATATAGTGAGAATACTTAAACCTCATAAAAGAAAAGGGAACAATAACAGATAAAAACCAACATAAAAAAAGTAAGTAAAGAGGATCGGCCTTTTTTGCTCTATTTCTAAAATAGTGAACTATGCTCCAAATAGAGAGTATAAACCACAAAGCAGATGACCTCATCAAATGCCGAAAATATAAAACAAAATCAATGCTCGTATTACTTCTACCATGAACGATAGTGCCCATAAGTTGACCGCTTAGATAATTTTCAAATATATAAAATTTGTCAATACTCAGAAGACTTAAGGGCCAGATCGCAAATATTGCAAAACCTAGAAGCAAAGAGGCCCAAGGTGCCCAGGACTTTAACTCTTTTAACACTTGCTTGGTCCAACATAGATGTATAAACACCCCAAAAATGATCATCAGAGCAGTTGGCCCTTTGATAAGCAAAGCAAGCCCCATAAAACTTCCACTTAAAAGCCAATTTTTATAATTTGCCTGACCTGCAATTTTTTGGGTGAATGCTTTAAAGTAAAAAAGATAACTCAATATAAAACAAAAAGTCAGAGGAATATCCATATTGGGAAAGCGAGATTTTTTTAGAAAATATGGAATCAGCAAAATTATAATTGCAGTTAAATAGGACCAGCGAATCCGATTTTGTCGCTTTAAAAAAAGTGCCATCGCCATGACCGAAAATACGCCCCACATAGCACCAAATATCCTGGCCTGAGTAAAGTTAGATCCAAATATTTTAAAAAAGACCCCCTCCAACATAAAAATAAATGGAGGGTGTTGACTAAATTCTGGATATTGAGATGCAGATTGAAATGGTACCAGCCAATGCCCTAAGTTGGCAGCATTTTTACCAAAGGCCGCATAGAGATAACCATCATGAAAAAAGCCTCTAACCCAGGCATGTTGCAAAAATACCACCAGGGCAGCAAACAAAATAATTTTTAAGTCGTATTGTCTTTTTTCACCTTCACTTAGAGCTTCCACTAAACTTCCTCAACGTAATATTGTATGGCATTACAAAATATCTTACGACCAATGAAGTTGTCAATTATGGGCCATCTCAATCCTAAATCCTAAATCGTGCCAGCAGACTTGTGGGACTTACCGCACAAAAATAAAATTCGACGTTGTTAATTTCCCTTGGTTACACCCATAGACACATGGTGTCCCTTTTTGGAACCTTTTAGCACCGACTACCAAATGTGTAGTTTTGTTAATTGAATTTACACCTTGCTTGAGCTATCATAATAAACATCTTGTTATTAGGAGGCACAAATGAGCACTGCAAACATAAAACTATCATCATCGCTTATAAAAGAACTCAAAAAATTAACCGGGGAGAAAACTGGACAAAAGGCAGTAGAAAAAGTCATCCATTTTTTTCAAATTAACAAAAAACAGCAAGATTTTCTTAAAGAATTTGAGAATATTTCTTTTCAAAAAGGTTTTAATCCCCTGTCTCTAAGAAAAAAAGATCGTTAAATGAAAGATAAATATATTCTCGACTCCTCAATTTGGATTGAATTAGAGCGAAAAAACCAGGCAATCATTGGCAAGGTTGCCCCATTATTTATGAAAAACCTCATTATAACTATCGATGTAATTTCTGCTGAGGTTTTAAGAGGTGTGAAAACAAAACAAGATTACATCAAGCTAGAAAAGATGCTGTCAAATTTTGTTCATTTGAGCACACAATGGGATGAGGTTGCTAAACTTGCGTTTGAAGTGGCCAAAAAAGGTTATTATCCTCCACTTATTGACCTTTATATTGCTCAATGTGTACTTGATTCAAAAACAACCCTAATCACACAAGACAAACATTTTGCCCAAATCACAAAAGTAAAAAGTCACTTGAAACTGATGATGCTTTGAAACCTTGCATCCTATTCGTTCCAACACACTTATACGTAAACGCGATGTTTAATGCACTGTTTACGTATGAACAATTAATTTAGCTCCACCCTAAAAGAAATCCATTCAGGAAAATCACCTTCAAAAACATAAAAATCCTCCACATAGTCTAGTCCCAATTTCTCCAATCTCTTAATAAACTCATCGGCAGCCTCTTTACCAAATGAAGGGCCAAAGGAAATCAAATCATTACTTTCATCTAGAGGAGAAGATTCTAGTGCTTTTAAAATTTCTTCTATATTAATTGACTTTGAAGCTATAGCATCTTTTTTAATAATAATACCGTGGAAATTTGTTACTTTAATTGAACTCATTACAAAATCCTTTATGGTAGAAAAATTTCTACATTGTAAATTGGAGAACTTGCCTGTGGTTGCAAAATTTGTCTCCACTCACCACTGCCTGCTCTTTGAAGCATTTCACCTGGAACCTCAAAATCAATTCTTATGGGTCCAGTACCTCCTGGTTTTGGAGCACCGAACTTGGTAACATACAAGCGATTATTTGCTCCAATTTCTTGAGGAATTCTTGTTCCTCCACCTTTAAACCAAGGTTTAACCTCTGTCTGGTTTACCCACCTACTCACTTTTGTATATCCTTTTGGTGCAGGAAGAGACGAAGCTCCTTTACCTCTAGGATATAGAACATGTTGAAAATTATTATCTGGTGATTTCTTTATATTTTTTGCAAATTTTTTGACATCATCTATATTCTTTCCAACAAAGTTACCCGCAGAATCCATCACCTTTTTACTTTTAAATACCTGCCGCAAATTAAATTTACTAGTAATCTTGTCATACATAGAACCAAAAGCATTACTAAAAACCGATGCTCCATGAGATGCCAATGCTAGACCTTCTATTACAGCAAGTGCACCAGCAGACGCAGCGGCAAGGGCCGGTATTGCCCCCCCAGATGCTGCTAAAGCACTTCCAACAGCAAGCCCACTACCTCCAATTGTCAATCCAACTCCCCCAAGCAATTCTAAAGCACCAAGAAGCATGGAACTTGCATCGCCTACGGCACCTCCTAGCTCACACCAGTTCGATTCACAACCAGCTTGAATCGGGTACAAAAAAGAGACCGGATTAATATTATTGGCAAATGAAGCCGCAAGACCTTTTTGAAAATCTTCTGATTTGGAAAAAAAGGACAAAGATTCGATTAAGAGGCGGTTGTTTTGTTCGTTAACGGCAGTTGCAATATCACTTAGGCGATCTAGAACAGTTTGTTTAAATTGTGTCTTCTTGGCCTGCCTAATCTCAATAATATTTTGAGAAAAGTCTAACTCATAATACCTTTGATCTTTTTTCTGTCTTTTTGACTTTTGCTTTTGGGCATTTCGGTAGATGGTTAATGCACTCAAATCGCTGTCGTCTTGAGGGTCAAACTTTATATCAAACTGTAATAAGTCTGAAAAAAATGTCGGGGTGGTTATATTCGCATAGAGTGCCTTATTAAAAGCTTCCTGTTCTGCTAATATTTCTACAGGTGCTAACTCCTCTGCAACAAAATCTACTGGTTTTATGGACGGTAAACTCTGTCTCAAAAGAGCGTTAGCGCTTGTTTGGACAAAGCGGATATCTTCATCATAAACGTCAAGACCATCCATAGCTGCTTGAATTTGTAGCCTGACATCTTCTTCTCGTTGAGCGTATGGTGCCCCTAGAGCATTCCGAGTACGATTTTTGAAATCTTGAAATTGTTCACGTCTCTCCAAAAAACGCTCTAGCATACTTCGATAAAATTGTGCATTTTCTTGCATATGTTGATCATAGGTCGATTTAGGATAATGGACAGTCTTTTGAAATGGTTTTGGCAAGTCTTTTATCAAATTAACTGCATGTGATATAGTCGAGTGGTCTATAAAGTATGCCGGCTTAATTATAGTTTTATGCATAAGTGGTGATGTTCTATCCAACCTAGAAACTATTGGTCCAGTTTTACAGTCACATTCAGATATGTTTGCACTCCCAATTTCTAAGCGTACCCCGCCACCAGTAAATGGGTTGATAATTTCAAATACAAATATAGTCACAGTTAATGGAGGAGAAATGTTGTGATCATGTTGAGTAATTACTCTCCGTCCAACATCTTTTAGTAGAAGCCCAGGAAATGTTTCAATCTCGTATCTAACATCTTTTTTTTCATAAGAGTAGGTCACCGTCGCCATAGGCTTACCTTGACCGTCTCTTATTACTGCTTTGATTTCATCCCATGCAAAAACTTGCAGAGCAACCAAACTCAGCAGTATAGCTAAAATAACGTTTTTGTACATTTACTGCTGCTCCTGTCTAATTTGCTCAACAATTTTTTTATATCCTTTTAAAAACTCAAGTTGTGAAACAGTTAAACTCTTTTTTCCCATTTGAAAATAGGCCAATAGGTTTTCTAGTTCTTCTAGGTATCTTACTTGATCTTCGACATTGACTGCTTGACGCTGTTTTAAAAGTAGCTTGGTAAACTGTCTTTTGAAGTTAGCAAAATCAAATAAATCTATCATTACCTGTCTAAAGTTAATATCTTGCTGTTTTTTACTCTCTATAATCTTTGTCATCGCATCTTGGATTGATTGTTCTAAAAGCGAGTACTCTTGCATAACATTACTCCAGGTAGTATCATAAACACCGCTTTGTTGTTTACTAGCAACCACACTTTGAAGAAGCCTCCAAGAAAAAAAATGGTAAAAGTCAGAAGGCCGATCAAGAAAATCAATATTGTCAGCTTGTTCAATAATTTTTCTCTGGGCCAAATATGCACTATGTATTGCAATTTTTTCCTGTATTTGCTGTGGTTGTGCCTTTGCTTCTAATATCTCCTGTACTAGTGGTAAGTTATCAGTATAAGCTGAGCTAACTTTCTTGCAAAACAAATAATAATAATCGCGTACGGTCTTTTCAAAGGTTAATTTATTAAAGAGCTCCTTATGTAAAATAGCAAGTGCCCTTAATTTTTTGTTGTGCTCTTGCAGCTCTACTAGATCCCATGAAAGTTTTATCAAAATTGCAACTGCCACCCCGACAGCAACATATGGGCCTAACTTAGCACTTTTTGCAATCAGTGACACTCCCGCCCCAACTCCAAATGAGATTGCCTCTTTATATTCATTTTCATTTTTTGAAACCTCAAATTGACTAAAAATATCAGCGTTTTGTAAGCTGCCATCTTCTGATAAAGTTACAGTAAACCCCACTTCGAAGGCCCGCGTTAAGTTTGAAAGATCAATCCCTGATGGAGTGTTGGTATTAATAAGAGCAAGAGAATCTTGAAAATTTTTTTCAGAGCATATATTGGCATTATCTGTAAAAAAATTATTAAACATCAGTGATGAAGTTTTTAACTTTGATCCTTTACTTAACCATTTTCTTTTAATCAAATTTATCTTCACAAATGTTTGAGTTAAACTGTCTATTTTTTCCTGTTGTATCTTGTTAGAAAACACTATTGTAAATATATCGTCAGAAATTGAGGAAAAATCTGGCACTTTACTATCACTAGGAAGCTGATTGGCAAAAATGCGAGCATAGCTCATCATAACGAGAGATTTTGCAATAGCTTTGTATTTTTGGTCAATTTTTTTTATATAGTCTCCAATGGCAGCTTCAGGACTCTCCTCTGCAAAACTATAAGTAGAGCAAAAAAGAGAAAAAACAATAGAAATTAGTATCACTTTCATTTTACCCTCAACAACTTATTAAAATCTGCCATAAAATCACTTGGGTTTTTATAAACTTTACCTGCAGTCTTCATATTAGCGAATATTGGATCTTCGAAGTGGTGTTTAAAGTATTCAGTTAAAATTTTATGTAGGCCCACAATATTTAGATTAAACATGGCCTCAATTTCTGAGAGAAACCTTTTGTGAGCATCTGCAATTTGTGCTGGTTCATTTTTAACTGCTAGTAGATTATCTGCAAATTTTTCCCACGCCATAGTGTAATTTTCTAGGGCAATTAACAATTCATGCAGGTCATCTTGTATGGTCCTAAGCACAGCAGTGGTGTAGTCATGAGGTTTTTTCATAAAAGGTGTCAAATTAGCATTAAAACCGTGATAACTCACCTTCAAACGCTCAACTGCTGCCAGAAGTTGTTGATAATGGTTTCTACTTAACATGTTAGGTATAGGCAACTTATGGTAAGCTTGGGCCAAATCGGCAACTTCCATTGCTAGTAAATTTTGTCCAAAGATACTCATATTATTTTTGTCTCTAATATTCATTTCCACAAAAAGGTCACTACCTTGATCAATTCGCTCAGTTGTCGCCATCAGTTCATCAATTACTGCAGTTAAATATAATACACCTCGGGCCCGCAAGGTTTCTAAGTACTGTAATCCGTCAAGGCCCAAATCAGTATTACTGGCAAGTAGTCCCATCAAGTCCTTTGAAATTTCATAGGCATAATAAAACCTTACCCTATCAAGTAGTACATTTAAAACGGCAAAGGAATCAATACTACTTCTATCAAGATTTTTTTTAACTTTTTTGGTGATAACCTTCTCCAACTGGTCAACCTGTCGAAAAAAATCCGATACCCCATGGATCATAAGATTAGAAAGGGTATGCACAATGTACAAAGGAGAGAGCATACAAGATAAATTAACAATAGCAGCATTAACTCCACTATTTTTCACCTCATTGAGTAGAATTTCTGATAGTGTTACTCCTTTTAAGCTGCTCAAACACTCATCTCTGGCCAAGAAATCGACCTTAAAACTCAAATCAAGTTTGTCTGCCTGCATAGTCTTACTTACATGGGTTAAATTGAGATAGACAAAATTATCGGTACCATCAATACTTGGGTTCACTAAAAAATATTTGTATCGTTCATTGCCATCAAATGAATAAAATGCACGCTTAATTAAAGTCTTGTGTGCATTATCTGAAGAAGTACTATAATCTAGGTTATATAATCGAACATTGGTTAATGACTGGTCCTCTTTCTTATTTGCTCGTATCCTCACTACCCAAACATTTTTAGGGATTACAAACGCAGCATTTGCAGTTAAGACATTACTGGCAGAGGATGTCTGTCCCCTCCATGTGCGATAGGTGCAGGTGTGTCTGTCATGGGTATGACTGCCCTGAAAATGTGAAGAGTCTGCTTTAAAGACAAGCTTAAAAGTATTATCTGTTTGAGCACTATCCCAGTGAATTTTTCTTGCAAGGTATTCATGCCCATTTTTTACAAAGCGCTGAACCTGCTGTTGTTTTGTTCCTTGCCAGCTGCCCTGTAAACTTTCTGTGAATGTGCTAGATTCCGGTGAACTAAAAATACACCATATTGCGCTCACTTTTTTATGGTCAAATTGGGAGATATCTATTTTTGTTTGGAAGGAAATATCTGGTTGCATTGAATTACTTGCACCTAAGACAAAGCTTAGTAGAAGCAAACCTAGAAAGACAATTTTCATACAGATACCTCCAAAACATGAAAACATGTGCCAGCAGACTCATATGGATGACCCCCAGTGACTGGGACGGGTTACCCTATAAAGTTACAACCCACAAATCGTTTAAGCAGAAATTACTTGAATCAAGAGCATCACCTATACAACCATCATTTAACTCTTCAATCACATTTTTCTTTGCTGAAAATACTGTTGATTGCGAATCCTTAAACTTTATCCAGTCTAGCTTACAAGACCATTTATCACTCATTTCAACATCGCTTCTTGCAAAAACCAATGGAATCTTAACGTGCAACAGTAAGCACAGTTCATTGTTCAAGCTCAACCTAATCCATCGTTCACCTGCTTCTTCTTCGTACTCAGTTATCAGTTGAGGAAAAGTTGACTCTACCTCATTTACAAATTCATTTAGTAAAAATGGATACCAAGGCAAACTTGATTTTAATGCACTTACAATACTATTTGTAATATCCATACTTAATTCCCTGGTGTTCCGTGAATAAATCCTGTTTTCGATCCGTACACATTAATAATCCTAGTCATTTTTCCTCCTCCTGTTACACCTATATGTTGAGTATTTAAAACCGGAACCTTCGCTTTATTAAGGCCTGAACCAGTCCAAAGATTATGTTTATCTGCAAATGCTGCCGCATCCAATACCGCTTTATCTGCATCTACTGAGTGGTAAAATTTGCTTTTGCCTGGAATAATACCCATTTTATGCTTTTTCATACCTTCAATATCTATTTTGTATTTCCCGTTGGTTAACCTTTTGGTTTTTAGTCTGAATAGTAGTTATTTGAAATTCTTTTTACTTCTCTACTTGCCTTTTGTTTAATCTTTTGGTGACATTTTTTTAATTTTTCCATCCTCTTGAAATCTTCAAAAAAGGTTTTCTTGTTATCTGCAGGAAGTTTTTCATACCACTTAAATGCATAATCTATCCAATAATCCGAATCAGATTTCATGCCTTCTTTTGTTATTGCTTCAAAGGGAAAGTTTAATTTAGTACCCGTTTCTAGCTCAATTTTGCTTATTAGCTTATAAATATGACTCATGTCATGCTCGAGCAGAAATAATCCTGGCATATATGAATTATTATGGATTATATTATATACTTTATTATCCTTTTTGATAATCCACTTGTTTTCTTGAGAAATGCCTACAGATGCTCCTGTATAGTCATTTGAGACTGAAAATATTGAAATCCACTGAATTTGTTTTTGTAAATCTATATTTTCGTCATTTTCAATATTTTTATATTTTTTTAGAATGTCAAACATAATTACCTCTTGTTTCATTTCCATATAAAATCTATGCCATGTTTCTTCATCGCTTCTTTAAGTTGTTTTTCAATTGCTGGAGTCCAATTCTTATAGAAATGTCCAGTATGTTGATTAAGGAAAATTTCGCCATTTTTTCCTCTTGAGAACATACCTCCAACAACATTATTGTGATCTGCTTGTATTGAATCAGCTAATCCTGGATGGCGTAGTGAGTGTTTTTTAGCTTTTCCCACTAAAAAAGTATTGGTTTTGGTATCAAAAACATACTCAATTCCACCTTCCTTCGGAAAATAGTTCTTTATTGCTTTATTGGATTTTGATAAATCATTTATTCCTAGGATTCCACTTTGTGGTCCTGATCCTTTCCAATATGGAATATCACCAACAGGGATTTTTCCTTTATAATTCTTTACCTTAGAAGCGTATTGTTTTATATCATCTGCTTTTTTTAGTCCCAATTTCCCCGCAGAATCCATCACCTTTTTACTTTTAAATACCTGCCGCAAATTAAACTTACTAGTAATCTTGTCATACATAGAACCAAAAGCATTACTAAAAACCGATGCTCCATGGGATGCAAAAGCTAGACCTTTTATTACAGCAAGTGCACCAACAGACGCAGCGGCAAGGGCCGGTATTGCCCCCCCAGATGCTGCTAAAGCACTTCCAACGGCAAGCCCACTACCTCCAATTGTCAATCCAACTCCCCCAAGTAATTCTAAGGTACCAAGAAGCATGGAACTTGCATCACCGACGACAGCTCCTAGCTCACACCAGTTTGATTCACAACCAGCTTGAATCGGATATAAAAAAGAGACCGGATTAATATTATTGGCAAAAGAGGCCGCAAGACCTTTTTGAAAATCTTCTGATTTGGAAAAAAAGGATAAAGATTCGATTAAAAGATGGTTATTTTGTTCGTTAACAGCAGTTGCAATATCACTTAAGTGATCTAGAACAATTTGTTCAAATTGTGTTTTCTTGGCCTGCCTAATCTCAATAATATTTTGCGAAAAGTCTAGCTCATAATACCTTTGATCTTTTTTCTGTCTTTTTGACTTTTGCTTTTGGGCATCTCGGTAGATGGTTAATGCACTCAAATCGCTGTCGTCTTTAGGGTTAAACTTAATATCAAGCTGTAGTAAATCTGAATAGAATGTCGGGGCAGTTACATCGGCATAGAGTGCCTTATTAAAAGCTTCCCGCTCTACTAATATCTCTGCAGATGCTATCTTCTCCTCTGCTACAATTTCTATTGGATCTATAGAAGACGGCAAAGTCGGTCTCAAAAGAGCATTGGCACTTGTTTGGACAAAGCGGATATCCTCACCATAAACGTCAAGGCCATCCATCGCTGCTTGAATTTGTAACCTGACATCGTCTTCTCTTTGAGCATATGGCGCCCCTAGTGAATTTCGAATACGATTTTTGAAATCTTGAAATTGTGCACGTCTCTCCAACAAGCGCTCTAACATACTTCGATATAAGTGTTCATGCTCTTGCATATGTTGATCATATGCAGATTTAGGATAATGGACAGTCTTTTGAAACGGCTTAGGCAGATCTTTTATCAAGTTAACTGCATGTGATATGGTCGAATGACTAATCAGGTATTTACGTTTTATTTCTTTCTTTTTTATAAGTGGCGATTTTTCATCCAACTTGGAAACTAGTGGTAATGTTGCAACATCGACTCCAAATTGTTTAGTATATCCTATTTCTGCTCGTACTCCTCCTGCAGTAATTGGATTTAAAATTTCAAATACTTTTACATGCATTATTAATTCAGAGGAGGTATCGAAATCGTATACCAAGATGTCTTCAGACCCAACCTCTTTTACTAAAAGACCTGGAAAAGATGAAACACTAACCCCCACACCTCCTTGTTCATGGTAGTATGTCACGGTTGCCATCGGATTATTTCGTCCATCTTTTATTACAGATACTACTTCATCTACTGCAAAAACTTGCAGGGCCACCAAGCTCAGCAATACCAAATATAGAACTATCCTTTTCATTAAAGATCTCCAATGGCCCGAAGAGATTCAAGAGCACTCTCAACATGTACATCCATATACATATACCATTTTGCCTCTGCATCTTTTTTCATGTTCTTAAGAGTATCTTGCAATTTCTTCATACTTTCAAACATAGAAGTCACATTTACTTGTTGTGTGACGGAAAAGAAATCTTTGTAGTCATCTAAATTTTTTTGTAAATCCACACTTAGGGTTAACAACCGCTCAATCAGCTCAAGAAGCTGACTCAAGGTAAAGCTATCAATTTTATTTTCAAATTCCTCAAGAGCACCTTGGAGTGGAAGAATGTAATTCATAGAATTTTGAAAACTGAATTCCAATTTCACAATATGCAATCTATGAGCAATATTTTGTTGCTCTATAGTCATATAGATGGCCACTACTAACGCTAACTTTTTTGCAACCTTTTTATAGTTTAATCGATATATAACCTCTTCAGCACAATCAAATATTTGTCTTTGTGAAGTAGTAACAGGTTGTAGCTTTCTAATATCCAATGCCCTTTTAAAATCATCGTGATCAACCAAACTAAGATTTTGTACCCAATTTCCAATTACATCTTTTGTTAAAACTGCTTTATCAAATTCTCGTTCACTTATATTTAATAAAAAATCTTTCATAAATGATCTCACATTAGCGCTTTCTATAGGGGTAAAATGATCATCTATTGTTTTTTGCCAGTTATGAGCAACATGCAATTGGTTATCTGCCCAAAGCTCAAGATCATTGCTATGTGTCAAATTGAGGACCCCGCAAATCGTTTGACCATTTCCAATATTTATGTTGATAGTATCGATATATTCCTTAGCAGTCTTGTCTGTAGGACCTTTTTCAAAATCCCGAAGCCTCTTTGTCCTATCATGCACACAGGAAGCAAAATACATAAAACAGATTAGTGAGAAAGCAACGTTAATTAATTTCATCTAAACTTTCCTAATTTTTTTGTGATAGCATCAATTTCTCTTTGTGAAAGTTTAAACTTCTGTCTCAACTTTGATATCTTCCCTCCCACATCTTGAATTACCTCTTTAAGTTTATCTTTAATTGCTGGTCGAAATGAATGGTCAAATTGTGTTAAGTTAATATAGAAGCGTTTAAAAGTTAATGAATCACCTAAAATAGCGGCTACCAAAGTATTTAAACTCCCCTCACCAAGCAAATACTTAAACAGCAGATAATCGGTCTTACCATACTTTGTGAGATATTTTATATCTTCTAATTTTTTTATTAGACCATCTATGTCGTATTGTATTCTTCTAAGACCTATAAACCTTAGTAGATTGATTAGAATTTTGCGGTTAACATCTTCTTCTATGACAGTTTTAGGTGTTAGATACAACAGATCTGGAAAAAACAGAGAAAAAGCAACATCAGTTGTAGAAAAAGCATTATCAACTAATTCTTTTCTCACCACTGCATCTGCCTGAGTAAACTGCCAAAGCAGCTTGCCCATGTCATCGACATTTGTAAGCTTAGTCTCATCAATCGAAATATTTAAGTTTCCAGCAGAATCAACTTTGGTGGTTAAAAAATTACAAAATGGTGTTTCACAGTGAATATTTGGATGGTAGCGACCAAATATTGTTTCTTCGATGAAGATACCAGCATTACTTTTTGTTAATTGTAATTGGGCCAAACCATTAAACCTAAGCGTTGACTGTACGAAACGTTTATGAAGTGACCTTTTATTATTTTTGACCATTTTAAAAGTGATCCCAACTGGTCCACCTGGATCTTTTAGCGAAATCCATTGTTTTTGCTGTTGCCTATCACCGATTAAGGTAACATCCAAGTAATCACCTCTATTTTCAAGCTCCACTGCTGTTACTGGAAAATTAATTTGCATAGATGAATAAGGCCCACTTTTTTTAGTGTTATAATAGTTGATGGCCAACAAGGTCCCAACAACATTTATGGTTTGTACCCTCTTTATTTTATATGGATCTATCTGGTGCTTCAAAATATCTGTGTAGCGATAAAACTGAACTTCTGCAAGAACTGGTATTTTTAAAGTGCCATTTCGACTTAATCCATATTCATCTAGTGACCTCCACGAGATAAATTCATCTGCAGTATTAAATTGTGACACAATCTTTTTGTTTTTAAAGGTGTAATCTGGCAGACTCAACTGCTGGTAGTCCTCTCTTGAGCTTTGCAGTAAACTCAAATTTCTATGGTCATTATTAAACGGAAGTCGCCTGAAACGATCATTTATCCCATCAATGCCCAGGATATCTTCAAAAACCTGCGTCACATTTTTTGCAGCAAGCTTTGGGCCCTTTACCGAAAGACCCTTCTTTTGTAACACCTTAACAACTTCATTCGGACAAAAATGAACAGCATATGCCATATACCCATATCCATTAGCATCTACAAAGTTAACATCAAACTTAGATCTTTTTAAAAATTTTAAAAACCACTTATAAAGACGTGCTTCATACATCTTTTGTCGCTGCGATACTGTTTCATACTTTGAATCAAAACTATAGGAGATCGTTTTGTCAAACTGGGTAACCGGGCAAAACAATTTCATCATGGCCATAATAGGTGACACCTGCTCTTTGCCACTACCTCTATTTAACAGTGTTGGGTAATTACCTATTAGAAATTTCTCAATGTACTTAACGTATTCAATATTGCTATTATCTTTAACCCTGCCGTCGACTGCAAACTCAATTTCTCGATAGAAAGGATGATCGAGCACTTCTTTGGAGTAATCGCCGCCTTCGAAGGAAAATCCCTTAGTCTGTAGACGCTTTAGTAATTGTTCATTTTCAACTCTTCTATAATGCGCAACTGGAAACAGGGTAGACTGATCAGCGCCTAAAAAATCTCGGCCCATAAAATCCACACCGACATCCAGCAGTCTCATAAGATTGTCGAAACTTATATCGCCTTGGTTGATCGGCATATATAAGATATTTTTGCCCATTGATGTTTTAGCAAATTTATCTGCTCCAAGCATTATAGCGTAAACCGCCAACTTGGTAGCATGTGTTTTTACATCTGTATAAAAGGCAATATGGTAAGCCGGCACATAGATATTACGGTCATTTACACGAACTAATGCATTTAAGTCCGCTCCGTGTTCAACTAAAATATTTATCAGCACTCTTTTTTTGGCCAAAACCTTGTCTCGAACTTTTTCATCATAAAGTTTTGTCTCTCCACAAAAATTTGCCATGACATAAGCAATGGTGTTCATACCTTGATACCAATCATTTCCATCAAAACGGGCCAAAGAGTAATCCCCACGTTGCAAGATCCATTCTACGTTTTCTACATCACAAATTTTTAAACTCGCAAACAGAGCATCATGATACGTATCCCTAAATTGTCCGTGCAGAAGGTAGGTACCCTCCTCGCTAATGCTTGCGCCATGATCCTCAAGTATTTTTCTAAGCTTTAATTTGTAATTGGCATTTCGTTGTTTATAATCATAAGGTTGCCCTTCATCAAAACAGTGAAGAAACTTTACAAGACTAGCTGGTGTTTGACCTGCTGGAAACTTCTCACCCGCTATGGTGAAGTTTGGATTTAGGCCTTGATCTAATATTTTGTTGGTTTCACCCAGATTGCACGCAAACATAGAGCTAACTAGGTCATTTTCTAATTGACGAGTTAAAGAATCCTCACTGTAGACTTTTGTCAAAACAAGTAAGAATCCGAGGATGCCCCAACATAATGTAATTATTAGATTTTTCTTCATTGTGCATTGCATTATATGTGACCGCAACCCCCTCGTCAAGAAATACTTTTTCTTTATAAATCAAATTGACATCCTGGGTCAATTAAGCTATACTGGTATGTTTTTGGGGCATTAATTTATGAAAATTGTTTTAATATCATTATTATACTTTCTTGCTTTTACGTCTATTTCCCCATCAATTTTTGCTGACTCTGCACTTTTTTTAGTTGTTAAAAGTAGCACCCACCAGTTTGAGGTCACTAAAACTTTTTCCCATGACAACGATTTTACCATTCTAATAAGTGAAGAAAACTTACAAACAGCGAACATGCATTACCAAGTATCTTCACCAGGACTGCCTTCTGGAATTTTCGAGTATAGTTTTGATCCACAAATTAGGGCCCAAGTTGTAACCCTTAAATACCCTGATCCATATTTTACCTCTATCAACTACCAAAAACTCAGTTTGGGCGAGCTTGTACTTCTCATTGAAAATGAAACAGACTTTGATCTGCTTACAAGCATCTTTACAGCATTGGCACAAGCTGCTCGCTTTGATCTCTTGGATGGTCTTTCCGACTATGTCGGTAGGGGCGGCATAAGCGAAAGTTCTATAGATCATTTTCTTATGTTTATCTGTCTGTTAGAACAGCAATTTAGAAGCACCGGCGAAATAGTTAAAAAGCTAAAAAAACTAAAAGCAAAAGTAGACACAAAGATCCAAAAAAGCAAAGTTACCATTGTTTTGTCACTATTTACTGGTATCTCTCTAAATGATATTAATGGCCTAACTCTAAAAATCAAAAGCTCTGATTCTCTAAGCACATTCATCCAATTTTTGGCCACAAACCTTGGTGATCAATCTCCAGCAGTATTAAATTATCTATTGCAAGCAATTTGATTGCATTGTGCCAGCAGACATGTGGGACTTACCGCACAAAAACTAAATTCCACGTTGTTAATTTCCCTTGATTACACCCATGGACACATTGCGCCCCTTTTTGGAACCTGGAACCTTTTGCAGAACCTTTTGCATAGACACATTGCGCCCCTTTTTGGAACCTGGAACCTTTTGGAGAACCTTTTGGAATTTGCGTTACGGCACTTAAACGTGTTATATATGTCGGCTGGCGAGACTGTATTATTTTATTTTATGTTTTATAAATTTCACGTTGGAGGGATGACTATGGCCACAGAATATGACTATTGGAAGATATTTCCCAGAATGCCTAAGAAAGTAACAATTGGAGACATTACCATCAGAGATGGTTTTCAGCACGAAGAGATATTTGTCTCGACAGAAGCAAAGAAATTTTATTTAGAGGAATTAATTTTTGCTGGGTGCCGCAATATTGAGATCACTAATCTGGGGAACTCCTACCTGATGCCTCAGTTTGCTGATGGTATCGAGCTACTTAAGTATGTTAGAAGTGATCTGTTTAAAAAGAAGTGTGAAAAAAGAGGAATAAAATACGATGATATTTGCTTTACTGCTGTAACCATTCGGGAAAAATCTGTTGAGCGGGCCATTGAATTAAAAAAAGAGGGGATCGGCCCAGATCGAGTACTAATGATGGTTTCTACCGAAGAGCAACATCACTATGCAAACTCCGGTACAACTCTTCCGGATTATTGGAAAGAAGCTGAGCGGAGTATTAAAAAATGTAGCGATGCAGGTATTAAGATGTGTGGCACAGTCAGCACTATTTGGGGCAGCCCTATTGGTGGTGCTACTGATTTAAAAGATGCGGTGGAATTTTCTAAGCGTTGGTTGGATATTGGCGCCCACGATATAGAGCATGCCGACCACGATGGCAGCGCCTCTGCACAGGATGTTTATCGCTATTTTGCTATGATTTTAGATGCTATGCCCGACACAAACCTACACCTGGCGCACTTTCACGAGACCAAAAGGATTGCCTCCGCTTCCGTGCTCGCGGCACTGCAAGCTGGAATAACTAACTTTGAGGCCACCCTGGGCGGTCTTGGGGGACAACCTAGTAACTTTTTAGATGATCGCCCCGTTAAGGGAACTGGTGCTTACTATTACGATAATCCACTATATGTTGGACTTGTGTGTCTTGAAGATACCCTCGTGCAACTTGATGAAATGGGAATAGATCATGGTTATGATATTGACCGCGTTCTATGGCTTGGCAAAAACTTAGAAAAAACTATGAAAAGAAAGCTGCGCTCAGAAGCAATCATCAATGGCCGCACCAAAAAAGAGGGCCACATGGAGTATGCAAGGCCAGGCCTTGACGATCTTAAAAAGCAATTTAATGAATCAGTTGGACAAAAATTTCCATAAGCGATTTTTACTTAAATTGGCAAACTCTGGATGCTGGAGCTGACAGCATCCAGGTCAATACCAGTTTCAATATTCAGTGAATCTAACATATAGACTAAGTCTTCAGTTTTTACATTTCTATTGATACCCACTACATTTGGACATCCACCCATATCACCGACACTCGTATCAAAATTAGAAATTCCATAGTTTAGGGCAACCATCGTGTTGACAAGTCCCATGCCCATTGTGTTGTGAAAGTGCATGCAAAAGCGATCAAGGTCGAATTGTTTTTGAAATTTACTTAACACTTCATCCACAACAGCAGGTGTTGCGATACCAACGGTGTCACACAGACAAATCTCATCAATTCCCATTTTGAAAAGATTAGCTACAATGCTTTGCAAATTGTCAAAATCCAGTGGAGTGCCCACATTGTACCCAAATGCCACCGCAACACTACCTCTAACACGCACTCCCTGCTTCTTTGCCAGCGCCGCGATAGAGGCGACCTGCTCCAAATTATCTTTAATATCCATATTTGTGTTGCGCAAATTAAACTCATCACTGGCACCGATGATTACTGAAACTTCACAAATACCCACTTGGGCCGCCTGCTTAAAACCATACATATTGGGAACCAAACAAGAAAATGATACCCCAGAATACTCTCCCTGAGATTGCGACTTTAAAAGGGTTTGTGCGAGTTGTTTCGTATTTGCCATTTGAGGAACGATATCAGGGCGCACAAAGCTTCCGATTTCTATATTCAAAAGCCCACTGGCCACTAATTTATCTATAAATGCAAGCTTGTCAGATAGACTCACAATGGTTGACTCGCTCTGCAGGCCATCTCTCGGAGAAACTTCAACAATTTTTACATTTTTGGGAAATTTTTCAAACATAATTCATCCCTGCCTCTGATCCTGATCTGCACTATACTGTGTTTGTATTTATAATACTTTAGCTTTTTGTCTTCATGCTAAGAAAATAATTTACTAAGGGAGTATAATTTCTAATATCAGCTTGTCTTAAAACATCTATATACTTTTTTCTGCGCTTATTTTTTTCTATCTCCTCATACCAGCTAAGATCACTACCTATTAATAATTCCGCTAGTGCGTCTGTCATTAACCTTGAGTGGCGCCCATTACCATTTGTATAGGGGTGAATCAAGACCAAACGATGATGGAATCTGGCCAAAATTTCTCTATCTGCATATGAGTTAAGTCTTATCCATGTCATTACATCCTCAAATAAATCATGGAGTTTGATGCTAATTTCACATGGAGCAACACCTATATTTTTTTCACTTGTTCTAAGTTTTCCTGCCCACTTCCAGACATCCCCAAAAAGTTTTTTATGAAACGTATTTGAAAAAGTCATGTTTAACAGTTGCTCAGGTTGAGATAGCTTTTTTCGTTGTAGCCACATAATACCTTTTTGGATATTCTCCATTTCGACAATATCAAGCTCATCCATTGTTGTTAAAAGTGTAAGTTTTATTCCCTGCTTCTCCTCTAAAGAGAGTGGTGTATTGCCTGCTCTATCATTAAAAAAGATGCTCATATATTAGTCCCACAGAGATTTGTCGTTTTTGATTTTATTTACAAGCTCCTTTAGTTGCTTGTTCAGCTCTCTTTTTGACTCAATTCCCTGGTCCTCAAGCTCCATCATCACATTAGATTTTTTCAATAGTTTTACGGCTTTCTTCTTGGCTTGATTATCAATGATTGTGTTGATCTTTTTTTTGGGAACCAATGCATAAACAAAATCACATTCTAGTTTCTGAGCGTACTGTTGCATTCTTTTAATAGTTATCGCTCCCCCTTTTTCTTGTGCCTCAGTTTGTGAAATAGCTGCAGCGGAGATATTTAACCTGTGCGCTAATTGCCTAGAACTCATGCCTAACAAATTTCTAATATGGAAAATCCAATTTTTTCTATGTAAAAAAACATCCCTCAGCTGAGCCAGGTGCCTGTAATTACTATTAAGAGTTTGAATTGCCAGTTGCCTATCGGTCTTCATAATGCTAACCTATTGATTAATTTGTTTGTTTATATATTAATCTATATATTAATATATGTCAACTATATTTAATCTATAGATTAACAGTGATCAAGTTCTAAAAGAGGCATATTATTGTGCTGAAGAGGAAACGTACAATATAAATAATACATATACCTTAGAAAATAATACACAACCCTTGTTTACGCTTCGCACCATCGGCTCTTTTGGCGGTATGTGCAATCAAAGATGATTTTTTAAATTAACAACTCACACAAAACACGCGGAGGTAAAACGTGAAAGCACCTGTAACCCTACTAGTATTGGCACTTATTATGTCAATGATCCCAAATCTATACGCTCAAGAAGACTTCAAAGTATCAGCGAGCGTTCAAACTAAGGCCTTTTGGCAATCACAAACAGAAGAAGCGGATGTTGATTACAGCAATCTATCCATCAAAATCGGCAAAGGAGATCTAAACTCTATATTGCGCGATTTTGGATTTACTCGGAGAAAAGTCGACTTTGTACTTGGCCTGAGCATGAAATTTTCAATTGCTCCTACCTTAATGGAGGATTCTACTCGCGAAACATTAATGGACAAAACGGATGCCAAATTAGCTTATGCGCGTCAAGGTCTACTCGCTCAAATCGAAGGAGAGCTTGCAGGAGTACCTGCTGCCATTGCTGATACAATCAGACCAGCACTTGTCGCCCAAGTTGATGCTGCACTTGCCGAAAAAAGAGTTGAGGCCCAAGTTATGATCGATGATAGAATTGATCGCATTTATCTTGAGACTACCATTCAAGAAGTGGCCATTGTTGGTGCCAAAATGATGGGACACGACACACTTTTATTTATCAAGGCCGGTAAGTTTAAAGTAGAAAATGGTCCATCTTTAAATGAATTTGGAAGATCACAAATGGATAGTATGAGACCTGGTCCTACTATTGCCTCAAGTGCAACCATTGCAAATACTGGCGCCATCAATGTTGGTGCTGTCAAGGCCCTTGATCAAGGTCAAATTCGTGTTGATGTATATACTTATCACGATCGCATTCTTTATAGAGGTGCCCATAACTATATTGCCGATGTTGTAAGCTTAGATCAAGCTGCTTTTGATGAGCATCAAGATTGGTGGAAACTAAATGCTGCCCTAGCACGAGTTATCTTGAGAAAACCAGGTTATGAGCTCTATGTTTCTGCAGGAACCACTGATGACAACAATTCTTCCTACTCAGCAGGTGGTCTATATCGCATTACAAAAAGTGATAAGGTTTCTGTCGATTACAATCGTGGAGATGGCAGACAATTTGATGAGAGCCTCTCTGCTATGTACGCTCATACGTTTTCTTTTAGTGCCTTTGGTGATACTTATGATATTGATCTTTATGGCGGATATGAGTGGATTGAAGGAGCTGTTGACCATCAGTGGGCCAATGCCGATGATGAGAGAGAGTATGGTCAAGCAGTACTTGGTCTATCAGTTAGATCTCCTAAATGGACCATTCCAGGTACTGATCTTAAGGCCAGCTTTGTCTTTTCAGCTGAGCAAGATTGGAGAAAGTACGATAGAGATTATGGTGATGGCAAAAAAGAGAGACCATACTTTGTTGGTGGTCAATTTCAAGTTGAATACGAGTAAGTTAAACATATTAAACATAAGTTAAACATTTTGTGAGGGGGTTTTTGACCCCCTCTATTTTTATCATTACCTATCCCCCCTTGCAACGCACTCAGTCTATCTTGACTTTAGTCTATTCATTTCCTATTCTTGTTGAGCAAATAAGAAAACGACTTATAAGACAACAACTAAATTGGGGAGGGTTTAATGATTAACAAAAATTCAATACTAAAAATTTTACTTTTTATTACCTTATCGGTTGGAGGGCTATTTAGCTCTGCAACCCAAGCAGCAATCGCCAAAAAGAGCAAGTATCACATCGGTGTCGTTACCGGTACTGTTTCTCAATCAGAAGATGATCTGCGTGGTGCTGAAGAGTTAATTCGGCGTTACGGCAATGCTTCTTCTGGAGGAATGATCAAGCACATTACCTACCCCGACAACTTCATGCAGGAGATGGAAACCACTATTTCGCAAATTGTAGGGCTCTCTGATGACTCTAAAATGAAGGCGATCGTTGTACAACAAGGAATTCCCGGCACAACTGAGGCATTTAGAAGAATTAGAAAGAAAAACAAAGATATCCTGCTCATTGTGGGTGAAACTCACGAAGATCCTCTAGTGATCATGACTGCCTCAGACCTCACGGTCAACAATGACTTTGTCTCAAGAGGCTACTTAATCATCGACTCGGCAAAAAAGCTAGGGGCCAAAACTTTTGTTCACATCTCCTTTCCTAGACACATGAGTTATGAAACGCTTTCAAGAAGAAAAGCGATCATGCAACAGGCCAGTGCAGACTTAGGTCTCAAATTTGTATTTGAAACTGCTCCAGACCCAGTAAGTGATGTCGGAGTGGCCGGGGCCCAACAGTTTATTTTGGAAAAAGTACCAGCATGGATAAAAAAATATGGCAAAGATACCGCCTTTTTTTGCACCAACGACGCCCACACAGAGCCTCTGCTAAAGCAAATCATCACCCATGGTGGATACTTTGTTGAAGCCGACCTCCCCTCTCCTTTAATGGGTTATCCCGGTGCTTTGGGAATTGATTTTAAAGATGCCAAAGGTGACTTTAAAAAGATTTTAAAAACCGTGGAGCGAACTATTGTCAAAAGAAAAGGTGCAGGCAGATTTGGTACATGGGCATACTCATATGGTTTTACAGCAACAGCAGGTCTTGGTGAGCACGCCAAAAATGTAATTGAGGGAAAATCTAAGCTTAAAAATCTTCCCGATATTATGAAGGCCTATGGCAAATTTACCCCCTCTGCCAACTGGAATGGTGCCTTTTATACTGATAACAATACGGGCATTAAAGCAAATAATTTCATCTTGATCTATCAAGACACATATATTTTTGGAAAAGGGTACTTAAATACGACTGATATAAAAATCCCTTCAAAATACTATGCGATAAAATAGTCTAAGGGACGCATGTGACAACTTCAGGGCCCCTGCTTCAAGTAGAGGGCGTTAGCAAAGATTTTTTTGGTACTAACGTCCTCAGTGACATCAACTTTAACTTAGAAAAAGGTGAAATTTTAGGGCTTGTTGGAGAAAATGGTGCAGGCAAGTCCACCCTAATGAACATCCTTTTTGGTATGAAGGTCATCAGCAGTACTGGTGGATATAGTGGTCAAATCTTATTTGAAGGCAAACAAACTTCTTTTAAAAACCCCCTAGAGGCCCTAAATTCCGGTATTGGGATGGTTCACCAAGAGTTTTCTTTAATACCTGGTTTGACCGCCACAGAAAACATTTTATTAAACAGCGAACCAACTAGGTATAATTTTTTAACAGAACTGTTTGGCCCAAGACTATCTACTCTCGACCGCTATGAAATGCAAATAAGGGCCATTGCCGCCATAAATAAACTGGGATTTAGACTAGATCAAGATATGCTAGTGTCTCAAATGCCGGTGGGACATAAGCAGTTTACAGAAATTTCCCGGGAATTAGATAGAAAAAATATCAAATTGTTGGTTCTTGATGAGCCCACTGCAGTGTTGACAGAATCTGAGGCGCAAATTCTACTTAAATCTTTGAAAACCCTTGCCAGTGACGGCATTGGCATTATTATCATCTCTCACCGCTTAAGTGAGATCATGGATATTACAGACAAAGTAGTGGTACTTTGCGATGGAAAAATTATCCACACCTCTAAAACTTCAGACACTACTGTTGATAAAATTGCAGAATGTATGGTTGGGCGAAGTGGAGTGCTAGAAAGTAGTAAGGCCCATGCCCAAAAAGAACAGGCACAAAAAGAGATTATCTTAAAAGTTGAAAATTTATGGGTCGACATGCCTGGAGAACACATTGAAGATGTCTCTTTTGATGTCATCAGAGGCGAGATTTTTGGGATTGGAGGACTTGCCGGCCAGGGAAAGCTTGGCATACCAAACGGGATCATGGGTTATTTTGAAAGCGGAGGCAATGTCTATTTTTCTGGCAAAAAATGCAACCTCGGCAATCCTCGTGAGGCCCTCGACCAAGAGATGGCCTTTGTCAGTGAAGATAGAAAAGGAGTGGGGCTACTTCTTGATGAGCCAATTGATTGGAACATTGTCTTTACCGCCATGCAAACCAAAGATCAATTTTTAAAAAGTTATTTGTGGGGTTTAATTAAGTGGCGAGATAGTAAAGCAATGTCCAAGGTCTCTAAACAATACATCAATGAGCTGGAAATAAAATGTTTAAATGAATGGCAGCATGTCAGACAGCTCTCAGGTGGAAACCAACAAAAGATCTGTTTGGCAAAGGCATTTGTACTAGATCCCAAATTATTATTTGTCTCAGAACCCACTCGAGGCATAGATGTCGGGGCCAAGAGTATTGTTTTGGATACCCTTAGAAAAATAAATAAGCAAAAGGGAACGACTATCATAATGGTTTCTTCTGAACTTGAAGAGATGCGCGGAATTTGCGATAGAATTGCAATCGTTGATAAAGGTAAAATTGCGGGCATTCTCCCAGCAGACTCAAGCTCCATATCTTTTGGAAAACTGATGGCCGGAGTTGGGGAAACATTATGAAACACATACAAAACTTCATAATAGATTTCGGGTGGGCCAGGATAATCATTGGACTGTTTTTGTTGTCACTTTTTATTTTGGCCCCGGTGGCCGATGTTAGAATTGACACTTCCATAAGTGATACCGTTGCCAGATTTGGCATGGCATGTGTTTTAGTGCTTGCTATGGTACCTATGATTCAATCGGGCTGTGGCCTAAACTTTGGATTACCTCTGGGTATAATTGCAGGTCTTTTGGGTGCAACTTGCACCATGGAGCTTGAACTTAAAGGTCTAATAGGCCTTAGCTTCGCGATGCTAATTACCACTGTCTTTGGCACCATTTTTGGATTTTTTTACGGGAAGCTATTAAATAAGGTGAAGGGCTCTGAGATGATGATTGCCACCTATGTTGGTTTTTCATCAGTTGCTTTTATGTGCATGATGTGGCTGCTTCTACCTTTTAAAAACCCCAAAATGATTTGGGGGTATGGAGGCAGTGGCCTTAGAACCACCATTACAGTGGAGGGATATTGGCTGCACGTCCTCAATAATTTTTTATCTTTTAGAGTTAGTGAATCATTTGTCTTTCCCACCGGTATGATCCTTTTTGTTTTATTTATGTGCCTTCTGATTTGGGGATTTTTTCACACCAAGCTTGGCAGTGCTTTAACTGCTGTTGGCTCCAATCCAGATTTTGCAAAAGCTTCGGGAGTTGATATTGATAAGATGAGAGTTATCTCAGTTATTTTATCTACTGTCCTTGGAGGCATTGGCATCTTGGTTTACCAGCAATCATTTGGCTTTATTCAACTTTACATGGGACCGTTTTATATGGCCTTTCCGGCGGTCGCTGCAATTTTAATCGGTGGCGCTTCTATTAATAAGGCAACTATCACCAACGTAATTGTCGGAACATTTTTATTTCAAGGAATCTTAACCATGACTCCTTCTGTAATGAATAGCCTCATCCATACAGATATGTCTGAAGTGATAAGAATAATTGTCTCAAACGGTATGATTATTTATGCCATGACTAGAGTAAACAAGGCGAGGCAAAAAAAATGACCACCAAAAACTTGCAGTTAAAAAAGCTATTGACTCTAGATAATGCAGCACACTTGTTGATGAGAAATACTGTTCCCATTTTATTTATCTTAATCAGTGCCATGGCAATTCCACTTTCAGAGTTTTCTTTTTCCTATCTTAGTCAAGAGCTAATGACTAGATTGATTAGAAATTCATTTTTAGTACTGTCGCTTTTAATTCCTATCATCGCCGGAATGGGGCTGAATTTTGGAATGGTACTTGGGGCCATGGCCGGACAGGTAGGCCTTATTTTTGTCACGGACTGGAATATTGTGGGTATGCCAGGTGTCTTTTTGGCAATGATTATTTCTACTCCCCTTGCTATACTGCTGGGCCTAATTTGTGGCATCATTTTAAATAAAGCTTCCGGCAAAGAGATGGTAACCGGTTTTGTCTTAGCTTTTTTTGCCCAAGGGGTGTATCAGCTAGTAGTGCTATATGGCATGGGAGCGATCATTCCTATCGAAAGGCTCACCCTAGTTTTATCTCGGGGCTACGGCATTAGAAATACGGTGAACCTCATTGGCATCCGCTCCTCACTAGATAGTGCCATCTCCTTTGATCTTGGTCCAGTCCCCATACCGGTAGTTACTCTTTTTATTATTGCACTCTTTTGTCTTTTCGTAGTTTGGTTTAGAAAAACAAAACTTGGTCAAGATATGAAGGCGATTGGCCAAGATATGCATGTAGCAGAAGCTGCTGGCATTCGTGTCCTGCGCACTCGAATTATCTCAATTATTATCTCTACTGTACTTGCTTGCTGGGGACAGATTATTTACCTGCAGAATATGGGCACCCTAAACACCTACAATAGCCACGAACAAATCGGTATGTTTTCCATTGCGGCCCTATTAGTAGGCGGCGCCACCGTTTCCAAGGCCCAAATCTCCCATGTATTTGTGGGAGTAATTTTATTTCACCTCATGTTTATCGTCTCCCCCATGGCCGGTAAAAACTTAATTGGATCTGCCATGCTGGGTGAGTATTTTAGAGGCTTTGTCACTTATGGAGTAATTTCAGCGGCGCTAGTGGTGCATGCTTGGACCAGATTTAAAACTAATCAAAGACAAAGACAACACTTAAGAGGCAATTAAATGATAACTCACAGAATGAAGCTTTTTCAGTTGGGGTTAGTTCTTACATTCATAGCAATAGGTAGTATTTTGTTTTATGTAGGAAAAGGTCATGACTTAATTTTAGAAAATAAATTGATTACCATAGGTCCCGTAACCTATAAAGCGGCCCCTTCAATCAAACTTATTATCGATGACCAAAAAGCAATTCCCGTTAACTCTGGTTTTGCAAATAAAGCTTTTGTGGTCGGTGCCTCTCACAGCTTGAAGGCCCAAATCCTAGATGATGCAGGAGCTGTTATAAAGGTTATTGAAAAAAAGTTTAAGCTTAGTCTGCACAACTCATTTTTAATAAGTATGCCGGCCCTTGTTGCCAACGATCCAAAATGGATTAAAGAGATTTAGCCAAATGATCTGATATGCTCTAGATATGAAGTATCTTTGTCAAACTGATTGACAGTAAAAAATGAAAAAAACATTGAAATTCCAAAGGGCACACAAAAAGATACAATAATACCTCTTAAAGATATATAAATGGGGATTTTTCGATCAACAAAAACATCTGGCATGATATTGGTCCCATAAGTGTCTAACACCCATAAAAAAACAATTCCACAAAACAGCCCAAAAAGTACTGCAAACAAATTCATCGTCCCCAAAAGCAAAGTTGAAGAAAGCTCTAATTTGCGCTTTGAGGCACCCAAGATCCAAAAACTGGTTAAATCATTTTTAACTTTATCAAAAAAGACCACAAGGCCCAAGACAATACACAGAGATACCAGCATAGTCATCGCCGTAAATAAAAAGACCATGACAGTAGTTTCAAGCCTGAGTGACCACAATAAACTCTTATTCATCTCTTCCCAAGTTTTAAGCTCAAAATGCTCTCCAAACTTCAACTTCAGCTCACGCCCAAGTTTTTGAAAATCTAGACTGTCGTAAATTCTAATGCGGTTGATATCCATTTTTCTAATTAGATTCTGGATAGTAGTTAGCCGTAACCACAAATGGAACTGGTCAATATCTGGCTCTCCAGTACTAATGAAGCTATCAACTTCAACCACGGCCGTTTTTGGGATATCTCCCATAAAAGAATTGACATGAGCAGGAGAAATCAAGGTCACGCGATCTCCTAACTCGATCCGCAATTCATGGGCCATGCTTGGAGAAAGTACTAGATCTTTTTTGAAATGGTCTTGTAAAAATTTAGGAAGCTGTGCTTTTTCATCAATTCCATGAACAACAACTGGCAGTAGATAGTTATAGTTTCTAAGAAGAAGTTCAATCTCATACTCCTTGTAGACCTTCTTTGTTTTAGTCAATACATGGTTATAAATACCTTGAGCATAGCTTTGGTCTGTCCTGGTTAAATGTATTTCAGCACTTCCTAAGACATTTTTTAGTCGACTTATGCGCTTATCTTGTAGGCCACCCATAACACTTTGAAGTATAATTAAAGAAAATGATGAGATGAACAATCCAAAGGTGGCCAGCAACAAAAGCCCCTGGCGACTCTTTCCAAAAAAGATGTAACGAGTAAAATATTTACTAAATTGTAAGTACACTAATAAAAAGTCCGTTTTTCTTCCACTAGTTTTTTCAAGTAAGCAGAGGGAGCATATCTGGTATTTGACACATCTTTGCTAAAACGCTCTATCGCCCCTAAGATTCGGTCTAGACCTTCAGAATCAGCATATCGCAAAATGCCGCCCCTAAAGGGAGGAAATCCTATACCAAAAATTAGGCCAAGATCTACTTCACCTGGAGTTTTGACAATCCCTTCTTCTAAAATCGAAGCCGCTTCATTGATCATGGGTAAAAAGACTCTCATTTGGATTTCGATCTCATCCATTTTGACTTTGTTGGTAGTCAAGTACTTATCAATTGCTTCATTTAAACCATCTTCTTTGCCGTCACTGCTGTAGGTATAAAGACCTCTGTTATTTTTTTTGCCCAAAAAGCCATCACCTACTAATTTGTAGGTAAATTGTGGAAGTACAAAGCGCTCCCCAAGACCCTCCTGAAGGATCTTACCAATTTTAATACCAACATCTAGCCCAACCTCATCAGATAATCGAAATGGGCCCATGGGCATACCAAAGTTCAAACATGCCCTTTCAATATCAATTATTGGTACCCCTTCTTGTGCTAGATAAAATGCCTCAGAGATGTATGGCACCAATATGCGATTAACCAAAAATCCTGGCGCATCTTTAACTACAATAGGAGTTTTTTTAACTTTTAGGCACCACTGATAAAGAGCATAAACAGTCTCAGGGGCCACCCTATCATGGGTTATAATTTCCACTAGGGGCATACGATTTACTGGATTAAAAAAGTGTAAACCGGCAAAGCGGTTTGACTTTTTAAAAGTAGATGCCATCTCATTGATCGATAAGGCCGATGTGTTACTTGCTACTATACAGTTATCACTGATTTGCTCTTCAAGCTCTGCAAACACTTTCTTTTTAATATCTATGTTTTCAACAACTGCCTCTATAATTAAATCAACATTTTTAAATCCACTATAACTAAGTTGAGGAGTAATTGAACGCTGCTTTCTAATAAATGTGGCCTTATCAATTTTTTTGCGTTTTTTTGCCCCAGAAAAAATGGCAGAAGATTGTTTTAATCCCAACTCTAAAGCACTTTGCTCCAAATCTTTCATAATAGGCATCATTGCATTATCTGCCATTAGCCAGGTGATACCTCCCCCCATGGTGCCCGCTCCAAGAGCTGCCCCTCTTTTGAAGTTTTTGGCAGTATCACTACTTCCTTTGTCACCATCAAATTTTTTGGCACCCTCCATCAAGAAAAATAGATGGCGCAAATTCCTACTCTGCTCAGACATGCATAGCTCACCAAAAGCAGAAGCTTCGGAGTTTAAGTAATTTTTACGATTATCAAAGTCACCTTCTTCTAAAACATTTATGATCTTTAGAGGTGCTTGGTAAAGGCCCATCGTCTTTTTTAAGACAGCTTCCCTTGCCTTTTGAAAAAAGATCTTTTTGGTTATAAAGTTTGAAGAAGCAAATCCGGTCAATGACTTTTTCAAGGTGGACTTTTTTGGCCTGTCGGATAAGTGCTTAGTGGCCATATCTAGTAAACGCTCCGAGGGGTAGACCTCAGAAGCAATTCCATATTTTTTTGCTCTTTTGGCATTTAGCTTTTTTCCAGATAAAATCAAATCCAATGATGTCGGCAAGCCAAGTTTTTTGGGCAAGCGATAAGTGCCACCAAATCCTGGTATAAGTCCCAATTGCACTTCAGGTAACCCTAAGCTCGTTTTTGGATTGTCTGAAACGAGGATGGTATCACAAACAAGGGCCAACTCAAGCCCACCCCCCAAGCAAACACCATCAACACAGGCCACCGTGTGAATTTTTAAATCCTCAATCAAATTAAAAACTGCCTGTCCCTTGGCAGCACCTGCTGCGGCTTCGTTTTCATCTTTAAATGAAGAGATAATATTAATATCAGCACCTGCTGCAAACACATTTGGGTTATGGGAAAACAGAATCATTCCCTTAAGCTTTGCTATATCCTTTGAAAGCTCTCCAACTGCCTTTTCCAGGTCAACCAGTAGATCTTCATCAATAACAATCATGGCCTTATGATCATTATGGCCGAGTCCTATATAGGCCACGTTGTCCTTAATTTCATAGCTAATTTTTTTGTAAGTCATTTTTTGACCCTCGTTTATTTTTGCAAGTTTTCAATAATTACTGCGCCTCCTTGACCACCGCCAATACATAAGGAAGCAAGACCATACTTGGCCTTTCTCCTTTTTAACTCGTGTGCCAAGGTAACTACTAACCTAGAACCGGTTGATCCAACGGGATGTCCAAGGGCGATCCCTCCCCCATTGACGTTTAGCTTTGACTCTGGGACTTCACCCCAAACAGTATCAACCCCAAATTTTTTGGCCACATCCTGGTCTTTCAAGCCTTTTTGCACTGCCAAAACCTGTGCAGCAAATGCCTCGTTTATTTCAACGAGATCCATATCGCTTAACTTCAACTTTGTGCGCTTTAAGACTCCATCGATTGCCAGAAGAGGGCCCATACCCATGCGTTGTGGCTCTAAACCATGAAAGTGATAATCCACCATTTTTGCCATCGGTTCTAAATTATATTTTTTTACTGCTTCCTTGCTGGCCAGCAAAATTGCAGATCCCCCATCAGTGACAGGACAACTGTTGCCTATTGTTACCGTCCCAGATTTGCGATCAAAAAATGGGCGCATCTTAGCGAGACCTTCAACAGAAGAATTACTGCGAGGGCCTATATCTTTTGTGAGCATCTTATCAAGCTTCTCACCTACTATTATTGGTACGATCTCATCATCAAAAGCACCTCGGGCCTGGGAGGCTACTGTTTTTTTGTGAGATTCGTTGGCGAACTGATCTTGGTCTAATCTGGTTATATTTAACTCCCGCGATAATAGCTCCGCAGTCTGTCCCATATCAAGGCCACATATGGGATCGGTCAATCCTTGCTTAATAGCAACTACTGGTGCCAAGTGTGGAGGTCTAAAAGCGCTCAAGGCCTTAAGTTTGGCCGGAAAGCTTTTGGCCTTCATCAAGGTAACAAAAAGATCAGTCATTTTGCGGCCAAAAATCAAAGGCAACAAAGACATCGATTCAACACCACCAGCAAATATTAAATCACCTCTACCAGTGGCAATCTTTAAATAGGCTTGGGATAAGGCCTCCATACCAGAAGCACAGTTTCTATTGACAGTATAGGCACTAGTTTTTTTGTGGAGTCCAGCTTCAAGTGCTATCACCCTTCCTAGATTGGGATATTTGGCAGGAGTACCAATATTGCCAAAGATTACCTCATCAATATGATCATTTGAAAGGGTATGGGCATCTAAAATATGTCGCAGTAAATATGCTCCCAAATAAGGGGCTTCGATGTCTTTTAAGTCCATGCCAGACTTGACTTGAGGGGTCCTCTTTGCCTCGACTAAAAATACTTCTCTCATTATTTATTTCTCCTACATTTTACAAATTGCTAAAAAAGGCAGAGCAAATTGCTTTTGTCCCAAGTATCATAGATGAAAAAATACTGATAAGAAAGAAGAAGACTTATAATTTATTAATTTTAAATGATTTATTAACCTTCGAGGTACTTACTAATTCCAATCATGAGGCCTCTGATGATTTCCTCATTGTAAGCCCCATATTTTAGATATGCAGACAAGCCGCTTTGACGCTTTCCATATTCTAAAAGAAATAGCATCTCCTCTTTTTCCATTTTTTTGCTTGTCACATCAAAGTCAAAAGCAGTGAGTCTATGAACAATGTTCTCCATAGCATTAAATCCACCGACTGTTCTAAATTTCATTACAACTTTAATACCAGAAATATACTCTTTATCACCGTCACAGATATCAAATGCAAGCTTACTTACACCTTTTAGTTTTTCAAAATTTAACACATCTAAAATCAGTGCCCCTCTGCCACTTTTGGTTCGCTCTAAAACGTTTTTTTGCGCATTTTGTACTGTTTCATCAATGTAAATGATGGCATCAAAGGCGTCCATATCTTGCGTCTGAAAAAGTCTATGATGCTCATAAATTGTTAGACGCCCAGAAAAGTCTTTTGGGGTATTCATCGCTTCATGATCTAAAGAGACCCAAGTTAGACCTAAGCGTTTGGCCAGTGCACGGGCCAAGGTACTTTTACCCGAGCCGGGAATACCACTAATACCAATTCGACTTATGTGCTTGCCTCTTTTTTTAATAACTGCTGCAATCTTTTGTGCATGATACTCTGCTTGCTCTACAGTTTTATATTTTTCCTCAAAGGTATTAAACAATTTTGCTTTCATGACACCAAGTGATGACTTGACGTTTGGACGATTGGTAATGCCCTTTGTAACTTCCGACACGGCAAACACAACCGCTTTCAAGATAGGATTTTTGGCAAGAGACATTACCGTTTTAATAAAATCTCTGTCTTGTTTTTTTTTGTTGCCTGAATTAAACAAAGTGTTCATAGAACTTAAAAATTACCACTATTTGCAATTTTTTACAAGCAGTGGGAAAACCTTAACCACTACCAATTTATGGGCCCAATTTTGTTTACACAATATCTCGGATTTATTATTATGATGATGCCAAAAGGAGAAATATGAAAATTGATGTCGAATTTGATAGTACAGAACAAACCTCGAAACTAACCTTTTATGAAGCCGAGTTTTCCAAAAAAAGAGATTACGCCATGGCCATTGCCATTGTTAGAATCTTTAGCAACGATTTTGGATTAGAGCCTGAGTTAGGGGCCAAAAATATTGAAGGCCTCGTAGAGAAAACACAAGAGTTGGACAAAAGTCAATTTACTTTTTTAATCAACGATGAAGGCATTGAAGTCGATATTTAGATCAGATAAAATTCACTCAATACTTTTAGCAATTTTTTGATACGCCTCCCTAAAAGGCACACCGTCTTTTACCATCTCGTAGACCTTTTTGGTTGCATATAACTCGTCAGTTAGGGCCTTTTTACACATTGATTCCTCAACAGTTATGCCACCAATAACCAAAGTCATGATTTCTAAGCTGCTCATGGTTGTGCCAAGCCCTGTAAATAGTGGGTCTTTAGTGAGTTGCGTATCTCGATTATATCCAGAAATTAAATTTCCAATGAGACTTTTTACTTTAAACTCCTCACCCAAAACCACATGATATTTTGCCCGCACTAGTTCTAATACGTCGGGGTTTCTTTTTTGGGGCATAATGGAGCTACCTGTACAAAACTCCACTGGCAGCGTGACCAAACCAAATTCCACCATACTTTGCATAATCAGGTCACTGGCCAATTTATTGAGATCATACATGACTTGACTGCACAGATGAAGAATATGGGATTCTACTTTGCCACGGCTTAGTTGAGCATAAATGGGATTATTTTGCACTTTTTTAAATCCCATTAAATCGGCAGTCATCTGCCTATCAATCTCAAGTACCGGTACCCCAAAGCCTGCTGCAGTCCCAAGTGGGGATTGATCCACCACTTCTAATACCGAGTTTATTAGTAACTTATTATCCTCAAAGCTGTCGATAAAACAAGTAAGCCAGGTGGCAATATCTGTGGGCATCGCTTTTTGCATATGGGTGTAGCCAGGTATTTCCACACTTCCAAATTTTTTAATGGTCAACTGTGTTGCTTTTTGAAATGAGTCAACTAGCTCTAACAGTTGTGTTAACTTTTGTTTTTCAAAAAGCCGAATAGCAGTTAACACTTGATCATTGCGAGATCTGGCAGTATGAATCTTTTTTCCAGTATCACCAAATTTTTTTACCAAATAGTTTTCAATGGCAGTATGACAATCTTCATCAGCTACATTTATCTCAAAATTATTGGAAGCGGCCAGTTTTTCAATTTCTAAAAGGCCACCCAACAATTGCTCCAACTCTTTTTCACTCAATATACCAATACTTTTTAACATTTTGGCATGAGCGCTAGACGCTTGGCAGTCAAATTGTACCAACTCCAAGTCCAATATTGGATCATTGCCCACGGTAAATTGTTCAATCTTATGATTTAGATCGTAACCTTTCTTCCAAAGTTTCATGGTTGTCTCGCTATTTGTTTTGTTTGCCTTTGGTAATGGCATTATGGGCCATAAGGCGAATTGCATTTATTTTGATAAAGCCAGTGGAGTCTTTTTGATCAAAACCACCCTCAATGTCCATACTTGAGAGTTCCCGGTCGTACAGGGAGCTGTGACTAGTTCTGCCGGTTACATAAACGTGCCCTTTCAAGAGTTTTAAAAAGACCTCTCCGTCGATCAACTCCTGAGATTTTTTAATTGCCGACATAATAAAATCCATCTCAGGACTAAACCAGAAACCATTGTAGATCAACTCAGAAAGCTTAGCAGTAAGCATGTCGCGAAGTCTCATCACTTCCCGGTCCATAGCAATGCCTTCAATGTCTTGATGGGCCGCAAATAAAATAGTACCCCCGGGAGTTTCATAAACACCTCGAGACTTGATACCAACATAGCGATTTTCTACCATATCAACGCGCCCAATACCGTTTTGACTGCCAATAGTATTTAAATAAGTAAACAGCTCAACAGGAGAAGTTTTAACTATCCCTTGGGCCTGATTTTCAACTTTAACAGCAATTCCATCTTTAAAGGTAATTGAAATTTCTGTGGGAGTATCCGGAGCCTCCTGGGGATTAGTAGTCCAAGAGTACACCTCTTCTGGAGCCGCTTGTGCTGGATCATCTAAAATCCCTGACTCGTGAGAGATATGTAAGATATTTTCATCTTCACTGTAGGATTTTTTAATAGTCGATTTAACTTCTATACCGTGCTTTTTGGCATAGTTAATCAAATCGGGCCTCCCCTTAAACTCATTTAAAAACTCTTCATCTTTCCATGGAGCAATAATTTTAATCAATGGATTTAAAGCATAAAAGGCCAACTCAAAACGAACTTGATCATTACCCTTACCAGTAGCGCCATGGGAAACATAAGCTGCCCCCACTCCCATGGCAATCTCAATTTGTCTTTTGGCTATCAGCGGTCTTGCAATAGCAGTTCCAAGCAAATACCTACCTTCATACAGCGTATTTGCTTGAAACATGGGAAATATGTAATCCGTCAACAGCTCTTCTTTTAAGTCCTCGACATAAACGTGGGACGCCCCAATTGAAAGGGCCTTGGCTTTAGCTTTCTCAAAATCCTCAACTTGTCCCACATCGGCAATATAGGCAATAACCTCAAAACCTTTTTCAATCAACCATTTTAAAATGATCGAGGTATCAAGTCCCCCGCTGTACGCCAATACTACCTTTTTATTTTCATCACTCATAAGCTTACACAATACCTTTTTTAAAAATAGAAACGAAAGCCCACACCAAAGTCCATCAGATCATTACTTGCACCCTGCATATGATAAGTAAAATCCGCAAACAGATTTAAACTACCTGCTGGAAAGATAAATCCCCCTCCAAGAAGTGGCTTAAACTCAGCTGGTCTTGAACTAGATCCACTGTATGAATAATTGCCCAGTCCGGCCTTAAAATTAAAATAATGCGCAAAGAAAAATCTTGCAAGTAACTCAATAACATTGCGTTCAGCATTGCTACCAGATAACTCAAAAGACATTATTTTATAGCCAGCTTCCAGCGAAAAAGAACCCATATGGTATCCCAAGTGTCCCGCTGGAACAATTGCGGTCCCCCAGCTAGTCCCATCAACTGTTAATGTCCCAAGTCCTAAAAAACCAGAAAAATACGTACCATACCTAGTCTCTGCATGGACGTTAGCACTCATCAATCCCGTAAAAAGTACTAACACAAATAAAATTTTTTTCATTTTAAACCTCCTTGTTAATATTTATAAAGTTCCCTTTCAATGCGGTTCAGGGCGAAGAGCTTGTGCCAGAGAAATTAAAGATCGCTCCACATCATTGAGAAATTTTTTCTCAAACATCTCCATCTCTTCAATAATTTTTAAATTCTCATTCGCAAAATAATTGTAAAACAAAACGGCAGGAATGGCCGCAACTAACCCAATAGCAGTAGTAACCAACGCTTCGGCAACTCCTGGTGCAACCGATGCTATTCCAATTCCTCCAGAAGCAATACTTCTAAACGAATTAATGATCCCCCACACAGTGCCAAACAGTCCCAAAAAAGGTGAGATTGCCCCAATGCTCGCGATAGTAGACAGTTTATCTTGTATCAAGATGTTGACTTGTCCCATCCCCTTTTGCAGCCCCCTTGAGACAATTAAACTGACGTCAGCGAAGTGGTAATTTTCCTTTTTGCCACTTTTTGCCACTCTACCTATATAGTATTTTTTTGTTTCCAACAGCTCCTCATGTCCAGACACAAAAACAATGCGAAAAGATGACAAATACAGCTCCTCGCTATCAACTGTTATCTCATTAAAGTTAGTGGAAGAGTTATAGATATCCATAAATAGATTGTTATGCTTTTTAATCACTGAGATTAATCGATACTTTCTAATTATCACCGCCCAAGAAATAATTGAGGCCAACAACAGAACAAAAAGGACAATTTTTATCGTTGTCCCAGAGGTTAAAATTAAATTATAAACATCTAAATTATCGACCATCTAAAGACCTAAGTTTTTGGAAACATTATAAAATATTGTAGTATAGATAAAAGTTGGTTGGCAACACCGCACAGCACCAACAAGTATTTACTTGATCACCTACAAATTGATGTATATTCTTTAAGATAAGAGACTTTAGTAGTTTATTTTAATCACAAAAATGGAGTTTAGGTGATAAAAATTTACTTGTACCTCTTTGTGGTGATAACTCTAGGACTGAGTAGCACCCAAAGCAAGGCCCAAAAGGCCCATGAAGCTTGTCAGCAGAAATGGCAAATAATCTTAGACAGTACCGACCTTGAAAGTGTCTACCAACCACTCATTAATCTGTGCAATGATGATTTTAAAAAGAAATTAAAACAGATCATTAGTACTAATAAAAATTTAGGTTATCGTAGAGCACGCCAAATAATGTTTGGCGAGTTAGACAATTTTGGTGGAGTCGTTTGCTCGGTCTACTCCAAAGACTGTGTCAAAACCAAAGGAATCCCCAATAGCAGAGTTATGAATTGCGAGCATACCTGGCCGCAAAGCAGAGGAGCCTCAGGTATTGCCAAGTCTGATCTACATCACCTCTACCCCACAAACCCCAGTAAAAACTCACTACGCAGCAACTGGCCCTTTTGTGATGTAAAAACTGTAATCAGTGGCGATGAAGATAGTGCTTTGGGATATAGCGAATTTAACACCCGCTGCTTTGAACCCCCCATTGACCACAAAGGAAACGTTGCTCGCAGCCTTTTTTATTTTTCCATTAGGTACGACTATCGCATCAACAAAGAGGAAGAAGACTACTTAAAAAAATGGCACAAACTTGATGTTGTTGACCAACGAGAAATTGATAGAAACGCAGATATAAAAAAGGACCAAAAAAATTCAAATCCATTTATTGATCATCCATCTTTTATATCTGTAATAGCTGACTTTTAATTCATTAATTCCCTAATTTCCTAATAAATTCTTCATAATCAGGTAAATATCTTTCTCTCCAAGCGCTGAAAGCACCTGATAATGTTGACTCCTCTTCACTCTTGCTTTTATTAACACGAATTACTCGTACTCCACCTCTTTGTATCCCGTCACAGACGATCATAAGATCTATTGTCTCATCTGTCTCACTAATTAACGCTATCCCCTCAGGTTGTGCTAGTTCTGCTTCCTGCAAATCCTTATTGGCCATATGCTTTTTCAAGTCCTCAACCATCAGTGTAGTATTGCTATGTATGCCATCCCAGTATCGCAATTGAAATGTGGCCTTATCCTTTGGTTTCGAACTGCCGACCATTAGCACGAATCCCCTTTTTAGCGCTACCAGACCTCTAATCCCCAAGTTACCAGCTCCCAGATCAATCCAATGGACCCTATGTGCATCATTTATCTGCAACCCTCCTGGCAAAGCCCCTTTGACCTCAGAGCGAAAAATTTCCCCTACTGCAACCTCCAAAACTGGAACCCTATTTTTAATGTTTGGTGCCCGAAACCCCACATAAAAAGCTCCTCTATTCACGGTCAAGCCTTCAATATTGATTCCATTTTCCTGCAAGCATTGTTCAAAATATCTCCCAAGCTCTACATCACGGGCCAACAAATTGGCCAGACTCATCTTAACCATACCTTTGATAGGCATCTTAGAATCAATATCCAGAGGATACCTAGTTTTCCCAGTAACAAGATCCATCTGTAATTGATAAAAATCAAAACTACTCCACTGCTCCTCATAAGTTTTCTCACTATTTCCATGCGACCCTATAATGTAATAACTGCTTCCCCAAACAGTTGCTGCCTCAATATCAACCTTTTGACTACCATCTGATAGATTGATTTGCTGAACAACCTTGTACTTATCACCATCTTTTTTAATCGAAGTAACTGTATTACTCTTATCACTGCCCAACAAACAAGTTCCTTTAGAAGTACAAACTACTGCGCTAAGGTCCTGTGCCCCACTAATGGCCCCATCAATTTTCACCTTACCCAGATCACTCTTGTGCCCACCTTGAGCAAAACTTACTCCGTGCCAAAATACCAACGACCAAAACAAAAAAACTAACATGACGAATTTTCTATTTATAATATGCATGTCTTTACTCCGATAGCTAAGAGTGTTTTATAATATGTATTAAATTAGTAAAAATATTAAATTAGTAAAAAATATTAAATAATTAAACAAATTAAAAGATGCTGTTCTTCTTATATACCAGTCACTTTAAGGAAATATTGCAATATTGTTTTGATTTGTTAACAATGTGGCATCCGAGTAAAATGTAACATTTTGATATTATGGAGATTAGTTAATTTTACTTTGGGGCTTAAAAGGGTTAACTGATTGTTGGTGTGAGCGGTTTGGTGTGAGCGGTTTGGGTTAGCGGTTTGAGTGAGCGGTTTGGGTTAGCGGTTTGGGTGAGCGGTTTGGGTTGGCGGTTTGGGTGAGCGGTTTGAGTGGGCGGTTTGGAATACTTTTGTAATCAACTCTTCACTAACTCTTCACTAACTCTTCTTCTCACTAGTGGTATTTAAAAAAAGGATAGTTGAATATCTTTGTTGATCAATTTTTTTGTTCTATATTTATTATATTTATAAGGTGCTTTACCAAAAAGCACAACATCTTCTAGCTTTTTACTCGAAGTACCTACTCCAATTCTATTTAATACAATTCTAGGAATCGCCTTACCGTCACCCAATGAACAAAACCGACATCTAAATGGATTGATATATTTGATTTGGTTTGCAATATAATATATCGCACGTCTAATTTCTTTTGCAGATATTTTTACACTGCTATAAAATCGATCCGCCCAGTACCTTCCTTTCCTTTTAAACCTTTTATTAAAATCGCGGGCCATCATCGAAGAAATGTACCCCATAGCAAGCGATAAATTTTTTTCAACAGGTGTGATAATTAGAATGTGTATATGCGACTTGTGCACAAAGTATTGGGCGACTGTTACACAATACTTTCTTTCCACAACCCCAACAAGCTTTTTAAATAATTTTAAACAATGACTACTTTGCAGAGAAAATTCAATATCAGTTTTCAAAATACAATGAATTGGAGTCTCTTTTAATACATTTCTTCTAACATGTTTAATCATGCTGTTCTTATAGCATATCCCCGATCAACTATCAAATGTAAGAAAACGCTCAAACCAACGTCTTCCCCCATTATATCTCCCTTGTGGGCCCTGCCTATCCCCCTTAAAATGCTTCCAAACACCTAACCCTACAATTTTTTCAAAATTGGTCACTCAAAGGGCCTTAAGCCCCCCCTTAAGGATACATAAAAAAAATTAAAAAAAAAATTACATCGCCCCTTTTTAAGAGGAGCGACATAATTTATAAATACAGGCGCCAATAGAACTCGCAAGTTTAACCAATTCTGGATCAGCATTGTTCGAAAGGTCCATGATGGCCTGACATTCGCGCATCGAACCCAAACTAATAGCATAAAACTTCCTCTTATCATTCAAAGTCATCTTCCCAGACCCCTCCGCCAAATTCAAACACACAGATGAACTGGCCCTATTCATCTGCTCCTTCAAATGCCGCGGAAGCGATAACCTCTGCGCTCGATGATAAAATTTAACTGAAAGTTGATAAGTCCTAAATTTCTCCAACATACTAGCTCTCCTCGGTTGGCAATTAATGGGGATTCGCGCGCATGGGGCCCCATTACTTGCCAACCGAGGAGAGCGGTCTCACCCCCCAAAACCCAAACCAAAACTGCCCCCCAAAACCCCTAACTCAAACCCATAACCCAAACCGCCCACCCAAACCGTTCACCCAAACCGTTCACACCAAACCGCCCACCCAAACCGCTCACCCAAACCGCCCACCCAAACCGCTCACCCAAACCGTTCACCCAAACCGTTCACCCAAACCGTTCACACCAAACCGCTCACCCAAACCGCTCACCCAAACCGCCCACCCAAACCGCTCACCCAAACCGCCCACCCAAACCGCTCACCCAAACCGCTTGTGCTCTGATATCTTATCCTGACTAACTTTTGATACAATAAAAAGATTAACTATGTGCGCAGTATACCTAAGGGGGTTTTTCGCTTTTGTTTGCAAAGCATACAAAAAGGCCCCAGAATCATCCAGGGCCCATGCTTC
>JADHTQ010000066.1 GCA_016784965.1 Bacteriovoracaceae bacterium | reverse complement strand
GATTTCTGAGGAGTTTTGGGCCTAATCTCGGCCATTTGGGTACAAAAATAAGAAAATTATTATGATTTTTATTGATCATTTTAAATGGTTATCAATATTTAATGGATGCTATGCGATAGGTGAAAAGTTCAGGCTAATGCACTTGCTGGCATCATAGAGAGAAAAAGAATTGAAGCTGATTTACAACAACAGGCAATAGTTTTAGAGACTGCAAAACAAAAGGCCGAAGATGCCAATAATGCAAAAACGGAATTTCTTTATAACATAGGCCATGAAATTAGAACTCCACTGAGCGCCATTTGGGGCTTTGCTCAACTACTCAATAACGAAGAAAGCTTATCTGTAGATCACAGGCAGTATGTAAATTATATTTTTGAAGGAGGGAAGCTGCTGGTTAAGTTGGTGGATGATATTTTGGATTTATCCAAAATCGAGGCCAGAAAAGTTGATATCCATTATGAGAATGTTTCACTCCAAGAGGTCTGTAATGACTGTATAAAAATGGTCAATATTTTTGCCCAAGATAATCATATTACTATTTACAACAACTTAAATAAAACAAGCTCCAGCTTCACCAGAAGTGATAAAAAGCGGTGCAAGCAAGTAATTTTGAACCTGCTTACTAATGCTATCAAATACAATAGAGTTGGAGGCTCTGTCTGGATTAAGCTGGATGATAGTAGTCGGGATAATTTTTTTAAACTTAAGATCATAGATGATGGTCTTGGTATACCCCAGGACACACTGAAGGATATATTTGAGCCATTTTATCGGGTTAACGACCCTAAATTAAAAAAAGAAGGCACAGGCATTGGTCTTACTATTTCCAAAGAACTTGTGGATCTTCTTGGTGGAGTGCTTGGAGTGGAGTCTACATTGGGTAAAGGGAGTACTTTTTGGGTAGAGCTGCCCAGGGCCTCAAATGTGGCCAATATGGAAGACCATAAGACCGTAAAAATTAATAAAATACAAAAACCACTGGCAAACGGGCCATATTATACAATTTTATATATTGAAAATAGCAGCAGCAATATCAATCTAATGGAAGAAATAATCTCACAACACACCGATCATGTTTTGCTAAACACACGTACAGTAAACATGGGAATCAAGCTGGCCATTGATAAGCAACCACATTTAATCTTTTTAGACCTAAACCTACCAGATAATAGTAGTTATGAGGTATTAAAAGAATTAAAAAGCAATAAGGCCACTGAAGATATACCGGTTGTTGCTATAAGCTCCATGGGACCATCCACAGAGACTCTTGATGATGCAACATCGGGGTACGTACACCACCTGATCCGTCCTTTTGCCGTTAATGATGTTTTAGAAATTATTCTAAAACACAGCAAAAGTATTAAGGTAAGTACCCGACGGGGCTAATCAGACAACTTGGGAGAAGCTCTCAACATGTTCTATGACTAAAGACAAAATTTTCTAACTATGCACGACTGCCTTGTTCCGATATAATTGTGTTGTAAATTGTGCTTTTTTTATAACTTAAACAAATGGTAGTTTATGGAAAAAACAAATTTTTTTAGAATAGTTTTTTTAGTTTCTGCATTAATTGCTGTCAGTGCCTGTAATAAGTTAACAAAAGGTGGCAAATCAGATAAAGCAAGCAATGATTTGGCATTAAAAACTGCTACTGAAGCGTTGGTTAATGGAGAGCACACCGTAGAATATAAGACAACAGGACTTCACTACCAAGCATACAAAAAAGATAGGCAAAAATGTAAAACATGCCACGGGGACGACTATACTGGTGGCAATGTGAAAAAAGATATCTCTTGTAATAAGTGTCATATGAAAATGCCTCATAGTGAAGATGATACATTTAAGGCCACTAAAGGTGCTCATGGAAAGATATATTTACAAGATAAAAAAGAATGTGCCAAATGCCACAATGTAGAGTCTTCAAGTGGTGTACTAAGCAGTGCAAGGCCTGGTGTGGCACCCAAAAAAGAATGTAAGACGTGCCACAACTTTCCTCACTTACCAGGGTGGAAAATGAAACAAGAGCATGGTGCAAAACATATTCAGGAGCAAGCTTCTGCTCCCAAGGATGTTAGTTGTAAGGGTTGCCATAAACTGCAGTGGGCACAAGATGCTAAAAAAACTTGTACAACTTGTCACAAGTATTACCCCCATGATGAATTCTCTGACTTTAAAACGTCATCATTTCATGGAGCAAAATACTTAGAAAACCGAGCAGAGTGTATCAAGTGTCATAAAGTTATTCCGGATCGAACCACCTTTACAAAAGCAATGCTGACTGCAGCAGAAGGCCATAGTGAGACACCAACAGATTGTTCTAAATGTCATAACTACCCTCATCCTCCTGCTTGGGTGACCAGCGGTAAACATTGGAAGGAATTTAGAAAAGAACGTAAAAGTCCCCTACCGGTTAATTGTTTGAGCTGTCATGCTCAAGAAAGTTCTTTTAATAAGCGTTATGCAATAAATGTAACCTGTAAATCTTGCCATATGCAGATGCCTCACCCCAAAACTCCCAAAAATTTTAAGACGATACATAAAAAAAATAAAACTTACAAGGTCATTACAAAGCAAGAATGGAACACTTGTGGTCTATGCCACAAGGAGGTGAGTCCATTTTATAAAGGAAAAATTGAGCAAATACCCTCTACTCATAAGAAGAATTGCTCTAAATGTCATGAAGATTATGTTTTAAATTTTAATAAACAGGATAAAAAATGGGAGTGGTTAGACTGTGATGATGACGATAATCCACTGCCTGCTACAATAAAGCCATTTTGTTGTGTACTATCTGAGGAAGAAAATGCTTGTAAAGATGTTCTTACCAGTTTCAAGAAGACGCATAAAAAGGGCAAAGTGAGAAAAATTGCTTCACTAAAGAAAAAGAAAAAAGCGGCCAAGAAGAAAGTAAAAAAGGGAAAAAAAACTAATAAGAAGTAATTTACGACGAAGCTTCCTCTAATATTTTTAGAATCTGCTCGCGGTGATCTGCATTTAAGTCTTCAATATATGAAACAAATTTTTTGGCATGCTCTAGAATATCAGCGGGTACTTTAGAAGTTGTTTCAACCATCTCTGTTTTTTTAAACTTGGCCCTTGTGGTTGTGTTGTCTTCAATAATAGTACTGCAAGTTATATTACCACCTGGCTTTAAGTCGATTATATTACCAAAAATTGAAAGGTTAAACTTAACAACTTGATTATTATCCTCTACATAATACAATTCGTAATTGCGATCACCAAAAAACCAAGCAGGTACTCCATCGGGATCATTTTTGAGTTTTTCAGACTTAACTTGGTGAAGATCCAGTGCTGCCAATTCATCCAAAAAGTACTTATTTACCATATTGTGGTATTTGCGATCTTGATTTTTTACCAGACACCCAACTCGTCTTGGGCCTACATATCGCACTTCTAAGGAAACTGGGCAGTCGTTGTCTCTAATAAAAACAACGCCTTGTAGTGTAGTGCTGACGGCAATTTCTGATTTATCTTTTTCGTAGATAAAGGCCAGGCCCTGGGCAGAGATATTTTCCAGTTTCAAAGCAACCTTAGAACCGTTTTCTTGGATGTTATCCAGCTTCAGAGTAATGTTTTCAAGTGAGACCGTCTTTACCCGAGACTCTCTGTCAATTACCTGCTTTTCTGGTTCAATTTGTTCATCTTTGCGAAAAATTTTACTAAAAAAAGACACAATTTGCTCACTTTTTACGGGGTAATTTCTATTATCTTAATAATTTAGAATTTACTCAACTATAAAAAGCAAATTCGCTCAAGTTTTTTGTAAATAACACGACTAGCTATCTATGGAAGATCGGCTTACATCTCAAATTTTATGGAGAATTAAGAAATTACACAAGTTGACCCAATCTCTGTCCAAAGAGAAGGACCATCAAAAGCTGTTGGAGTTAATCTTATTTGCTATGAAAGATATCACAAACGCTGATGGTGGTACTTTGTATACACCTACTAAGGAGCAAACTCTGCGATTTGAGATCTTGGTCAATACCTCCTTAAATATGGCAATGGGAGGCTCATCGGGGGTATCCATACCTTTTAAAGATCTTCCCCTATATAATCTAGCAGGTGTTCCAAACCAACATAATATAGCTTGTTCATGTTACTTATCGGGCAAGTATATAAACATCACTGACGCCTATCAAACCCATGAGTTTGACTTTTCTGGAGCACGTATCTTTGACCGGGAAGTAGGTTATAGAACTAAGTCGGTACTTGCCATTCCCCTTAAAAACGTTGAAAACAAAGTCATTGGAGTTATTCAACTAGTAAATGCTAGAGACAACTTAGGGCAAACTATTCACTTTACCAAAGACTCTCAGGCCTTTGCAGAGTTTTTGGGTTCTCATGCAGCTATCACCTTAACTAACTTTAAGCTTACTGAGGAGTTATCGGGACTTGTAGAGTCTTTGGCGCGAGTAATTGCGACTGCTATTGATGATAAATCTCCATATACAGGTAAGCATTGCTACCGAGTTCCAAAACTTGCTATGATGCTCACAGAGGCAGCAGTAAAGGCACAGGTTGGTAATTTAAAAAAATTCCAAATGACCGCTGAGCAAAAAGATGAGATGAAATTGGCAGCATTGTTACACGATTGCGGAAAAGTTAGCACCCCCGTACACGTAATTGATAAGGCAACGAAGTTAGAAACGATCTTTGATCGAGTTGAAATGATTGAAACCCGCTTTGCTGTGAAAAAGAAAGATTTAGAAAACCAACTATTAAAACAAAGAATTAAACAACTAGAAAATACCTCCAATGAGGGCAAGTCTGGTGCTGAGGTCATAGATTTTAAGGCGTTGACTGAAGAATATAATGAGCAAATCAAGGAGTTAGACGAAAGCTTGGCATTTATAAAACATTGCAATATTGGGCAAGAGTTTATGCCCAGAGAGCAACAAGATCGCATAAAGTATATAGCAACTGACTCGTGGCCAAAAACAGAAGATACCCTAGCTCCGCTTCTGTCTACAAATGAAGTAGAAAACCTAAATATCCCCAAAGGGACATTAACTGATAATGAAAAAGAAATTATTAATCATCACATTATCACAACTATAAACATGTTGGAGCAATTAGAACTCCCCACCCATTTAAAAGGAATTCCCAAGATAGCAGGGGCCCATCACGAAAAGATGAATGGAACTGGCTATCCATATGGGTTAAAAGGAGAGGAGATTCCCATTCAGTCGAGAATTATTTGCATCGCCGATGTTTTTGAGGCCTTAACCGCAAAAGATCGGCCTTATAAAAAGGGAAAAACTCTAAGTGAATCATTAAAAATCTTAGGGTTTATGAAGTTGGATGGACACATAGATCCCGATCTTTTTTATGTTTTCATTGATCGACAAATATACCTAGAATTTGCACTAAAATACCTAGATCCATCACAAGTAGATGAAGTAGATGTTACTACGATTCCAGGGTATGTTTTGCCAGAAGAGCGTGAGGAAGTTGTACCAATTCCGATTCCTGCCAAAAAAGCGGCATAAACATTTTACTTAGTCGGCGCCAGGACCTGGGTCCCTGTCAACCAATCCATCTGCATATTTGTCTGGCATGGTCTTTGGGCCACCTTCAGTAAAAAGAGCTAAAATCGAACTTTCAACATTACCAGTCATTTGCTCTACAGGTGTATTCAAATACTTCTCAAGGCCTTCAACGTTAGCTTCAACCAGATAATCAAAGGTAGATCGATTCTCAGGAAAATACCCACCATTTAACTGAGCAACCTCAGCTCTTAGTAGTTGTACAACTTGTCCCATTTTTTTTGATTGCGCTGGATATTTATCATCTGCTCCAAAGACAACATCAGCGACTGTTACGCCATATGCTAAAGGGGAAACTAAGGCCACCATAGCTGTAAGTATGCCTAAAAGTGTAAGCAATTTTACATATTCAATTATTGTCATACAGTTAACCTCCATTAATCAAGTATATGAGAGAGTTATACATATGATTTGTTAAATAGATATTAAGAAATTGTTATGATATCTTCATCTTTCATTAGGTCTACCATGGCAAATCTATAACTTTAACTGAGGTAAACCACACTACTTTTTTGCACTTATAATCTCGTACACAGCTTGCATTAACATGAGTAATACAACTTTTGAGTGAGTCACAATCAGTATATTCACCACTATTATTTATTTGATTTTGCAACATTGCGATGAATGAAGCAGTGTTAGCTTTAATACATATTTGGTCTTGCTTACATGTTCTTTTGATGAAATTGTGACATTCTCTAGCGCCGGAGCAACTAATTCCCATAATATTGGCATAGGTAATATTACACAACATCAAAGATACAAATAAAAGTAATAGTTTCATAGCTTCCCTCATTAAAGTTTTATTAGTTTATAAAAAAAAATTATTTTCTTGTTTAGAAGCTTAACTAGCCCATAAATGTGCATGAATTAATGTGAATTTATTGAGATTTCTTATTTTTTATAGAGGTAGAAGGAGACACGGGGCAGGTTTATTTGTTTTATCAATTTCATCGATGTATTGTTGTGCTTGCTAGTATCTATTAAATAATCTACTCGAGAGCGAATCTGTAAAAATTGTTTTCTAGCTTGTAAGTATTGCCCTCTTTGATAAAACTCATCAATTTGTTTTTTTGTAGCGTTGTCATTATAGCAATTTGAGAGCTTATCTTTTAAAAAAAGTATCATATTTCCACGCAGTTGCAACTCATTTAATTGGTGGTCAAATTGATAAATGCCACCCTCAGATTCATTGGCAAACTGCTTTAAAAATACTTGCAAACATTGATTGTCTGGAATTTTTAGTACTCTTTTTATGTCATACATTGTGATTAACTCAAATTTTGATCGGGTCAATGCATCGAGAATTAAAAAATTGGGTGTAAGAGATGGATATTGTGAAGTTATAGTTACTGTTTGCCGTTGGTCGATACTTTGAATGTACTCAAACATCTCTTTGAAAGTAAAAAAACTTGCAGTAGTTAATCTATTTTTTACATCTATGATATTAAGTTTAGCAAGTAAATGAAAAGTGGAGTGCTGATAAGGGTGATAATAAACTAATACACCAGTTGCATATAAGATATTAACAGTAACAACTGCCCAAATCACAACTTTGTGCTTGATTTTAAAATAAATTTCTCGGCCAGCAACAACGGCCAGAAGTACAATGGATGGATAGACAAAGTACTGATGTCTCCATCCATCATAACCGTGCATATCAAGCACGATCGGTACCATAATGGGAACTGTGGCCCATAAAGTAATACTAAAGTGCAACTTTTTTTTTGTAAAATAAAAACCAAAGGATGTAAAGATAGATTTAAAATGACCAATTAGTGAGTAGAGCATCAGGCCAAAAATTATTGGACTTGTAGTCATTAGGATGAGTTTTAGGTTATGTAGTCTGCTAGTTCTCCAAGAATAAACCTTGAGTACATTTAACCTCTCAAAGATGGTAATAAATGGTGAGTCCCATAAGTATGGGTCAATAGCAAATGAAATGATAAAAAAAGTTACAAGGTACAACAGGAGATATTTAAGTAATTGCCACCTATTATTTAATGTACTAAAAAAGTAAACAGTTGTAACAAAAGGTATAAATGCACCAAATATCTTAATACCAAAAACTAAAATAGCACAACTCACTCCGTGAATTATGGCAAATTTAGAGTTTTTATTTTCTATAAACTTGTGCATGTAAAAAATGGATATAATAAACATTGCGAGAAAAGAGATGTCGGGGAGATTAAAAAATGAGTGGGAAAAAATCCTTGTATGCAGCACTAATGTGACAACAGAAAGTAGAGATGTATACTGACAAAAAAATAGTAGCATGGAAATTTTGTAGAAAAAAATCAATCCTATGAAAAAAATGAAAAAACATAGATAGTGGCGAAATAAGTATATGTCCCTGGTGTCATTAGTTTCAAACAGCTCTAAAATCCCTGCAGATAAAGTATGAAAAAAAGATCCATGATGTAAAGCATGTCGAAATGGAATGGGGGGAATATTTTGTATCTGTAGTTGTTGGGGTAAGTAGAAATTCAATGTTTTTTTGCCGTGATTATGTTGAAAAACTTCACTTGGGCCGACGCCATAATCCTGAACTAAAAAACAACCAATTATCAGGTAAATTAAAAATAATGTTTTAACAAGTTGGGATGGTTTAATGAGTAGTTGTTTCATGTACCCCCCCCGTGTAGTGATACTTGCTCTTACAAGTGTTGCATGTAAAATTTAATTTTTCTTTGCGCATTAGGGCCTGGCATTGCAAACATTGAATTTGTAAAGATCTTCTTGGGGCTAAAGAATGTGTAGGCACATTGTCTTTTATCTCTTTTTCCAATTTATATATATTGGCATAGCCTAAAAAAAATCTTTTTATTTCCAAGATTTTAAATCCCTCTTGATGGGCCCAGCTTTTAATTTCTTTTATAGAGTGAAAACTGGCCCTTGGACTCCATAGCTTATCCCCCAGCAGGTGCAAAAGCTGTACTCTATCTAAAGATTGCCCAAGATGCATTTTTACAAAAATTTGCAGGGGAGCAACAACAAAATAGGGTACTCTATCTAAAGGAATTAGACTTCTAATTGGAGCAAATATTTTATAAATCAAATGATAGATGTTCCAATAATTATAAAGAAATACAATGAAGGTCCCCCCAGAAGCAGTAACTCGTGCGGCTTCTTTAAGTCCTTTATGACAATCAGGTGTATGATGTAAAACACCAATAGAGATTGTATGGTCAAAAGATCCATCGGGGAACGGAAGTTTTAGAGCATTACCTAAAATTATATCCGTGTTGGGATTGTTTTTTTTGCACAGTTTAAGTGACTCTTCACTTAAATCTAGACAAACGCAGCGAGCATACCTGTTGATTAGACCGGCAGCTATTTCACCTGCTCCACAGCCAATATCTAGGATTAATTTGTCCCTTATCTCATTTGTTGGCAATAACTCCTCCAAATAGTTTTGCCACCATAAAATGCGACTACTTCCACCTTCTATGAAGGGGTACTTGTTGTAATGCTCTTTTGTTTTATTAACTATTGCATATGTTTGCATGCCCTATCATGGCCCTATTGGTATGTATAACTTATATGTTGTTTATCAAACGCCTTCATGGCAATTTTAAATCTTTTAATAATCTCTTTGTCTGCCACCGTCTTATTTTCTAATGTATTGGCAGCAGTGGTACCTGTCCGCTGTGAATATTTGAAGATTTGGACCTGATTAAATTTAACATCAGTTACCAATTTAGTTGTAGCAACAAATTCATCGTCTGTTTCAGTTGGAAAACCAACAATAATATCGGTATTTAATTTTAACGTGTTACTGGCCAATCGAAAGTGTTGTAAGGTTCTTCTTATATCAACAGACCGATAGGAGCGGCTCATTAGGTTGAGTACACGATCACATCCTGATTGGATTGGAACACAAATTTCAATAATTTTTCCAGCATTAATATACTTAAGCATTTCTTCTTCAAATAAAATGGCAAAACGAGGATGCAGCTCTGAAATAGTCCAGGTAACTTTAAAAGCACGGTCAACTTCTGACATTTTTTCTAAGATCTCTTTGAAAGAGCTGTCGATGTCCATCCCGTAGCTGCCGGTATTATCTCCAAGTAAAATAAAGTTTGAGTGACCTTTATTTAGAAGCTCTTGATAGTTATCTAAGCAAGTTTTGATGGGAATGCTTTTAAGGTTTCCTACCGCCTTTTTAATCGCACAATAAGAGCATTGCTCAGGGCAACCGGAGCTGATTTTAAGATAAGTGCCTTTTCTGATTCTTGGGTGCAAAGTTGTGTGGATATTTTTTAATTTGAATTTAGCTGCGGTATAACATGTATAGAAAAAATCAGCTGACAAATTAAACTTATTTACAAACTTGTCAATAAGTGGCCGGTCGGGGTGTAACCCAGAGACTCTGGGAACATCCACATATTTGACTTTGAACTCTGGGAAGTATTGGTCAATTGAGTGTAAATCCTTGCTACCAATTTGTAAGTTGGTATTAAGCTTTTTTAAACTCTCCGGTGCGATATGGGGCAGGCAACCGTGAATGATTAGTTTACCATTATATTTTTTAAATTTCTTAATAAGCTTTAAGCTTGTGAGCTCTTGGACATCTGACATGGCACAAGTGCTAATTACAATATAGTCAGCACTACCTGCAGACGATGTTAGTAGGCAGTGGTTTAGCTTAAAATATTGAGACAACTGACCAGAATCCAAAAGCCTTCTATCGCACCCACTACCAACAATGTGAACTTTGAGTTTTTTTGTAATCATTGCAGTTTATAACACCTTTTGTATATGTTGATGATACCAACAAATATACATTATTATACCCCATAATTGTCGTCCGTTATCTTTTTGCTTTAATTGATGTTGATCCCAAATTAATTTTACCGCCTTATAATTGAATAAATTGGTGCGCTCTAACACCTTTTGCGAAAGAATTTCATGACCCATGTCTTTTAAATGAGAGCGTAGCCAAATAGAGTAGGGGAGCTCCAGTCCAACCTTTTTTTTATTTAAAATGTTTCTCGGCAAAGTATTAGACATTGACTCCTTTAGTAGATACTTACGCTTAAAACCTTTCATTTTATAATTGGATGAAACGGTGGCCAAATATTTTACAAGTCGAATATCGGTAAATGGGATTCTGGTCTCCAGTGAGTGTGCCATTGTCATTCTATCATTTTTGCACATAAGATCATCTGCTAAATGATACTTTTGGTCGATATACATGAGCTTATCTAGTTCGTCGTGTGAGTTGCATTCCATGTATGCATCACAAAAAAGTTGGTGCGTTGGAGGCAAATTCTCAAAAACCTTAGGACTTTTTAAAATCAACTCTTTTGCGTTGTCTGAAAATACTTCTCGCCATCTAAAGTGAGAAATAGGGGTACTTGCCCCCTCTGCTCCATACATGAAGCGCTTTATTTTATAATCGAGGCTTAGTTTTTCGAAGTTTACTGGCAACAAGGTCCCCAAGGGTTTCAAGCAATTAGTTCTCAAAAAACTGGGGATCATTTGGTAGAGTTTTTTCAATTTAAATGCCGCATAGGTGTCGTAACCTGCAAAAAATTCATCACCACCTTCGCCTGATAATAGCACTTTAACATAGTTTTTAGCATACTTGGAAAGCAGGTAAGTTGGGATGGCAGACCCATCAGCAAATGGCTCATTCATTGAGCTGATAAATTGAAACAGCACTTCTTGTACTTTTTGTGGGGTTATTAAGATTTCGTGATGATTCGTTTTAAACTTATCAGAAACTTCACGGGCATACCTGGACTCATCAAAAGATCTCTCTTCATACTTTATGGAGAAGGTGTTTAGGTGATAATCATCTGGTAGTAGTTTTACTGCCAGTGCAGTCAAGGTACTTGAGTCCATCCCTCCAGAAAGCATAATGCCAATTGGTACATCTGCTCTAAGATTAATAGATACCGCATCTTCTAATAGACTTCGGGTTTTTGCAACCATCTGCGACTTATTTGTGTTCGTATTTAATGTATAATTAATTTTAAAAAACGGTCTGATTTGAGGGGAAAGTTTGCTGGGATCAATTGTTAATTGGTGTCCGGCCCTAAGCTCTATAATATTATCAAAGGCAGTAAGGTTTCCCGGAATATAGTTTAGTGATAAGTAGTGGTAGAGAGCTTGGAGATTGGGAGCAATTTTTAGATTTGGAATTTTTTGAAGGGAGCTGATTTCAGTGGAAAACCAAAAGGCATCAGAAGTTATGGTATAAAACAGAGGTTTTGTGCCAAAAGGATCGCGGGCCAAAAAAAGTTTATTTGTTAGTTTATTCCAGATTGCGATTGAATACATACCATTGAGCTCATGAACAAATTTTTCGCCAATTGTTTGATATAGGTATAACAAAACTTCTGTGTCTGTTTGAGAGCGAAACAAGAATCTATCTGTTGTTAGATATTTTTTTTTAAGTTCTAGATAATTATAGATCGCCCCAGAAAATGCTAAGGTAATGTTTCCACACCTGGTACTCATAGGCTGTAATCCATGTTCTGAGAGATCAATGATACTTAATCTGTGATGGGCAATTGCAAGGGGACCATCATGATATATCCCAGATTGATCAGGACCTCGGTGCTGTTGAATCTTTCCAAGGGATTGCAATAGCAATTTATCTGTATGAGACAGAGGTTTTTTTGATAATTTACCTACTAGACCACACATATTAATCTCTCAATTTAAAATTGTGAAATGCTCTAGATTGCTTATGCCATATATAAGATGGTTTTTGGGCCAATAAAGTTTCAGCAAGCTCAAGGCCAACTTCCATGGTTTGATCGATATTGCAATGAAGAAACAAACCCATTCTCCCACTTAAATAGATATAGGGGTAATGTTTTGAGATCCAATCTAAAACATTTTGTAAATGTTCTTCCCAGCTTTTGATATATATGGGGTAAACAAATGGTAGTTTTTTACAAAAATTAAATTGATCACAAAGCTTTCCTGCAGTGAGTTTTGTTTTAAGTAGGTCATTATAGCATTTGTCAATCAAATCCATGTCAGCTATTGTACTGATTTTATCCCCTGCAAGATATGGTACTTCACAAATAAATACTGTGTAGTCATCTTCTTTTTGCATATTGGGGTCAAATACCTTCGGGATTGAGACTCTACCAAAGGTATACTCCAATTCTGGAAAATAAAAAGTTTCACCGTACACCTGTGGATGTCCTTTAATATGTAGAAAAACCAATCTTAATCCCGTCCAGACCAAAGAACTAACAGCGTGTGAAATCTCTTGGCCTGAAAGTTTTTGAATTATCTTAGGGATTGGTATAGTTGAGATGATATTTTCAAATTCAACACATCTTTGCTCCTTTGTAGTAGCATCATAAAACGTAAGCTTTTTTTGGGGGGAGTCAAGTGCTATAAAATTAAAATCCCTGACTCCTTTTATTATATGAACATTACCTTTTATACTCTGCTCAATACTCTCTGGGATATTACCAATGCCACCTTTTAGATAATAATAACTAAGTTGTCTGCTTAATTGAAAAAGCATACTTGCGACCAATTTGAGTGGATTGGTCGTGGCCATTCTCTTTTTGATGGCAGACTCTGATATAAGGTCTGGCCTTATCCCCCATACCTTAATAGCATAAGGCCTATAAAACAGGTGATAAAACCTGGCACCAACACTTGTAATTAAATTTTTTTCATAGCTTGCTTGGGCCTTTATAAACAATGATTTTAACTTGGCCGTAAGATAGGATAGAAAACATAGAATGGACTCTAAAAGACCAATTCCTTTTAAAACGTTAACTAACTGCAAGGGGTAATCAATGTAATGCTTTCTTAAAAATAGTTTACTGTATCTTCTATTTTTGATTAATTGCTCTTTTTTAAAAATATTGTCGAGATATGCTTTTGATTTTTTTGACATTGAGGTGTGCAATCGATGTGATCCCAAATCATATGCCGCCATCTCTTTTTTTATAGTTCGACACAATCCTCCCACATGGTCTTCTTGCTCTAGAATGAGGATGTCTTTAGAGTTTTGCGTCATAAGTTTGCTGGCAGTTACTAGCCCACTTACTCCTGCGCCGATGATTACATACTTATATCTTGGGATGATCTTGCACATTTTTAAAGATTAGCAGTATAATTGTAATAAATAAATATATTTACACCCCTTAAGCAGTGATGAGGTAAGGCCTTTATATATGACAAATAACCCCCGTAGTGGATTTAGTCTTCTGGAAGTAATGATTTCTGTAGGTATTATGTCGGGCATTATGATGGGTATAACTGAAATGCTAGTCAATCCCAATAAACACTCATCAGAAATGGTTGAGCGAATAAGTGCCCAACAAGATCTTACATATGGCGTACTTGGACTGGTCGGCCAAATAGAAAGTAGTATGTTAATGAAAACGGGGATCATCGATTGCTCAGATGCGGCCTTTGTCTTATCTGCAAATCTGCGGCCCAATGATGACAAATTCACCATAAGTGCTGCCGAAGCAGCGACAGGAAATCTCGAACTTGCTATTGCCTATTATGATTTTGTAGATAATGCTTCAAGGGGAGTACTGGCCGCAGATGGGGTCACTGATACTGAGGCTTCTAACACTTTTAGTGTAACAACCCCAAATAAATTCAAAGTTGGAGATCCAGTTGTTGTCTCATTTGTCCACAATATAGGCCAAGGAGGACTTTTTGTAATTTCAGATAAAGTAGGGGGGAAAATAAAGCTAGATGCTTTTGCCGTCACTACAAATACCCCGTGTAAAGCATCAAGCACTGCTTTATCGGTGGCAGAGCTCATTTTTAACGCTGGGACGGAGCTGCCACAAGCTTTTCGGATTTTTAGAGTCAGATTTGTGACTTATTCTACTGAGTCCTATCGTCAATACTATCGGCTCAAAAAGAAGCTTTATCCAAATAGAAATCGAAATGGAGCAGAAACTAGAATTGTATTCCAAAATTTTGATTCACTGTCCATCGAGGAGCATTGGGCCCCAGATGCCAATAATACTCTAAGTGGTAATTTCTTGGCAGACATTACTGTAAAGGCGACTAAATCAGTACTAGATAGAGATAGAGAGCAAACCGTGGCAACAACTGCTTCCTATAGATTTGAAAGCAGCTTGAGATCTAACTATGAAGCTGCTACCGGTATAAAGTTGCCCCCAGTAATTACTCCATCTTTGGATCCTGGTAATCCCGTTAAAAGGCCGACAACTGATGATTGTCCTTGTGATTCGACGATTGACTATTGTTATGATTTTCAACCAAGCTTTGGCGATCTTGGAAGTTCGGGTAGTTTTACTTTTAGATTTGTAGAGAATCCACCTGTTGGTTGTTGGGACTATATTGATCAAAAAAGTCCCGCTACAGCAGATTATCCGACAGGGTTTGAGCCAAATGATATGAAGGTACCCGATCGTGATCCAATGCCCTTATATTTGTTTCAGGGTCTAATTAGGGCCCGGTGTGGATTTGTCAAAGGTGATGATAAAAAGACTACTTACGTCGCTGAATATACATATTACAATGTTACATTAGGAATAACTGATACAATCTCTTCAGATGTAAAAGAACTGTCTTTGCCATAATTTTTAAAAAAGGTAGTAAGTGGGAGGAAAACTATAAAAAATAATAAACTTGATCGTATGAAAAATGATAGTGGATCTTCGCTTTTAATGGCCATACTTGCCGTTGCTTCTTTAACCTATGCCATGTATTCGGGGATATCGGGGCTTGTATTATATCAAGGAGAAGGTAAAAAGGCACAAATTGACTATGAAATGGAGATGGTAGCAGGTAGTGCACTAGAAATTGGTAAATATTTAATTTTCTATGAAAAGATTATTAATTTAGATGAACCTCTTAAGACCACGAGTACAATTCAAAACACAATAGTTGGTGATGACAATTGGTTGCGCGGTTGTGGGTCTGTTTTACCCGATGAAGTAAAGAAATTGCGCATCCCTGATGCTGGCGATGGAACACTTGTTTTTTGTCCCTATATTATTAGAGACTCCAGAGTTAGAGGGCAAACTTTGGAAACTCAATTCTTTGAAAGCCTTGCCGCCAACAGTATAGAGTCTGGCGTAGATGTCATTACCAAGCCATCAGGGGTGGATGCGGGTGAATATAAATTAAAAACTTTGTATTTTGACAAGGATGACTATAGTACGACAGAAGATAGTACTGATGTATATACGTCCCCAATTTTTAAATTCAACCTGGAAGAAAAAATAAAAAAAAGAATTGAATTCATTAAACTTGATATTTATTTTTACACCGAAAAGGCAGGTTTTATCACGCAAAATACAGAGCGCTTTATGAAATTTGTGGCAACAGTGCAGTATAAACCAAAACCTACGCTTGTTTCACTATATACAAGGCAACGGACGGTTTCTGAGTCGGTTATGTACATCCCTTCTACCATGAAAGAGTATGCCCTTTTTTTACCATATCCTACCCCAGTTCAAACTACGATTACAAATGCGGATGTGGCAACCACAAGAAAATTATCAGAAGCAGTCAAAATGGGGTCAGGCTCCAACATTTATGGAAAAACTTACTTTAGGGGAGATATTGATGCGACAAACTTAGACACCCTTCCTAATTTCCAAGATCTTTTAGTGCTTGGAGGCACCTTTACCACGATTTTCCCCCCCAATGAGAACAACATCAGTAAGTTTAAAGAAAAATTTAAAAAGGGGGTAATGCTACATTTTGGAGATAACCTTCTAATGGATGTAGAGCCCACCGATGATATGCCTGGGGTTTTCAATGCTACAGGTGGATTAGAATCTGGAGGATCAATAAAAACATATACTGAAAATAAAGTGGGTACGTTTCAATGTTCAAGTGATGCAGGTGGAGAGCCTGTCAACATAACCATTAGTGCAACTGGAGTGTCAAGCTGTGGTGATATCGGGGCAAACGCATCCTTGGAGCCACTTTTTGGTGGAGGGCTTAAAATGGTCACGACTACTTCTCAGTGGACTTTTATCTTGGCAGCTGCAAGGGGGCTTAAAATAAGTACTGCAAATGCGGAAATATATGGAACTTATTTGGGGGGATTCATTGATGCCGGGACCAACAATGTTAACTTTTACTCCTTACCGGCCATATCAACAGGTCTTCTTGGAGTTGTAGATGAAGCGGGTCTTGCAGCACTCAATACTAACGCATCCACTGTAAACCAAGGAATATCAGTGCCTCTTCGCAATTTAGGGTTGATACTACTTAATAGGTAAAAAAGTTTAAAATGATGAATAAATCTACAGGTTTTTCTTTAGTTGAAGTAATGGTCACAGTAGCTATTTTGGGTATTGCTGCCTTGGGATATCTAAATTTTACAAAAACCATATCTCAGGGGGAGAGGAAGGTAAATGACGGCATTAAGGCCAACAATGTATTTAGAGTAGTAGTCAATGAATTGATGAAAGATAACCGTTATATTATGGGAAAACTAGATGATGGCAGTGATCATGATCTAATTTTTAACGAGGACATAAGCAATCCCCAATATTTGGGCAGAAGATGCTATAATAGAAGTGGCATTAGAGTTCCCGAAGCACAGTGGCCTGCTGACGTAAATGATTGTTCATTTTTAATAAAATTCTTTAAGATATATGCTGTCAACAAATGGTCTACTGTCTACTCTTTACCTGTAAGTCAATTTCACATTAAGATTGAGTATGATTCGGGGATGTTAAATAGTAAAAGACGACTTAGTATGATAATTCGCCCCATTTTTACAAGCGTTGTTCACTACTAAAGTAACTATTTTTTGTTAATTTCTTTAAAGGTAGTTGTTATATCAGCTCTAGACTGGGGCGAATTAGACATGTTGGGCCTGACACTGTCTCTAGATAAATAGCTTCTAAAATAGACATCTATAATATTGAAGTATCTTTTGTAAATTGTGCTATAAAACTCACTAACTAAGGTTTTCCCCTGAATGCCCCCCAGCTTTCTTGTATTATAAGCAAGTCTGATACTACCCACGCCATTTTCCTTAAGGCCTTCTAACTCGTGCTCTTGGGAAATACCATCTCGGTCGCGATCAAACCACAGCCTCAACTTATGATACTTTTTATCCATACTATTTATATGGCCATTTTTGTCACTATCAAACTCTGCTAAAGCTTTAAAGCCATTCTCTTTTTCATCATCTCCAAACAGCTGTTTAACGGAATGTATTTTTCCATCCTTGGCCGGGCGAACCAAAAAGGCAACTCGCTCAGTGGCAAGGGGCCAATCAATCCAAGTTTTAAAACCATCTCCGTTGATATCAAATTCAACGGCTTCGCTATTGTCCCTAGATATTTCAATACCTTTACCCTGTACATCAACAACTATTGGAGACCAGGAGGCCGAAACATATTTTGTGCCAAAGCCGCTGCCAGCGCACAGTGGAACTGTAAATTCACCGGCGATGTTTCCACCAGATCCACTATCACCTCCACTTTCACAGTTGACCTCTCCAAGGTTTCCAGATTTGCAAAAATACTCTTTGACTGTGCCGGGATCGGGATTATCACATTGTGAGGAGCCATAGTATCTAACTTTAACTGTGGTGTCGGTAACACATGTATCTTTTTCCGTTGATAATACAAATTTATAAATTGGTTGCCTCGGTGCAAGGATAGAATCCTGATCTAAAGGCAAAGCAGTAGTAGTGCTTTTTAGATTATAGGTTTTCCCTTTACCCACCCCAAATCGACATGGGATACAACCATATCCCAGTGCTTTGTTGTCCTTTGCTGAACGTTGTGTTTTCCAGTATGAATAATTTTCGTATAAAATTGGGGCAGCTCCCCCCATTCTAATTGCAGGATTGTCTAAACTAACAGAAGTGTTTGAACCAACTCCTCCAGACTCGGCATTTTGGCCAAGAACTACAGATCCCTGGGCGTAGGGAATGATTCCTTCATACTTTAATGTGGCGGCTACTTCTACCATATTTAAGTCAGAAAAACCTACATCCTCTGTGCCACTATACTTATTAGCACAACCCAAAGAGGCCATCATTTGAGAAAAATAGCCACTAAAGCGAAATGCCATATTGGCATTACACTCATTTTGTGGATTAGGTTCTAGGATGTTACAAGCTGGGTCGTATACTTCTGTTTTAACAGTAATTGGCTCTGTAGCTGTACAAGTCCTAGGGCGACTTGAGCTACCACAGTTGTAAGTATAATTTGCTTGCACCTGCTTTGTTACCGTCTTGTGACATTTCTTATCTAAATTTTCGTCTGAAGTATCAGATTGGTGTGGATTATTAATGGTAGGAGGCATGTAGCTGGCTATTCTCCAACATTTCTTTAATGCCCCTGTGGCGTTTGCTGGGCAAGATCTAGGCAAAGCATTGGCCCTCATTAGATTTGTTGGGTATCGCGATGACCTATTGTCGGGGGCGATATACATCACGTCCAAGCGGACCAGCCCTTTGGCATATTGTGAATACTTAAAGGTTCGAGATTGATAACAAATTGGAACGTTTAATATACTAGCTGGCGCTGCCTTACCTGGAATTATGGGGATTGCAGTTGGAGTAACATCCTCACACGAACCATACATGAATGGTACAAAGTAATCTACTCCCCAATAAAACCTAAAGCGCTCATCAGTCGGCAATGTTTGTTCAGGGTCTTTGATAGGGTATAGCGCATTTTTGAGCGCTATGTAATTAGAGTAGGACCAAGTCGTAGTATTGCTCGAAGGGGTCGCTTTGGCGTAAATGCGAAATACCAATAAATCATCGTCTTCAAGATCGACCTCTTCGCCAAAGGGGTTCATTTGGGTAATTGTGAAGTTAAGAGGGTTGACTACACCATAAAATACTGGATAAAATCGCGGACCACCACTAGAAACTTGTTTGTAGGCAATGACTAGCATTTCTCTAAATGCTCTAATGTACCACCAAGAGGAGCGAACTAAAACCCCTCCCTCTCGAAAGACAGTTTTTCCCTTTCTGGACCTGTTCCACCAAATTCTAGGAGAAAATCTTCCAGCATTAGCAATACCGGCCATTGGGACCATATTTGTAGGATAATTACTACCATCTCCCGATGGCGATATTGCCCAGTGAGATCCAGCGACGTTTGCTCCATTTCCTGTATAATAATTTCGAAGGCCTACAAAGTAGTCACAATCCACGTTTTTAATCAAATTGACAGAGTTTTTGACTAGTTCTAGCTGAACGTCGATACTATTACATGAGATTGACTCAGTACTGCCCATCGGAGTTATGGATGCTCCTATAGTGGAGGTACTACCTACAATTGAAGGTGTAAAGGTGGCGCTGTAGGGTTGATTTGGGTCTGTCACACTGGCGGTTGTCCAGGCAACGTTTGACGGATATTGCTGCTCTGGAGGAACCCCTTCCACAGTTACAGTAAATGAGAATAGATTTGAGTTTGTTTGTTCATCGTCAGCATTTGACTCGATAACCCAATAATTTTTAGGGGCAGGTAGAAAGCGTCCGCTGGAAGTGATTGTACATGTAGGCGCGTACTCTGGAGGGGCACTTGCCACCGCTGAAGTACCACTATATAAAGCATCGGCATTTTTGAAATTTTCACCAATGGCAGTCGGGTCATCATTTGGTGCCGTAAATGTAATACTTGCCTGTGGAATTTCTGTCCCGACCTCTGCATCTATATTTTTATAAACAAATTTTACCACCTCTACTTCGTTAGTATCTAAGGTAACCAGTCTGGAGTTGGGATCGACGTCTGGAATACTATCTGCTAGTACCCCTCTAATGTCGGTTGGGGTTACTCTGCCTTGGATGACCTTGGCACCTTCGTAGCATAAACCGGTATTAACATCATCGCAATATGCAGCTGTAACAGATATTGAGGATACTTTTGCCGAAATTGCTGATGGTCTTATACCATTACTGTCACTATCCATGTTGGATTTACACATAACCTTGACAAAGATCCTGTTGGTAAAGTCCACTCCGCTCGTCATATATGTGTAGCTACAAGAGTCAGCAGAAAAAGAAGTACATGTTTTCTTTTTGGAAAAATATGTACTCAAGTAGCTTGCGTTGGATAAAGGATCA
>JADHTQ010000065.1 GCA_016784965.1 Bacteriovoracaceae bacterium | reverse complement strand
ATTATAATAGACTGCTCTACCAGCACCAATTCGTATGATCTGGTCCTTGGACAATAGTCGTTTAAAGGCCTGTTGAGCTTGTGTTTTACTTACTCCAAACTCTTTTTGGCACTGTTTATTTGTGATCTGTTGGTTCATTTGTAGGTAAGAAATAATTTTAGAATCTAGTGAATTGTGTGAAAAGTAGCTGTTAGTTTTGTCTTTGGAGAGTTGACTAAAAAGTACAACACTAAATTGCTCTTGATTATCTATAAAAACAGGCCTTTTAATATTCTTTTTCTCTGCCCATTGAAGGACAAGATCAATGCCTTGTCCCCAAGATTCAAAATATCCCATCTCAAACATTCGCTTAGCGATTATGGGATTACGATTAAATTGGCGATCCATTATGGTTTCAGTAGTAATATTTCCTGGTAAACCTCCAGGTGAAGTGATTTCAATTCGATCATCAAAAATTGCAAGCATTATACATTGGCCACCAATAGCGTACTCACGATGAACAACTGCATTTGTTATTAATTCTCTAATAACAAATGGTGCATATTCATACTCATCTTTTCTTTGCAGTCCGTCTACCTTTGCTGTTAATCGGATATTACGCAAAACAAATTTCATGGCATGCTCAATTTGATCGGTTATAGGCCCTGCAAACTCAGCTTGATCAATAAAAATCCCTTTGCTATCTCCTTTAAACCTTGCGGCCCTAATTATTGCATTTTGTAACTCAGGGACTTTTTGGGGATTCTCTGAAAAAAGAAGAGTTCCTGCTATAGTTGGTTTATTCTTTTTAGTTAGGCCAAGATCTTCCTTCAGTAAATCGGTAATTTTTGGTATTTTTGATCCTAGCCTTGCTTTGCGCGATGATAAGTATTTTTTAAGACGCACTAGACTTAGCGTAGTTTTTATAGATGTATGTTCAAAGTCAAAACTCAGGTTTTTCCCTTGCCTAATAAGTCTTGCCAGGGTGTCTTGGTCTGCTTTTCTCGATGTGGATCCAACTCTAATATATGTACCATTTACCATCTCTTGGTTTTTAAGATAGTATGGTTTAGAAGGTCCTTCGGGGACATCCAAAATAATTACAGTCTTGTTTTCATATGTCTTAAAAGCTAGAAAATAGGATATTTGAGGCGAGCAAAGAGATTGAATTATATTAGCAATTTTTTCTTCTATTTTTTGCGATAGATCACAACCAACAATAGATCGATCTTGTTCATCATAACCAATAACAATCTTTCCCCCTTTAGAATTGGCCATAGCAATGACTTCAATCGCCAGTTTTTTATTAGATGGTAATTCTCGTTTGTACTCTAATTTATCTGATTCAAATGTATTAAATAAATCTACCATATAATCGATTATAATCGATTATAATCGATTTGCAATCGATTATAAGACTTCTACCATAATTTTTTAATTAAGAACTGCAATCTATCCTTTTTAAAATTTCCCTCTCTTAAGTTAGCATCTGTCACCTCACCATACCCCCAATAAGGATGACAAGCATGACACAAATGTAGGCCAATGAACGTTGAGAGCAGGCGATTTTTATAAAAATGCTTAATAATTACTAGATTAGTTATCCGCAAGTGAGCAAAAGAACTGGTCACTTGCGGATAACCCTGGTAGAATAATGTATATCCGCAAGTCATGGTTTTGTTTGTTCTCTTGCGGATAACGTAATGACGAGAAAAAGAGGTTAGTGATGTTTGTTGGAAGGGAATTTGAGTTACAGGAGCTTGAAGATTGTTTTCTATCCAAACGTGCGCAATTAGCGGTTATCACAGGAAGAAGAAGAATAGGCAAAAGCGAATTAGTCAAAAAATTTGCTAAAGATAAAGATGTTTTATCATTTGAGGCCCTAGAAAAGGGGCGTATGTTAGATCAAATCAAACATTTTATCGAGCAACTAAGTGATCAAGTAAGAGACCCGTTTTTGGGAGATATTCAGTTTCGAAGTTGGAAAAAAGTATTTCACTACCTTAGCACACATATATCTACTAGGAATAATAGGAAGAAGAAAAAAACAGTGATTTTTTTTGATGAATTTCAATGGATGGCACAAGGAAAATCAAATTTAGTTTCACTTCTAAAGTACTATTGGGATAATCATTGGAAGTCAGAAAACGTTATGGTCATTTTATGTGGGTCAATTGCTTCTTTTATGGTGGGTAAGGTTGTTAAGTCAAAGGCACTTTATGGTCGTATTACTCTCAACCTAGTTTTAAAAGAGTTGTCAGGGCCTGAAATCTTTCAAATGTTAGGAAAAAAAAGGGATAAGACCGAGATCCTTAAGTACTTGTTGGTCGTAGGGGGGGTTCCAAAATACCTCGAGAGTATAAATACTGCAAAATCTTTTGAACAAAATATGAACTCTCTTTTTTTTAAAACTAATTCACTATTAAAAGATGAATTTGAAAAGATATTCTACTCTCAGTTTAAAGAAACAGCACTATATACTAATATTATTGAATCTCTGGCCAATGGGCCAAAAAGCCTAAAGGATTTATGTAATATATTGGAGGTTACATCGGGTGGAGGGGTAAAAAGTTATCTAGAGAATTTAACTTTGGCAGATTTTATTATGCCATATTCTCCTTACAATAAGGGAAGTAGCAGTAAGAATAAAAAATATAAAATTAGTGATAGTTACTTAATTTTTTATTTAAAGTATATTCGCCCCAATTTGGCCCAAATAGAGGCAAATAAGAGCAAAGACCTTTTTTCAATTTTAGTAAAGAGTGTTTGGGCCACTTGGTTGGGTTTTGCTTTTGAAAACTATTGTATGAAAAATGCAATGGCCCTTGCTGAAAAAATGGGTTTTGCAGATTACGTTGTCAATTTTGGGCCATATTTTAGAAGAGGGGATAAAAACTTTCAAATTGACTTACTATTTGAGCGAAGTGATAAAACTATTACTCTTTGTGAACTTAAATATTATAATAAATTAATTGGAACATCCATTATTGGTGAAGTTCAAAAAAAATGTGATCTTTTACATGTTCCCTTTGGACATACTCTGGAGAAGGCCCTGGTCACAACCGTCGGTATAGATCAAAGCACGGCAAATCTTGATTACTTCCATCACGTGCTAACGATTGACGATTTGATGTAATGTAGGGCACGTAAAGGTGAAAATTAGCCTTTTCAATTTTCTCTCTCTTTGTTAGCATCTGTCACCTCACTTCACCATACCCCAAAAGGATGACAACCATGACACAAGTGCAGGTCAACAAAGCAAACACCCCCCCCCTAGAACCAGGCTTCATGAAGCACCTAGGCCCCGAGTTTGAAAAAGATTACATGTTGAACCTAAAAGCATTCTTAAAACAACAACTAGATGCCAAAAAGACCATCTACCCCCACGGCAGCGAGATATTTAACGCTTTTAATTTAACTCCGTTTGATAAAGTTAAAGTGGTCATTATCGGACAAGACCCCTATCACGGACCAAATCAGGCCCATGGGCTTTGTTTTTCCGTGCAACCTACGGTGAAAATCCCGCCATCTCTAGTTAACATTTACAAAGAAATTGAAAGTGATATTGGTTGTAAGATGCCCCGTCACGGGTTTTTGGAGTCTTGGGCCAAGCAGGGGGTGCTGCTATTAAACAATGTACTAACTGTCGAGCGATCTAAGGCGGCCTCTCATCAAGGTAAAGGCTGGGAGCAGTTTACAGATCAAGCTATCCAGGTACTCAATGAACAAAAAGAGCATTTGGTATTTCTTCTATGGGGGGCCCAGGCCGGTAAAAAGGCGGCAAGGGTTGATCGCCAGAAGCATTTGGTGCTGGAGACGACACATCCTTCACCGTTTTCTTGTCATCGTGGCTTTTTGGGCAGTCGCCACTTTTCTAAGACTAATAACTATCTAAAATCACATGGATTGACTCCGATAAACTGGCAGATTTCCTAAGCAGACAAATTTCATAAATAGGCCGGCATGCGCCTTGCAGCTTAAATAGTAAGAACTAATATTAATTAAGCTAAGTAGGTGACATTATGTTGTGGGAAGAAAGCGAAGAGGTCAGAAAATGTTTAGAGTATAAGCAACCGTCTAAAGTTGTAACTCTACAATCAGATATTAAGCTATCGATTATCATCATAGTGATATTTCTTATCGGATTTGGTCCGGTAATCATTTTGCAGCACTAAGCAGTTTTATAAACTTCCATTCTTTGATATGATTTAAGTAATTTATCCCAATACTAATATAAGTTGAGATATGGCCAACTGAGGGCCAAAAATGACAGGTTTTTAATGCTTTATCACAATAAACAATGGGGATACTTTTATGCTTGTGTGCTTATTATTCTAGGCCAGATGGGCAGTGCAGAGGGTTCTTATTTTTATCAATTTAACTATTATATACAATCTGGAGACACCTTTTCTTCCATTTTACATCAATTTGTGAAAAAGAAGTCGGGGGTAGATGACTTGTCAGTGCAAATGACTGTTAATAATAATCGCGATGTAAAGTCGTTTAGAAACATGTCACCATTTTATAGAATAAAATTGTTTATCTCCCATGAAAGTTCTAATTTTCATGCAATTGACAATTATGCAAAGTGGAGTAAATTTAAGTTTAAAAGAGAAGATGGCAAGATAGATATAGTTGAAGGATTTATTGATAAACAGGGGCCTGTTGATAAGTAAGGATATACTGATAAATTAAGGATAAAACTAGTATGAATGATGAACAAACAGATAACAAGTACCGAATCATGGTAGTTGATGACGAGACCATCTTGACCAGATTGTATGAAATTATGCTAAAAAAGCTTGGTTATATTCCTGTCATTTATACAGATAGTTTGGTTGCTTTAGAGGCGTTTCGAGAAGATCCTGACAAGTATGACTTAATAATCACTGATCTTACTATGCCAAATATGACTGGAGTTGAGCTAGGGCAAGAGATTAGCAAAATTAGGTCAGATATTCCGATTATATTGGTCACTGGCCACTCAGAAACGGCCACCCCCCAAGAGATCTTTAAGGCGCGCATCAGAAACTTTATCCAAAAGCCATTTACAAAAGAAATGATGCATAAGGCAATAGAGGAAGAGTTATCAAGAAAAAATGAGGAATAAAATTCTAACTGTAATAGATTGTGGTCTAAGGTATTGTGATTTATTATTAAAGTCGTAATAATTCATTCATAAATTTGTTATAACGTATTCAAGCAAGAATAAAATCAATTGATTTAGTGGATTTTAATGGATAAGTTTTATATACTAAGTTACATTCGTGTACATGTGAGGTGTAAAAGATGAATGATAATATTGATAAAGAAATTCAAGAGTTTACTACGTTAATGGCCAAACTTATTCGAGAAAACAGAATCAAGGTTGGGGCCACTCAGGTAGATCTGGCAGACAAGATTGGGATTAACCAATCTACAATTTCCAAAATTGAGGCGGGCAAATTACAGGTTTCTACTTATCACTGGGTAAAAATTTGTGAATCGCTAAATATTCCTTTTGATCTCGTGATGAAGGAAGTATCAACGTCAAATAATTAATGGATTGTGTGCCAGTATTTTAAACGAGAAGATCGGTTTTTGTATGCCCTTCAATGTTGACGTTTGCGCCGGGATGAATGGTAATCTGTTGACCCCTTATTTTTCCTTTTAAATGCGCTGAGGGATATATCGTTATTCTACCGGTTGCGTTTAAGTCGCCGTGGAAGTGTCCATAAATTTCAATGTTATGACAGTTTATCATACCTTCAAATGTGCCCGTGGTTTCAATATATAAATCAGCATCATTTTCAATATATAATTGGCCTTCAACTTTGCCGGATATAAAGGACTTTCCGGTGAGGTGAAAAATGCCATTTAGTCTGCAGTCTTTACCGAAATAGGTGAACTCTTGGTTTAATATATCATAGTTTGGTTTGCTCATGTTGGGTCACTTATTTGTTTGGTCTCTTTTTGTAGAAACAATAAATCTCCGGTGCGAGAGAAGATTATAATTTTTATAAAAATTTCTTTAGTGTTTTTTGGTAGTGGTAAAAAGGTGGCATTGACCATTTTAAAGCGTTGAATGCTAAAAGACTCACCGGTTATAAAAGATAAGGAGATTTGATCAAAAGGTGTATCGCGAAAGGGATAAACTTGAATGGTTGATAGAGTTTTTATAACCACAAAAATATAACCCGACAGCTTTTGTTCATCGATATTTGCATTGATCAAGGGAAAATTAATATTAACGGCACCCTCAATACTTAAGATCTCAATCGCTTCTGAGTCGATAGTAAAATTTTTATTTCCAGTTAAGTCTTGCATCCCTGGAGTTGGTCTAAATAGGGGGAGTGAAGCTAGAGTAGGTAGTTGCTTGGAGCCTAGCTTTTGCTGCAGCTGTTGACTAAACTCTTTAGAGGTAGCGATTTGCTTTTGGAGTAAATCATTTGCTTTGGTTAGTTTTGTGATAGTGGGGACAATAGTGCTTTTGGCCCTTATTGTTAACTCTTTAAAATAGAATCCAGCAACAAGCAAAGTGATGAGCATGATGAGAGAAATTAAAGGCACTCCAACAAGTAGTAGGCGCAAAAATGTTTTGTTAATTTCAAAGTATTTGGGGAGTTGGTTTTTTTGATAAAGAATGAAGGAGAGTTTATTGTTGGTAGAAGTTACATTTGATCGCATTTTTTATTTTTCTCTTTTTTTTAAAACAACTACTGCTTGCTACTAACAGTCTCTTGGGACTCCAATGAACCGGAAGTAAAAAACCGCAAAGATGGCCTAAAAGCGATTTTATCATGGGTATCAACAGGTGCTTTGCTCCATAATTCGGACACTATTTTCCAGTCGTAGTATTGATCTTTTTGTAAATACAATATCTTTCTGCCAATGTCGTTAACTGTTGTTGATTTATAGTCTTGTAAAAACATTGCTGTTGCATAGCGATCAGACATCAGGATGGACAGGTTTTCCAGAGTAATGTTGGGAGATAGAGGACGACTAAAAATTGCTCGTTTGTAGCTTCTAAACTTTGAGTAACTCCCCCTTAAAGGATCTTGATACTTGCGTTCGTGGTAGTGGCCGATATAATTTTTGAAGTTTTTTTCTGACCAAGATTTTACCCAGTCATCAATTTTTTGTTTTAAGGTCTCTTTAATTGTTGTTGCAGTTTCAACGGGAAGATAATTCAACCTCTGGACGACGATAATTGAAGTTTTATTTAACTCAATATACTTTGAAATTTCTATTAGATCTTTGTTGGCGGTAACGATGCATCCCCTTGAGTCTAGCCCTTTTTCGATGCGAGTTTCATTGTTGGTGGAATGTAGCCAGATTCCACCTCCGGTTTTATGCATTGATCGATCGACAGAGTTTGGATAATTCATGGCAAAGGCACCAATGCCGTAAATTTTGCCATCTTCGCCATATTTTTGGATTAGCTCCTTGTTGGAAATAAATTTTGTTATAAGATAAATTCCCTCTGGTGTTCGATGGTCTCCTCGAAAGACTTTGTTGCCGGCCTTTTTACCCGTGGCCATCTGGTAGGTTTTAATCAGTTTTGGTGTGCCATTGACATTCTCAAAAATGTAAAGCTTATGGGTCAACTTTTCAGCGATGAGAACATGATGGGTAAATGTGTTATCCATCAAAATCAGTGGGGCCGGTACAAACATCTCTTTGGTGTTTGTAGGTGAGCTTTTAGTTGAGGCATGGGATATTAGCGGTGGTACTAGTGTCAAAATTAAAAAAGCAATGGTAACCCTGATAACGCATGGCATAAGTGTCGGTCTTGTCGTCATTTAATAAATCCATTTCTATAGTTTGTTATAAATATATCAGATTAATCGTAGAATCGGCAATGATTTTCCATAGTTTGCTGTTTTTCCAGGCCTTGATATTATAGATAGATAGGGTAAAAGTGGGGAAATTTATTTATGAAACTCATATTGTTAAGTGATGATAAAAAATTAAAAGCTTTGGTAATGGACCAAAAGCAGTATGACCCCCATGTTTGCAGTAGTGCAGAAGAAGCAAGAAGTAACCTAGATGGTGATAAGCTAAATATTTTGTTGCTGGACTTTGATATGGGTGCCAAAGAAGAAGGGGATAGTGAGGTCAAAGAATTAAATAAATCTTTGATTTCACATGATATGACAATGCGGGTCGTTGTTTCCGGCTCTATGGCCACGAAGGACTTCATCAGGCATCAAAAAAGTTTGCAAGGTGCAGACGGGTATTTGGTGAAACCCGTAAGCAAAAAGACAATACAATCTCTGGTCGATGATTTTGAGTGCGCTATGACTATGGGCGGTGAGCCCTCCGGTGCAACTGACCCCGGTTTGAGTGATTCCTCTAGGTCCATGTCGATGACATTTGTGGGGGCCATTGATTTAGTAAATGAAGACGGTGAGAAAGATAAAAAAGATTCCAAGGACTCATAAATTATTACTTGAGAATAGGTGAGTGGATCATGACATCAGATGAAATAAAATCAAATGCAGATGGTACCGATGAAGGGCTGGAACTTGAAGAGTTGGAGCTAGATGAAGTTTCTGGCGGTGAAGGCGGTCAAGATGATTTCAACGACGAAGACTCAGGTATTGAGTTTGAGTTGGATGGAATAGATGAGGGGGAAATGGAACTCGATAGTCCCTCGGGCGGTGATGACGACGTAGAAATTGAGGAAGATGAAGATGACGGCCATTTAAGCCATGATACTCTTGAAGAAGATAATGAAGAAGAATATAGAGTTGAAACGACAATCGATAGTGTTGACTTAAAAGCTGTCCAAGCAGGCCAAGACTCAGATGAAGATGATGAGGAAGATGAGGGTTTTGAATTGGACGATGAGCTTGAGGAAGAGGAGGAAGAAGTTGAGCTGGCCTCACCAGATGACAGTGGCAAAAGTGAACCAACTTCTAAGGCGGACAAAGAAGATGATGATGATGATGATATCTCTTTTGAGCTGTCTGTTGATGATGACCTCGATGAACTTGATGACATCGAGGAGTTGGATGAGGTAGAAGCCAAGGCCCCAGTAGAAGAAGCAACCGAGACAATTAGTGAGGTGAAAGTTGTTGATGTTCCAGAGGAGGATGAGGATATAGACAGTTTTGACCTCTCCGATGATGACGATGACGATGAGGATGAAGAAAATCCTACAGTTGTAATGGATGGAGTTTCTAAGAGCGTAATGGAAGATGGAGAGGGTGACGAGGACGAAGATAGTGAAGAGGTAATGCAGGAGACAGTTTCTGATGAGATAAGTTTAGAAGGCCTGGGGGATCAAGACCATCAAGAAGATGAGAGTATAGGTGAGAGTGTAGATGAGAGTGAAGATGAGTTTGATCTATCTGATGACGACGATGATGATGACGATGAAGAGGAAGAAGAAAAAGCTACAGTGGTACTTGGTAGTGTGGAAAAAGGCCCTGCATTGTCAGATATGCCTCAAAGTCCCTTACAAGATGACGACGATGATGACGACGATGATGACGACGATGATGATGACGGTGATGATGACGATGAAGAGGAAAAAGCTACTATATTGTTGGACGACCTCGATAAGGCCAAAGCATTCGGTGATTTGAAACAGGCAGCAGAAGATGACGATGATGACGATGACGATGACGATGACGATGACGATGACGATGATGATGACGATGATGATGACGATGATGATGACGATGATGACGACGATGTAGAAGAACAAAAGGCCACACTAGTACTGAGTGATGTCGATCGTGCCAGAGTTTTTGCCGATTTGAAAAAGGACGATGACGAGGATGACGACGATGATGACGATGAAGATGAAGATGAAGATGAAGGAGACGATGAGGACGCAAAGACTACCCTTGTAATGGGCAATGTGGACAAGGGATCAGTCTTTTCGGATGATGGCCTAGAAGATGATGACGAAGAGCTTGGGGATGATGAAGAGTCTACAAGTAAGGACCACGACATTTTTAGTGACATGCAAGATGAGTCAGATGCTCAAGCTGCTCCAGCTGCTAAAGCTCCTAAAGCAAAAAAGAGCTCCAAAAAGCGTGTGCCCCAAAAGCAACAGCAAGCTGACCCTGGATTTATTCAAGATGAAGGAGAGCTTTTAAGACTGCAAACAACCATTAGACATATGCGCGATGAGCGCGATTCATTTCTAACAGAAATTGAAGAGCTCAAAAAGAATAATGAGTTATTAAAGCGCGATACTTTGGGGTATCGAGTAGAGTTGGACGACTTAAAAATTGAGCTGCAGATTCTAAAAAAGCGCAAAGAAACAACTATCAATGACCTCAATTATAAAATGAGTCTAAGTGAAGATCGAAAAAGAATTTTTGAGCAGAAGTGTAAAAATTATCAAAAAGAGTTTGAGCGTTTGAATCATAAAGTTAGGTTAGATTTTAACCGGGTTAAGCAGCGAGAAAAGGAATTGGAGGGGCAGTTGGATCTACTTAATATGGATTCACAAACCCAAGTGCAAACTCGTGATAAAAAGATTTTGGAATTGAAAAGAAAAATTGATACTCTTGAGTTTAACATGGAAAACATGGCCGCTCATGAGCAAAAGCTAAAAGATGATAAGCACAAGCTAGAAAAGAAAGTATTACATATGGCCAATACTTTAAAACAGACCATGAACTCTCTCGAGCAGGATATGGATAGCGAAATTGAGCCAGATATAGATTTAGATATTGATTCCCGTGACAACGAGGAGACAACTGGATATAACAAAGTAGAAAAGCAGTAAAAATAGGAGTAATTATTGAAAACTACGTCTGCAACCAATGATTTATTAACAGCATTGTCAAAATTTATGAGCGATCATAAGTGTTGCGGACTAAAAGAGAGACTATTTGAAGAGGTGGGCCAGTTTCTTGGGGACAATATGGGCACCTCGTCACTGATAGTATTTTCCTATTCCCAAAAAATCCATAAAGCAAAAAAACTAGATGTCATAAGAACCATTTGGAACCGCGACAAAAGAAACTCTGAGTTTGATAGTATCAGCTTAAACCAGTTCCTGGAGCACTTGGAGCAGGATGAAAACAACGATATTCATTGGAACCAACCAATTGTCAGCAGGGAACTGGATGATTCGGTGCATCACGGGTTTTATATTGGTGAAGCAAAAACCCAAGTGTATTTTGGGGTGGTCAAGGAAGTAGAAAAGACTAAATTTAACCACGATATTTTTAATATTTTAACAAAGTTTGTCTCCAATGCGTTTGTCAATATCCAGATGTGGCACGATGTTAATCATGCTAATTTTCTAGTACATATAGATGATGTAACCGGTCTTTATAACCAGAGAAGGCTGCAAAAAGATCTAGAGCATGTAGTTGAACGTCATGCTAAATATAATGAAGAGTTTGTCGTTTTTTTCATAGATATTGATCATTTTAAAGAAGTTAATGATAATCATGGACATTTAACGGGAACTAGGTTACTTGCAGAGCTTGCCACCATGTTAAAAGAGGCCTTGCGGGAGTCTGATTTAATTTATCGCTATGGCGGCGATGAATTTGTGATGATCATTCCCAATGTGGAACCGTCTATGGCCTATAGGATGGCGCAAAGAATTTTAGATCAGGTCAAAGGCAGTGTGTTTGTCATCAGTGAAAAAGAGAGATTTCAAATTTCTGTCTCCATTGGTGTTGCCCACTTTCCAGAGGATGCCAAAACGGTGGATGATATATTAATTTGCGCCGACAAAATGATGTATCATGCAAAAGCAGAAGGGCGGGGCAGAGTATCTGCAAGCTATGAGCTTTTTTTAAAAAAGAGCAGTTAAAAAAGAGCAGTTAAATTATGTTGCTTCTAGTTGTCAGTGATTTTCATATAGGCAAAGGCCAGTTTTTTAAAAATGGCCAGCACAATATTTTAGAAGATTTCTATGAAGATGATCGCTTCATTGAATTTTTAGACTATCATGGTTCTGGAAAATATTATTTGACAGAAATTCATCTAGTTTTAAATGGTGATATCTTAAATCTCATTCAAATTGATGTAGATGGCGTCTTTACTTATGTATTGGATGAAGACCACACCACCCGGGCCTTAGAGCTGATTGCTAAGGGGCACAGAAGAGTTTTTCACGCCCTTAGACGCTTTTTATCAAGGCCTAATAAATCGATCTCATATATGGTGGGAAATCACGATGCTGGAATGGTTTTTAAAAAGGCCCAGGATAAATTTTGTGAGTTAGTTGGGGGACGGGTTAATTTTGCCTTTGATATGAATATTGCAGGCATCCACATAGAGCATGGCCATCGATTCGAAATTATCAATGCGGTTCCATCAAACGGCCATTTTATGGATGGCCCAAATGGTAAGACCATCTTAAACCTGCCGTGGGGGAGCTTATTTTGTATTACCAACTTGCCCAAGCTAAAGAAGAAAAAACCATACATTGATAAGGTAAGGCCCATGCCCACCTATATTAAGGGAATGGTCTTTTATGATCCCCTGTTTTTTATCCAGCTGTTTTTTATCTTGCTCAAATACTTTATTGAAACGAACCTGTCTGCTTTTACCAAACAAAACCAAAACTTTAAAACTACAGTGACGCTACTAAAGCAGGTCACCATTTACCCTCGTTATGGTAAAAGGGCCAAAGCAATTTTAAACAATAATCCAGAGTTAAATACGGTGATTATGGGACATACTCATCTACTAGAGTGGAGAAAATTCCCCGGTGGGAAGTTTTACTTCAATACAGGTACATGGAACTCAATTCCCTCAACAGATGAGGCCATGCATCAAAGCTTAACCAAGTTGTCATATGTCTTAATTGATGTCCACGTCAAATCAAAGACCATTAAAAAAGCGTCCCTAAATGTATGGAAGGGCGAGTGGCGTCCCTTTAGGGAGGATGTATCGTTAACTATGTAATCCACATTTATCCCAAAAAATTGCTAGAATTATTCCATAAAATTCTATAAGGTGGTTTAAAAGGATTGATATGAATGACGCAGAAATCATAAAAAAATGTGAGGCCTATGCGGAACAAAACTGTTGGCAGGGCCCAGATTACAAAGAGGTATGGAAACATACACAACTTGTGCGAGAATATACTAAAAAGTTGGCCGAGATAGAAAAGGCCGATGCTTTGGTGGTGGAAGTTGCGGCATTATTTCACGATATGGGTCGCCACCTCAACTACTCAAGACATAATTTAACTTCATATAGGTTGGCCGAAGTCTTTTTAAATCTGCTCAATCTGTCAAATCGGCGCAAAGACCTAATCTTAAAGTGTATTTTATTACATCGAAACCAAATCCATGCTGAAGTTGAAAATGAAATTGAAGTTAAAATTTTACAATCCGGCGAAATTCTTGCCACCCTTTTTGATGAAGAATCCTTTAAGTCCATCGTTAAATTTTCCACAAAAGATGAGCTTGAGTATTGGTACGCCAGAGTAAAAAGAAAACTAACTCTAAGGTCTGCTGTCGCTCTAGTCACCGTCCAGATGGGCGAACTCAGAGATGCCTTAGTCGGTCAGTCATAGATGTTGCAAGATGTCTTTTATATCTTGGGACATAATGGTATAAAAATTTATGGATAAAAAAACTAACATCGATGTACATATTGGGATTTTAAAGCAACAGCTCAAAAAATCTTTAGAGAGCCTGGAACATAGCTATGGCAAGGTTTCTAAGATCAAGATGAAGTTGCAATTAAAATTAAAGATGAATGACAGTTTTTCAAATCTATCTTTAGATGACTTGGAGACTTTTGAAGCTTTCGCCGCACGGTTTGCACGAGTTTGCGATCTGTTTATGGTGAAGCTGATGAGAAGTATAATCCGCAAAGAAGATCCACTGTTTAGAAGTGGTGTCAGAGATAGCCTAAATGCTGGTGAACAACTGGGTATCATCCTCGATGCCAAACACTGGGTGGAGATCAGAGAGATTAATAGTGAAATCTATGAGTATACTGATGATATGCTGATGGGTTTTTACGATAAGCTTTTTATCGAAACTCCCTACGTCTTGCGGGAGCTTCACAAACTGTGTGATTAATTTTTTTGTTGCCCGCCTTTTATACATCACCAGGAGATCACGTGATGAATAAACACATGGCCTTGTTTGTAATACTATCAACAATTTTGATGTTTACTGTCGGGTGCGGCAGTGGTGACGGTGATGGTGACGGTACAGGTGGTACTGTTACAATGACATTAACGTCTGATCAACTTACAGAAGGATCTACTATTGCGGGTAGTTATGCAGATGGTCGTGTTGCAGCTTGCAGTGGTGCCGTAAATAATTTTCCCGGACTAAGTTGGTCTGGTGCACCAGCTGAAACCTCCTCTTATGTAATCATTGTGCAAGACCCCGATGGTGAGGATTCCATTCATTTAAATTTATACGATATAAGCTCCAGTACGACTTCAATCCCTCTGCTCAATGCAAATCCAAGCGGCCAAGTTGATATGTCTAGCTATGGTACGGAAGGTCAAAACTACAGATTTGAGAGCACTAATAATGGTTGGGCCGGTCCCTGTCCACCAAGTGGCGATTCCGCTCATACCTACATTTTTAAGGTCTATGCATTAAATATTGCCAATCTTCCCACTCCGTTAAGTAACAGCAAACAAGCGGACTTTGAGTCAAGTTATAGTAGCAATATCTTAGGTAGTGGTCAGTTGACTGGGAAATATGCTAACCCCTAATTTGATGGAGTATGTTACCCGAGAAATCCAAGTAACCAAATGGGTAGGTGAGATCCATTAAATTTTGTTTTGTGACTTCGTTTATTTCTACAAACCTGGCGGGCATATCTTGTTCAATAATGGCGCCTATTGTATTTTTAACACTAAATACCTACATGTGTCGGTAAAAATATACACTTTATACCGACATGTGTCGGTAATTATAGTTCAGGCTTACGGGGTAAATTGTTGTAGCTAATGTCTTCAATATCGAGATATAATTTTAAATCTATAAAAAGTAAGAGACCATGTGCACCATAAAAGACATGGATGATGTGGTGCCCCAACAGATAATAGGTAGTAATCGAGTTATGGAATAATTAACAAGGAGAAACAAATGGCCACAAAAATTGCTTATGGAATTGATCTTGGAACGACAAATAGTTGTATATCCCGTTGGTCGGGCAAACAGTTTGAGATAATACAGATCGATGGAGCAAAAACTATTCCCTCGGTCATTGCTCACGATGGCAAGGGATGGCTTGTGGGGCAAAGTGCCCTTGATTATTCCAAGCTTGATCCCAGTAGTGCGATTTCTTCGGTTAAAAGGCATATTGGAGATAAAGACTTTAATTGTGAAGTTAGGGGAATGAAACTTACTCCCACAGAGGTGTCGGCCAAAATTTTAGAGTATATAAAGTTAAAGGCGCAGGAGGCGACCAATGAAGTGATACAAGATGTGGTTATTACCGTACCAGCGTATTTCAATGATACCCAGAGGCGAGCAACGGTGGCAGCAGGCAAGCTGGCCGGCTTCAATGTCTCGCGCATAATAAATGAGCCCACGGCGGCATCTTTAGTTTATGAGATGGGCAAGACCTCAAATGACGTTGACCATGCGGCTTGGGCGGCCCAAGAGGATGAGTTGTGGATGGTTTATGACTTGGGTGGAGGAACTTTTGATGTGTCTATTTTGTCGGCCAAAGAGGGCATCAAAGAGGTTTTATCTTCAACGGGTAATAACTATCTCGGAGGCGATGATTTTGATAAAAAAATTGTCAACTGGCTTGTGGACCAAATCCATGATCTGCGCGGAGTAGATGTATCCGATCATGAAATTGCTCTGGCAAAGCTAAAGCACTTGGCAGAAGAGGCAAAAATCACTCTGACCTATGAGGCCAAAGCTGAAATTATTGATGTCCTAGACCTTGGTGGTAGAAAAGTAAACGTCAATTTTGTCTTGGGTCGCCGGAAGTTAGAAGAGATGATTATTGAAGATGTAAACTCTACTATAGAAAAAACCAGGCAAGCTCTAAAAGATTCCAACTGCTCTGCAGGTGAGATCAAAAAGCTGATCCTAGTGGGTGGGTCGACAAGGATTCCACTAATTAGCAGGCGCCTAAAAGAGGAGTTTGATCTTTTGGGACAACACTATATCGACCCAGACTTATCAATATCTCTGGGGGCAAGTGTTCAATCGGCCATCACCGCAGGCCTAAACTTTGAAAGCATCGTAATTGATGTGGCCCCTCACTCTTTGGGGATAGCTGCAGTTGGTGCATTAGATATGGGCGTTTATGATTATGCTGACGTAGATGACTATGAGTACGGGCAACAGGCACATGTTTGGGAGCAAGATGAGTCTTTAGATCAAGCACAAAAAAGGCATCCCAAAACTTTTGCCACGGTGATAGGCAGAAACTCAAAGTTGCCTGCAAAGTTTGTAGAAACATTTAGTACCATGGTGCCTGGCCAAGAAAATGTAGAAGTGGCGGTCTATCAAGGAGAGTCTCCTTGTACCAAGGATAATCTGTTTATCGGATCATTCAATGTGCAACTAGAGTCTGCACCTGTGGGAACCCCCATTCATATTGGGATGGAGTATGATTTAAATGGTGTAATCAAAATTGATGTTGCCCATGGGGAAGATCTCCAATATATCAAGTCTCACAAAATGAATCTTTACCAATCGGCATTGATGAACACCGACACTGACGCTATTTCTTTAAACTTAGATACTCCAGGGCAAGAGGATGGTTCCCTAGATCAACTGATGGCCCCGGCCCACAAAGTGATGAACCTGCTGGTTCAAAGGGTAGAAAATGCCCTGGGTGAGAGCTCATCACGAGCAGAAAAAATGGCAGTACAGAAGCTTTTGGATTCATATACTCAGGCCTTAGAAGATGAAGAAGATGATCAGCTGGATAGCTTAGAAGATAATTTATACGATTGGCTTGATACAAAGGGGCCCCAAATCCAAGGCCAAGAGATGACTGATTAGATAAATTCAAAAAATTTTAAAAAAATTTTTGGGTGGGTTATTATGGCCAAAGAAGTTAAAGCAAAAAGAAAAAGCAACAAGGGTAATAAAAGCAACAAGGGCAACAAGGTCAAACTAAATCATTCATACATCACCCAAGAGGCGATGTTAGATATTATGAGCGATCTGATTGCCCCCATTTATGATCCACCACCTCCTGAATATTTACCAGTTTTGCATGCACTTAAAACAAACAATACCCCTTTGGCGAAGATGGTGTGGGACCTTTATGCTCATTTTTATTTGGCCCAACCTTGGCAATATACTCCTGAGGATATTAAACCTTTGATATCCATATTTAAGAAGAACTTGTATTTCGATGTTTTAGATGTGGTGATGGGGCTATCACTGCAAAATGCCCCAGACCTCATCAAATCCTATCAAAAAGGCTCTCCTCAGATTATCAATAAACTGCCCACCATACAGCTTTTGCGTGGTGAGATGGAATTGTGGTTAGAAGACCAGGAGATGCTTTTGCTACCTGTGGGGTTTGCCACAATTACAAGAAGCAATGAAAGTCTTATGAAGCACTTCAAGTACTTTGAAGGTGAATTTAGATTTCTTTGTGAAGACATGTTTGGGCCTCCGATAGGAGTTGAGCTGTTTGGCATAATAAAAAGAATTTGTAAGTTAAAGAAGTTATCACTAAATATCAACAAAACCCTTTTGGGTGACCTAAATCGCTGTTTAACTCAAATTCAGACGCCGCAAGCTATCGCACACATCGATCGGGCCTTTTTTGCACTCATCAGGCGCATTTTTTTGTTAAAGTTTAAAGACCATAAGGTGACTACTCATTTGCTGCAAGCGTGGTCCAAAGAGGTACCCCAAATTGTCGAGAGTATCTTTGCCGTCGATCCCAAAGACTTTATGAATAGAGAGGATCTGCTACAAAATTTATCACTTATGGGGCGCGACGAGTATTCATTAAAAAAGCTAGCAGAATTTATGGATGATAAAATTGATTATCAGAGCATGCACTTTGACGATTTACTAAAATATGAAATTTTGAAATTGAAAGTATATCGCAAATTAGCAATGATAATTCCCAATGAACACAGCATAGAGGAAAATGACCTCTGCATGAAACAGTTTGAAAAGGTGTTTACTGCTCTTGGCAATCAGGGATTACAGGGATTACAGGGATTACAGGGATCACAGGGATCACAGGGGGCAATGCAGGTAGGTAAGGGCCAGCAGGCCAAAATTAAATCTCGACTGATCGACTACTACGTGGAGACAACTTTTGAGACGATAAGTTTTGAAGTCAATTGGGGTTTAAACCAGAAGTTATTAAAGCTCGACAAACCAAGAGATTATCGACTCCACTTGATTGCCTATCAGGGGGCATATTTAAAACAGAACCTAAAAGCACTAAATAAGTGCTCCCAAGAAGTAGCAAAAATTGATAGCTTTGATAGTATTCAAGTTGATTTACTAGTGACAATGTTGTTTCAATACTTTAGTGACAGAATAGCACTCAAAGAACTTGCACGACTTTTTTATCGCAACATATCTGTGAACTATCAACTGGAGTTTTATAAAAGCTTTATAGAAATATATTTTAAAGGGTACAGTGAAGATTTGGCACCTTCTTTTAAGCATCAAAGCATGGATGTATTACAAAATGTGTTATCAAAAATGGCAAAATACTTCCAGCTACCAGAAGTAACTCAAACTATGGACCGCGAGACTGCGGTACAAATTCGTTTTTTGAATCAGCTCTATGCTTTTATTAATGGCAAGCAGAGGTTTGTCTTTGATAAGCTCCTCGATCCACCGGTAGTTTCATATTGTTTAGATTTACTAAAGGAGATTAAGGCGGAAGCTGAGTTTGCTAACTTATTACAACAATTTAAAAATAAATTACAAGCTGATGTTGTCAAGAAGAAGAAGGTGTCTAACTTGGATTACAATCAGCTTCATTTAATTTAAAGTTTATTAGGAGTTATATAAAAGTGGATACCAAGAAAGCTTTAAAAGTTTTAAGATTACAAAACAAAAGTGAAATAAGTGATAATGATATTGAGTCGGCCTTTAAAAAAATGTTAAAGAGGTACCCACCGGAAGTATTTGCTGAAAAATCGCTGGAAATACGGCAGGCCTATGCTCTACTTAGTAACTCTGATGAGTATTGGAGTGAATTTATTAGACAAGAGCGCTTTGATTTTTCATCGATGGTAAGCTATGTCAAAAACAGCAAAAGCATTGATAGCTCACAGTCGATAAATGCACTTGAGTTATTACCAGAAAAACTACTGTTGCAAAAAATTTCAGGACCTCTGCTTTCAAAGATATGCGATGAAGAATTGATGCCTGATGACGATCCCGATCAATACTTGTAATTCTTATAAGAAGTAAAATTGGACAGTTTTGGTCTATATTTCTTTTAGCTTTAGTAGAGACTTTGTCTCTTGCATGATCTGATTAAAATTAGCAGTGCTTTCTAAGCAAGTATTTACATCCACAAGTTTTTGTTGATCAAGCTTCTCATCACCCGGTAAGACAAATAAGATGGGCAACTTCTGCTTTTGATGGGTGGTTCTAATCAGTGAGATAATTTCAAAACCTGCCATATCTGCCATATTTTCTACGATGATTATGAGACCATATTCATTGTTTTCAACAAGGCTTAGGGCCTGAAAACCACCGGTTGCTTGCTCGACTTTAATACCTTTAGTTCGAAACCGCGAACTATATTCGTCGCCCTTTTTTTTTCCTGCCACCATCAGAATCATATAAAAATCTTTGTTAAGAAAGTTAAAAAAAGTATTAAGTTACTATTTTTTTAATTTATCAAAATTTTTACCACTTGAGTAAACTATTTGAACAACTTTTTTATTTTTACTGTGTGAAGTAGCATATCGTTTTGCTAGAGTTTTCTTTAAAACTAGGTGTAAGAATTTTAGCTGATATCTTCACAAGTACTTGTGATTTTTATGATATCATTATTAAAACAAAATAGATGTACCAAGGTTTTTGTTTATGGCCTTAGAGATTTTACTTGCAGATCCAGATAAAAAGTGGCTTGAGCTGGCAAGTTCATTTTTAAAAGACCAAATGTATAAAGTCGATACAGTGTGCACGGGCAAAGATGCCCAAGTTAGAATGTACAAAAAGAAATACTTTTTAGTGATACTAAATTATTCAGTAGAGGATCACACTGGTTTACAAGTGTTAAAGTTTATCAACAGCACATGTACAGCACAAAAAGTAATATTAGTACTAAATCGTACTGGGATGCTAGAAGCTGATGGAATGGACGAGAAGAAATTGGCCAAGATGGGTGTAATGGATGTTTTGCTGCGTCCTTTTGATTTATCAGCTCTGACCAATGTCCTCGAGGGCAACCAAACTTACACTGATATGATGTCTACTATACCAAAAAGAGACACGGTTTCAGAAGAAGAGGATGTAACAAGTGCTGATAACGAGTTTTCAACGATTAAAACCACAGAGTTTTATTCACCCAATGTAGTGCTATTTGATGTCTATATAAAGCTTGGTAACAATAGATATGTCAAGATACTTCATGCTGGAGATAAATTTGCTAAGGACAGAATTGATAAATACAAACAAAAGGTTGAATCGCTATATTTTAAATCATGTGATAGAAGAAAATATGTTCGATTTTGCAGCTACCTTGCGACCAAAGTAGTGGGAGATAAAAGGGCAAGTGGGTCTACAAAAGTATCTTTGTTAAAAAGTGTTTCTACTCAATTTATAGACAATGTTTTTAGTGAGGGACTAAAGCCTCAGATCATCGATCAAGGCAAAGAGATCTGTGAAAATATTTATAATGTTG
>JADHTQ010000064.1 GCA_016784965.1 Bacteriovoracaceae bacterium | reverse complement strand
TGCTCATTAAAAATTGAATAAAGAACGAAGAGTTTATGTTACATTTTTTTACGAGGATGTAACAAAACCAGAGAAGATGAGAAAGAACCTAAGAGTATGTTTTGTTAGGGTCGATGTAACTAGAAAGTTGCTTTGCTGATGTTAATGTGAGTAATTTGTAGTACGTATAGCAACTAATCGACCGCCGTATTCAACGGAAAACTCTAGAATAACCGAATTAAAATACGCAAATTTGTTCGTTTAAAAATATAGCTTGGAGAGTTTGATCCTGGCTCAGAACGAACGCTGGCGGCATGCCTAATACATGCAAGTCGAACGAGAAAGCTCCTTCGGGAGTGATTAGAGTGGCGCACGGGTGAGTAACACGTAGGTGACCTGCCCTTTGGAGGGGGATAACTTTGAGAAATTAAAGCTAATACCCCGTAAGATCAACAAATTTGAAAGTAGTTGATGAAAGATTGCCTCTTTGCAATGCAATCGCCGAAGGATGGGCCTGCGGGACATTAGTTTGTTGGTGGGGTAACGGCTTACCAAGGCGACGATGTCTAGCCGGTCTGAGAGGATGATCGGCCACACTGGAACTGAGACACGGTCCAGACTCCTACGGGAGGCAGCAGTAGGGAATATTGCGCAATGGGCGAAAGCCTGACGCAGCAATGCCGCGTGAGTGAGGAAGGTTTTCGGATTGTAAAGCTCTGTCAGGGTGGAAAAACGGCATATTGTCTAATAGGCAGTATGTTTGATGGTACACCCAAAGGAAGCACCGGCTAACTTCGTGCCAGCAGCCGCGGTAATACGAAGGGTGCGAGCGTTGTTCGGATTTATTGGGCGTAAAGCGCGCGCAGGCGGACTAGTAAGTCAGATGTGAAATCTCGGGGCTCAACCCCGAAACTGCGTCTGAAACTGCAAGTCTAGAATCTCGGAGGGGGAAGGGGAATTTCGCATGTAGGAGTAAAATCCGTAGAGATGCGAAGGAACACCAGAGGCGAAGGCGCCTTCCTAGACGAGTATTGACGCTGAGGCGCGAAAGCGTGGGGAGCAAACAGGATTAGATACCCTGGTAGTCCACGCCGTAAACGATGAGCACTAGATATTGGGAGCATTGATCCTTTCAGTGTCGTAGCTAACGCATTAAGTGCTCCGCCTGGGGAGTACGGTCGCAAGACTAAAACTCAAAGGAATTGACGGGGGCCCGCACAAGCGGTGGATCATGTGGTTTAATTCGAAGCAACGCGAAGAACCTTACCTGGGCTTGAAATCCTACGAATCCGGTAGAGATACTGGAGTGCCCTTTGGGGAATGTAGTGACAGGCGCTGCATGGCTGTCGTCAGCTCGTGTTGTGAAATGTTGGGTTAAGTCTCGCAACGAGCGCAACCCCTATCTTTAGTTGCCAGCATTAAGTTGGGCACTCTAGAGAGACTGCCTGGGCTAACCAGGAGGAAGGTGGGGATGACGTCAAGTCCTCATGGCCCTTATGTCCAGGGCTACACACGTGATACAATGGTGCATACAGAGGGAAGCGAACTCGCGAGGGGGAGCTAATCTCAAAAAGTGCATCTCAGTCCGGATTGGAGTCTGCAACTCGACTCCATGAAGTTGGAATCGCTAGTAATCGTAGATCAGCACGCTACGGTGAATACGTTCCCGGGCCTTGTACACACCGCCCGTCACACCATGGAAGTTGGTCTTACCTGAAGTCGTGGCCCTAACTGCTTGCAGAGGGGAGCGCCTACGGTCGGACTGATGACTGGGGTGAAGTCGTAACAAGGTAGCCGTAGGGGAACCTGCGGCTGGATCACCTCCTTTTAAAGGATAATTGATTCCTTAGATCAGTAAAATATATTCTAAAAGTTCTTTCTTTCTCTCTTTGGATTACTCTTGTTTGGTTATATTTTAAAGTAGTTTGGGACAGTAGCTCAGCTGGTTAGAGTACGTCCCTGATAAGGACGGGGTCGAAGGTTCGAGTCCTTCTTGTCCCACCAATTTAAAAATAATCTTGCTCTTTAACAATTTCATAACAGGACTAGATAGTAGACGAGAACCCATACTTTATTAAAGTTCATTTACAAGTATTTTTTATAAAATTACTTGTGTCGAATATTAAACATTAACAAATTAGATAAAAGCTATTAAGGGTATATGGTGGATATCTTGGCAGTAAGAGGCGATGAAGGACGTTTGTTAGTCAGCGATATGCCACGTGGAGTCGTCAAACAGACTTTGATGCGTGGATTTCCGAATGGGGAAACCCGGTAGGTAGAAATACTTATCACTTCGTGCTGAGTAAAGTAGGCACGATAGAGCGAACGCAGGGAACTGAAACATCTAAGTACCTGCAGGAAAAGTAATCAATTGAGATTCTGTAAGTAGCGGCGAGCGAAAACAGAAGAGCCCAAACCAGTTAGCTTGCTAGCTGGGGTTGTAGGACTTGCGCATGGTAGTTTATATATAGGAGAAGTGTTTGGGAAGGCACACCATAGAGAGTGAAAGTCTCGTATCCGAAATATAGAAATTGCTAGCGAGTATCCTGAGTAGGACGGGACACGAGAAATCCTGTTTGAATCTGGGGAGACCACTCTCCAAGGCAAAATACTCCTTACTGACCGATAGTGAACTAGTACCGTGAGGGAAAGATGAAAAGAACCCCGATAAGGGGAGTGAAATAGATTTTGAAACCATATACTTACAAACAGTGAAAGGGCTATTGTAAAGCCTGATCACGTACCTTTTGCATTATGATTCAGTGAGTTATGATGTGTAGCAAGGTTAAGCCGTCGCAGGTGTAGCCGTAGGGAAACCGAGTCTTAATAGGGCGAAATTAGTTGCATGTCGTAGACCCGAACCGGAATGAGCTATCCATGGGCAGGTTGAAGCGGGGGTAAAACCTCGTGGAGGACCGAACTCATATAGGTTGAAAACTGTTGAGATGACTTGTGGATAGGGGTGAAAGGCCAATCAAATTCCGAGATAGCTGGTTCTCTCCGAAATGCATTTAGGTGCAGCGTCTAATGTTTACTGCAGGGGGTATAGCACTGAATTGGCTAGGGGGCTTACCGGCTTACCAAACCATATCAAACTCAGAATACCTGTAAGTATAGTTAGGCAGTGAGACAGTGGATGCTAAGGTTCATTGTCGAAAGGGAAAGAGCCCAGACCACCAGCTAAGGTCCCAAAATTGTTACTAAGTGGGAAAGGATGTGGGGTTACTTAGACATCCAGGAGGTTGGCTTAGAAGCAGCCACCCTTTAAAGAAAGCGTAATAGCTCACTGGACTAGTGATCCTGCGCCTAAAATGTAACGGGGCTAAAGTAACATACCGAAGCTGTGGATTTAAGATTTAATTTATTAGGTCTTATCTGGTAGGAGAGCATTGTGTTTGCCGATGAAGGCGTACCGCGAGGAGCGTTGGAGGTATCACAAGAGCTGATGCTGAAATGAGTAGCGATAAGGGATGTGAGAATCATCCCCGCCGAAAATCTAAGGGTTCCTGGGCCAGGTGACTCCGCCCAGGGTTAGTCGGGACCTAACGCGAGGCTGAAAGGCGTAGTGGATGGACGACAGGTTAATATTCCTGTACTTGGTAATCATCGTTTGACTTGAAGGAGTGACGGAGAAAGGTAGCGGAGCCACATTTTGGTTAGTGGTTTAAGCATGTAGGTGGGTGCCTTAGGTAAATCCGGGGTGCTTTTAACACTGAGATGTGAATACGGGGCGTATGCCCATAAGTCCGTGATCCTCAGCTTCCTAGAAAAGCTTCGTAAGGAGATGTTTATCAACCCGTACCGTAAACCGACACAGGTAGATGAGAAGAGAATTCTCAGGCGCTTGGGTGAACTCCAGTTAAGGAACTCTGCAAATTGGTGCCGTAACTTCGGGATAAGGCACGCCTTTGATGGTGACGTCACTTGCTGACGAAGCTATTGGGGGCCGCAGTGAAAAGGGGGTAGCGACTGTTTATCAAAAACATAGGTCTCTGCGAACTCGAAAGAGGATGTATAGGGACTGACGCCTGCCCGGTGCTGGAAGGTTAAGAGGAGAGGTTAGCGCAAGCGAAGCTTTGAATTGAAGCCCCAGTAAACGGCGGCCGTAACTATAACGGTCCTAAGGTAGCGAAATTCCTAGTCGGGTAAGTTCCGACCTGCACGAATGGCGTAACGACTTCCCCACTGTCTCAACTGGAGGCCCAGTGAAATTGGAGTGCGCGTGAAGATACGCGCTACCCGCGGAAGGACGAAAAGACCCCGTGAACCTTTACTGTAGCTTGGCATTGGTTTTTGATTAACATTGCGTAGGATAGGTGGGAGCTTTTGATCTCGGCATTCAGGTGTCGGAGGAGGCAACCTTGAAATACCACCCTTTGTTACTTGGAATCCTAACCTACGATCCTGATCGGGTCGGGGGACAATGTCTGGTGGGCAGTTTGACTGGGGCGGTCGCCTCCTAAAGAGTAACGGAGGCGCGCGAAGGTTCCCTCAGGCCGCATGGAAACCGGCCGTAGAGTGTAAGCGCATAAGGGAGCTTGACTGCGAGGCAAACAAGCCGAGCAGGTGCGAAAGCAGGCGTTAGTGATCCGGTGGTTCCGAGTGGAAGGGCCATCGCTCAACGGATAAAAGGTACTCCGGGGATAACAGGCTGATCGCGTCCAAGAGTTCACATCGACGACGCGGTTTGGCACCTCGATGTCGGCTCGTCGCATCCTGGGGCTGGAGCAGGTCCCAAGGGTTTGACTGTTCGTCAATTAAAGCGGCACGCGAGCTGGGTTCAGAACGTCGTGAGACAGTTCGGTCTCTATCCTCCGTGGGCGTAAGAAATTTGAAGGAAGCTGACCTTAGTACGAGAGGACCGGGTTGGACGAACCTATGGTGTATCGGTTGTGACGCCAGTTGCATTGCCGGGTAGCTAAGTTCGGAAGGGATAACCGCTGAAAGCATCTAAGTGGGAAGCCCATCCTAAGATAAGATTTCTATTAAGACAGCTTGTAGACTACGAGCTTGATAGGGAGGAGGTGTAAGTGCAGTAATGTATTGAGCTGACCTCTACTAAATAGTCGTTTTGCTTTTATTTAATTTATGTTGTATGGGTTTTGTTTATATTTAGTTCTGTTTTGTAATTGTTAAAGAGAATAAAGTCTGCTAAAAATTTGGTCAGTAAACCAAGTAGTAGCAGCAAAAGGCTGCAAGGCCAAACAGCAGCAATAAAGGGCCGCAAGGCCAAAGAATTGTGAGCGCGGTGATTTTTAAGCTTCGAGAACTGTCCAGATTCAAGGAGCCAATGAGCGAAGAGTGAGGCGTACTGCTGTACGCCGCAGCGATGAGCGAAGCCGAGCGACGCAGAAGCTGGACAGTTATCGATGCTTAAAAATTGGGTGTGTCGATAGCGGAGGGGAAACACCTGATCTCATCTCGAACTCAGCAGTTAAGCCCTCCATCGGCGAAGGTAGTGCCAGGGAGACTTGGTGTGAGAATAGCAAGATGCACCTTTTATACTATAGAAAAAGGCCAACCAAAGTGTTGGCCTTTTTTTGTTTTTAAAATCTAAACTTTTCCAGAACAAGTAGGTCAAATCGTGCCAGGAGACTTATGAGACGCAGTGTGTCCCACAAGTCTCCTGGCACCTACCTTAGCGTCTGCGGTTGCCCATTAGACGTAGAATCATTAGGAATAGGTTTATGAAGTCTAGGTAGAGGGTGAGGGCACCGTAGATGGTTTCTTTGTGGTCTTCTTCGGTTCCTTCATTGCCAATGATGTTCATTTGTTTTATTTTTTGGGTGTCATAGGCGGTCAGGCCTGCAAAAATTGCTATGCCAAAGAGGCTATAAATCATGCTGGTTTGTGATCCCATTAGAGATGGAAAGATCCATGAAAGAAGAGCAAAACCAATTAGTCCCCAAAGGCCCATGTGGCAAAAGGTGCCAATTGGTCCTAAATCTTTTTTAGTCACAAAGCCAAAAAAACTAAGTCCGGCAAAACTAAATGCTGTGGTGAAAAAGGCCCCTTGAATACTCTCGGCAGTATATATAACAAAAATGACCGAAAGGGTAACTCCCGTTAAGCAGGCGTATAACAGATAAATTAAAGTTGCAGCAAAAGCACTGATTTTTTGGATTGAAGCCGAGAGGTAGAAAACGGCACCTAGCTGAACAATAATAAGCCCATAAAAAACTAATTTATTGGCCACTAGTTGATAGACTAGTTGAGGGTTGTTACCGATCCAATATGCAATTAGTCCCGTCAAGACGATACCAATAGTCATCCATTGATATACACGAGACATAAACCTTGCATTTTCTTCGGCAACTGCACGTGGGTTAGAGAACACATTTTGAACACCTTGAGAACGCATAAGTCACTCCATTTTATAAGTTACAAAAGATTAAACTTGAAAGTTTCAATACCATTTATACCAATTTTTGTCCAGTGCATAATGGCTAAACCTTTGGAGTTTCATTAAAGATGTGTGTTGGAAAATAAAAACTCTTGTTTGCCATTAAGCGCATATAAATTATGTAGTTTCTAATAACTAACTTGATGTAGCTTTTAGTTTCTTCATAGGGCACCATTTCAATAAACTTAATATAGTCACCATCAAAGCGATCTTCTTCCCATTTTTTGGCGCGACTTATACCTGCATTGTAAGAGCCAATGGCCAAGATCAGTTTGTTTTGCAAAAGACCGTTTAGCTCTTGTAAATGGGCAGTGCCCATTGCGACATTCGTTTTGATGTCATAAAGGTCTGTGGTGTTGTTGTAGGTGATTTTGTGATCAGCTGCGAGTTGATCTGCTCTTTCTGGGATGATTTGCATTAGGCCAAAAGCATCTGCATGGCTTCTAATTTGATGATTAAACGCAGATTCTTGCCTTATAATTGAGTAAATGTACTCCGGAGGTATGTCGAAGTTTGCTGCCACGGCTTTAATTATTTTGGTATGGGGGGTTGGAAAGACAACAAATGCCTTTTTTAAAAGGATCTCATTTCTTTTGGGAGCAGCTATTTTATAAAAGTTAAAGATGGGAGTGTCGAATGATTCAACTTTAGAGTGTAAAGAAAGTGACTCTTCGATCAGTTGATGGTCTTTTAATTTTTTTGTGTATTCATCGATGAAATTTTTACCAATTGATAGCTCATCAAGTGCCACCAACCACTCGAAAGTTGGAATGACTATACTGGAGTGGTTGTAATTATTTTTTAAATCACTTAGGTGCGTAAATGGAATCCCTAACTCTTTGTGGGCCAAAATACCATAATAGCCAAATGAATCAATGGAGGAAAGCCTCTCCCAAATCTCTTTTGCGTCATCGTCAAATCCATACAATTGCAATGATTTTGCTTCCCAATAGGAGACTTTCAATTTTAGAAAATAATTCTTACTAAACTCCCTTAAGTTACCAAAAGTCTCGCTTGCAGCACTGTAGTCTTTTAGCAGAAATTGAGTCCATCCAACAAACCACCAAATCTTCTCATAGAGCTTTTGGTCTTTGGCATCATAGGCATGAGCGATTTGAAAATATGATAATGATTTATTGAAATCGTTATCCTCAAGGGAAATACCCCCTAATACGAAGTAAATTCTCGCTAAAATGTCTGGATTATCTATGATCTCTTGTAATGTGCTTTCTAAGATGGCTTGCCCTTTGTCCTTTTGATCTTTGCTCCAACATGCTCTAGCTAAAAGTATTTTTTGGTCAAATAAATCGAATTCATCTGGGTAATCGATAGTAGACAGCATTTTTTCCCAAGAGTTTAAATAATCGGTGTAGTTTAACTCTTTTTTGAAAGTAAGCCTTATTCTCTTCCAAGCTTTAACTTGATCATCTAAAGATTTATCTTTGTCTTGTGTGATTTTAAAGTAGAGCTTTCTTGCCATTTTAAAATTGCGATCTCTTTCAAAATCTCTGGCGATGTTATATATATTAGAAGAGTTAACTCCATGATTTTTACGGGGAGCAACTTTATATAATTTCTTCTTGTACTCAGGCAAGTTGCTATAAGTGAGTGCTTCTTCCATTAGTTTGACTTTATCTTCGCGCAGTTTTGCAAAATTGCTTAATTTTACTAGAAACAGGGCAATATACTCGTTTAACTTCCTCTGTCTTGCGATTTTTAAAGAGGTATTATAAAAATTCTCTTTTAACCAGTTGGGGATAGTAGTAGCCTCATTACTCCAAACTTGAATCAACTCTTCATCTGTCAGAGAACACGTTTCAAGGGTTTTTATAAAAGCGACTTGATTTAGTTTAAAATTTGGTTGGTTGCTAAGACTTTTGAATAATTGGCAAGCTTGTTGGTAATTTTGTTGATTTACAAATTTAATCGCCAATAAGTATTCTACTGCAAAGCGCTTTGCTTGGGACATTTGTGAGGTGCTGGATAGATCAATTGGCTTCTTGGTAGCAATATCATTTTTAATTTGGACTAAAAAAGAGTTGTTTGGGGGAAGATCACCAGGCTTAAACATCGCACATCCTGCGATGATAAAATGAGTAGAAAAAAAACATAGAAGTAACTTGTTCACAATATTTCCTTATTACCCAAAGTGATAGGTATAAATTTGTTAGATTATGCTTTAAGATGATAGATGGAACAAATTGAGATGACAAATATACAATGCTTCCAGTATTATGATTAAAGGTGCACTATGTTACACAATGATAATCTTTATATATTCATCGGAATTCTTCTGGCCGTTATTTTGGTAGTGGCATCAATCTACTTTAGGAGTGGATTGTTTTAGTGGTGAGCTACCCATGATAGATCAATGGTTAAGTGAACATATAGGTTTAGAAAATTTCAAAGGGGGCTTTGATAGACTGATTCCCATCTTTAAACCTGTAATAAAAAAGTTAAAAAACAAAAATGTAAAAGTTGTGACCATTGCAGGAACCAATGGAAAAGGTGAGGTGGCCAATGTTTTGGCCAAACTTATTCATAGCAAGGGACAAAGTGTTGCTCTTTGGACTTCGCCTCATATTTTGAGTGCGTGTGAGCGGTTTTGTTTTAATGGTACATTGATTGGTCCTTCCAAGCTTCTTCAGTATTTTACAAGTTGTCTCAAAGAGGTGGAAAAACACAATCTCAGTTACTATGAATTTTTATTTTATGTCTTTTGCACTATTGCAAACGACTCTACAATCGATGTGATGATTTTAGAAGTGGGGCTTGGCGGAAGATTGGATGCTGTTAATCTAATGGAGCCAGACCTGACGGCCATAACTTCAATCTCCAGAGATCATGAGGAGATTCTAGGTAGAGGTTTTAAAAAAATTTTGTTGGAGAAATTAGGAATCTGCAGACGTGATGTTCCCCTTATTGAAACACTAGAATTAAAATATTGTCGAACACTCACGGAAAATTTTTGTAAAGACAGAAGTATTTCACATGTATCATTGTTTGATAGAGGTATTGTAACTTCCCAGATGGATTTTTCGACTAGAAACAGATTGTTGTCTTTGATCCTATTTAAACAATTGTATAAGCAAGAAATTGCACAAATTACAGTACCGGAACTAACAAACTTAATGAAATTAAAAGTTGAGTGGTTAAAGGGGCGGTTTGAGGTCATTGTGCACGGGGCAAGGAAGTTTGTTTTTGTTGGTGCGCACAATTTGGATGGGGCAAAGAAATTAACGGAGTTGTTGTGTAACACTGGAGGCAGAGACCTTGAATTTTGCCTGCCATTTGATAGAATGATTCTTGCCTTTTCAAAAAGATCAAAAAAAGAGGTAAAGGCGCTTATTAAAGTATTTAATCACAACCATCACTTAACAAGAAAACTTGTATTGACAGTTTTTGATCATCATAAGGCATTTGATTTGTTAGAGTGTTATGAAGAACTTATAAGTTGCGATATTGATGAGTATAAAAAATTTGAATTTATTAATGATTGGAAAAAATATTTGGAAAATACTAAGCAAAGCAGAGAAACCATTTTGGTCACGGGGTCTTATTATTTTATCGCAGAAGTACAAAAGTTTCTTTTACATGACCACAAGTAGCTTACCAATATTAGTTGTGGTTGCTTTTATTACCAGCTTGTTTTGTCTGGGAGAGCTTGGTGCACGAGAGTCGTTTACTTTTGGTAAAGATGAGCAGATTCACGTGCGGGCGGACAAAGGATATAAAAAGGCTTCGGGTGATATGTTTGAAGCCGTGGGCAATGTAATCATAATCCATGGTGATAATGCTACCTACGGAGAAAAAGCTTCCGTTTCTACTGAAACTGGTGAACTTGAGGTGGTGGGCAATGTTCGCTATATCACTCCCGGGATGACATTGTATGGAACGCGCTTTAGTTTAAATGTTAAAACAAATGTCCTGCATGTCGAAAACGCACGAGTTATTACTGACGATTATGTTGTATTTGGTAAAAAACTCTCACGTCTGTCCGAGGAAGTATTTTTTGGGGAAGATGCTGAGTATACTACATGTCGCGATTGTCCTGAATCTTGGTCTATTGTAGGAAAAAAAGTCAGCATAACTTTGGGTGAATATGTTCGCATCACTCATGCCTTTATTAAAGTTAAGGGCATGATTGTAATGTACATCCCCTACATTGTATTTCCCATTAAAAAAAGAAGAGAGTCTGGTCTACTTTTCCCACGCTTTAAATTGGGAAGTGAGGGGGTTACTTATAAGCAACCTTGGTTTTGGAACATTTCCTCTTCTAACGATTTAACGCTGACTCCCGGTGTACTTGGGTCAAGAGGATTTGGGGGGGAGTTTGAGTATAGACATGTTTTTGGTGAGTCAAAATGGTTTGAGTTTAACTCTCAAGCGATTTTTGATCGTCTCCGTGATGAGAAAATCAAAAGTGATCCTACCTTTAGATATTTTTCCACCTATGAGCACCACGTAGCATTTAACAATAACATCAACCATCACCTATTTTATAGCGGAACTTCTGACTTAGACACTGTAGCCGACTTTGAAGAATATACAAAAAGTAAAATATTTGGTAGTGAACTGGGAGGGCAGACTTTTTTAGATTTTCGCACTTCTTTTACCGATTTAGCAATAGAGTCATATTTTTCAAGAAACTTACTATTTAGCAAAAGCGAGGACTTTGACGACTCTTACGTGCAAATACTGCCAAAGGTAACTCTCTCAACAATTCCATTTAACCTTTATCGTTCCAACTACCCCCTTTTTAAAAAAGTATTAGTGGGACTAAATACAGACTATACAATTTTTAGACAAAATCATAGAAATGAAGGCAGCTTCATTCGCAATGCAAGCAGACTAAACATGACTCCATATGTTGACTGGCACTTAGGGCATGTAGGGCCTGTACAGTTTAAGACCAAAGTTGTATGGGATTTTCAAGGGTATTACTTTCCCCATGAGAGGGATAAAAAATTTCGCAAGCATGGTGTGTTTTTAGAAACTACAGCTAATATTGAAATATATAAGATTTTTGGGGTTGCATATCGCGACTCAATTCCGGTGGAACAAAATATCTTTTCCAAAAACAAAGATAATTTTAATGCTGATAATAAGTCCACCTACATAGGTTATATACCTTCCTATCAAGGTGCATTCACCAACGATTATAAAAAAATAGTTAGAAATAGTTACAGGCACACTCAAGAAGTCAAGTTAAAACACTATTACCAATCATCCCAGAGTTATAAAGGCAGTGGAAAATTTTTGCAGCAGATTCAAGACGATGCAGGGACCTTTGATCGCATAGATGTATTTCGTGGAGAAGAATACAAAACAAGTGATACTGAGTTTGCAACAGAACTGCCAAAAACTAATACTATAGAGTTGCAGTGGAATAATTCAATAATTATTAAAAAACCAAATGAATTTGATGTTTTCGAGGATGAAAGGTATCTAAAACAAAACTTTCAGTATTCCAAAATTTCATATTTCAATGTTTCACAGGGATATAACTTTGATTCAGAGAATAAGTTATTTAAAAATGCGCTAACCAGATTGTATATAAATACTGGACTGAACTTGGATGGCTTTAATATTTCACTATCAGAGTACTATTTTTACGCAGATAATGGTCATATTCTGGATGTCACTGTTGGAAGAAATTTTTCAGGTTTTGAGCTTTCGGTTGGTTTAAATTACCATGTCTTTAAAGACACAAAAGATGAGTTAGTAACATTTGCCGGTAGTTATCAGTTTAGCAGTAGGTTAACGACAGCTTGGAAATATGTCTATGATTTAGTGGAAAAAGTAAATTCTGAAACAACTATTAATATGTACTACTTACCGTTTAATAAGTGTTGGAAGTTAAACTTGAGGTACAAAACTACCTCTAAAGACCCAGGTGGTAACTTAGTTCCAGAATTTTCTATTAATTTTAACAAAGAAGATTTTGCATCATTTAATTAAAATCTTTTTATGACTTGAAAAAAGGGCGCCGGAAATGTTGGATGCAACAGTTGGAGTAAGTATTATTGATTTCAATGATAGCTTCACCTACAATATCTCCAGTGAACTATACGGTCAGAATATAAATCATAAAGTGGTCGAACTATCAAAAGCAGCAGGTTTTTTACAAGACTTAAACTATCTTTTAACCAACAATTCTCAAACAAAACATGTGGTCATTTATGGTCCAGGCCCCGGTCACCCACAAGATTATTCAACATTATTTCCAATGATTGAAGCCTTGTTTGCAAGAAAAAATTTACTTCACTTTGGAGTTTGTCTAGGCCATCAAATCATTTGGCAGATTAAAGGGGTAAATGCCATCAGAAGCAAAAAACCCATACATGGCCAACAAGTTAATGTGACGATTCCTCCATGGAAAGGCATTTTTCCCAAGCAGTTTTGGGGCAAAGAAGTGTTAGTTAGCCGTTACAACTCCTTGGTAGTTGACTCTGTCGCTTTAGAGAAGTTTCCTTCTTGGAAATTCGTCTATACAGATGGAGAGTGTATGATGTCGACGGGCACTGGGATTATCACGTATCAATTCCATCCTGAATCAGTGGGAACATCCTGCCCATCCATGTTTTTTACACCGATTAGCAATTTTTTTGTATAATATTTATGGCGGTATAATGCAATGAGAGTAAAACTTGATGGTATTTATGACAAAAGAACTATTAAGTCCATCAAAGAGGTTGGAGTTGTTGACTACGGCTTTGATTTTAGGCCCAGAAGCTTTAACTTTTTGCAGGGGCATCTTTGTCAGGAAATTGTTCAACAAACCTATGATGGATTAAGTCGTTATTATTTTCACTTTTGTAATGAACAGCATTACATAATCGAAAAAATATTCACAGATGTTATAAATGTCGATAACAATTTAAAAGATAACATCCTTTTAGAATTTTCTGATATTAGAGAAAGTCAGTTTTATGATCAGTTTCGTATACCATTTTTTTGGCACTATGATCCCAGCGTCTCACTTAAAGAGATTGTGAGATCAAAATACTTAAAAGGTATTGTCCTACAATACAACTTCCTTGAAGAGTCTCTAAGGGATAAAACTCTAAATCGCTTTGCAAGTAATTTTTATACTCAAATGTTTGCTCAACCGAAGCAACTGGAGTTAGAGCTAATTTTGCAGTTAGAGTGGGGAGTAAGTATAAAACGTGATGTAATCAACACTTTAGATTTTGATAAAGTAGCCTTGCCTGTTAACTCTGAAGTGGAGATATGCTACCGCAATGTAAACCAAGTTCGTTTAAAAAGTGAGATTAACAGTATAAGTGGCTTACAAAAATTTAAATAGAAGATAACAGTTTAATTTTATAGTAATGTACCGATAAAAATATAAGTGAAAAAAATAATTTTAGTTAATATTTTATTGTTGTTGATATCGTCATGCTCTCACATTAGCAGTGGCCACTATGTTTTGTTACAAGCTGGGGATTCTGCGGCTTCACTATCTAAAGAATTCGGTGTTTCCAAATGGAAAATTCAGCAAGCCAATGATGGGGCAAAATTTGTACCTGGAACGTGGGTATTTATTCCCTTAAAAAGAGGGGTAATAGAAGCAGCTAGGTCGAAAGTAAATCTTGCCGATGCTTACAAATATGTTGGCCATTTAAACTTTAGGTGGCCTGTGCCTGCTGCATCTAAGATAAGCTCTTTTTATGGCCATAGATGGGGAACCAAGCATAATGGGATTGATATTCCGGCACGCTCAGGAGCACACATTCTAAGTGCAGATACTGGTGTGGTCGTATACGCTGGCAAGGGCATGAACGGATTTGGAAATATTATTGTGATTGCACATCAAAAAGGTTTTTTTACAGTATATGCTCATAATAAAAAGAATTTTGTAAAGGTCAACCAGAAAGTGCACAAAGGGCAAGTGATAGGGCAAGTTGGTCAAACTGGGCGCTCTACTGGACCTCACCTACATTTTGAAGTCAGAAGAAATGGACATCCTTTAAATCCAGTATCATTTTTTAGCAGAGTTGCTGGCAGTAATGTAGCTTTAAATCAGAAACAATAACCTAAAATAAATGTGCAAATTGTCGACTGAAAATGCTATAAATTTTTTATAAGGAGATTTGTTATGGAGCATATTTATGATTTGTGGGATGTGGAAAAACCCATAGGACTAGTTTCGATTCCTCATGCTGGAGAGTTTATACCTGAAGACATTAAACCCTTTTTAATTGGGGATAAGCGTCCATTAATGGAAGATGTAGATTTTCGGATATTTGAGTTAATAGATATTGAAGCTTTAAATGCTCAAGGCATTGCTGTGATATCATCAAAAATTCATCGGGTTTGTATTGATTTAAATCGCTCAAAAGAAGTGGCGCTGCTTAACTGGAAGAATAACTCTAAGGGAGTTAAATTAGTTCAAACTGTGCCGAGTGATAAATCTCAAGAGCAATTATTAACCAAGTACTACGATCCCTATTTTAATTGTCTGACAGAACTTTTAAAAAAAATGGCCTCGATCAAGCAAAAAGCTCCAGTTATTGATTTTCACAGTATGCCATCAAGGCCCACTGCCTACCATTTGAAGTTAAATCCAAATCAACTGCAAAACCGCCCAGATTTTTGTGTATCTCATTTGGGTGGGACAACTTGCTCTGGTGAATATATCAATTTCATAGTGAGTTATTTAAAAAATGAAAAATTTGAAACTTTGATTGATGACCCTTATGTTGGAGGATATGTAACAAAGTTCATTAATGGGTTTGACACCAATAACGTGCAAATTGAGACTAAAAGATCCCTATATATGGATGAAACAAACAAGTCTCTTCATCCAGAGCAAGTTCAAAAGCTAAAAGGAATATTAACAAGCTTAATAGTGGAAGTAATGAAGCGCTTTTAGTTCTTTTTATAAACAGCTCATATAGTTTTGGTGGCGATCATCTACAACAATATTTGAGTTTTTGAGTTTGTTGTTTTTAACATAGGCCCACATATGCCCGAGTGTTCGGCTATGATATACCGGGAATTGTGAAGCTAGAAGCTTTGTAAGCTCTTTTTCTTCACTACGCATAGTTTCAACGATTAACCGCTTAGGGTGAGGAAGAATGAGGTATCTGGCTTGCTTTAAAAAAGAATCAATTTTTTCCGGTGAGCTGGCGCTCCAAAAATTTTTTTCAATGAGATGGTATATATGTTGTCCAGGATCTCTGCTATTAAAAGACATCAAAGAGATCTGAGTGCTAGACTTTTTATCCTCGATTTGACAAAGTGCGTGAGTAGTTGATGGATTGCCACTTATCAAAAAGGAGTTATCAAATAAAGGGGAGGCAGTAGGCACCTTTTGTGAGCTAAGTGCTATGATGCTGTCACCTGATGAATCTTGTATACCAAACGGATTGGCCTTTTTTTGCATCTTGTCGATTATGTAAATGTAGCGTTCATAAAGCTGCAAGTCATAATTACACTTAACGATTATTTGTTTGTCTAAATGCTTATTGTACTGAAATAAAAAATTATCAGACTGGTAATTGTCATTTTTTGGTCCCTGCTTCAGATAATTTTGGACGATTTTTTTAAATGGCAAAAGAGGAATGGTCTCCCCCTTTTTTAAAGGTTGATCGGCCTTGAAGTAGTATTGATGAAATACCTTATGTTTGATTAAGTCTGCGTGGTTTTTTTTTAAAAAATTTGCTAAGTGGCCATTGACTGGAATAAATCTGTTGGGAAATTGGTCCATGAATTTTGCAAGCTCAAGGAGCGAGTACCTACTTTTGTAGTATTGCAATAATGCACTCAGTCCATGAAGGTAAGGCAGTGATGTATAAGTTTTGTTATGAGTCGACGATTTGATGTAAAAATTAAAATACTGTGGTCTATTGTTGATATTGGCAAGTAATTGTAAACGTGCTGAGGGTGATGAAATATCTGGTCTTACGTTCATTTGCAGTAAGGCCCAAAGAGTGAACTTGTCAACCAAGTCAAGTGGTTGTTTTTTTTGAATTGTTTGTAAAAAACTCTTGAAGCTTTTTACAATTGGCAAGCTTGTGCCAACAATATTGTTGCTTTGCTCAGTAAGTTGCTTGGAGCAATATGTACCAGTTTGCTTAGTAGGAGAGTAGTTTAAAATCTGTGAGTCGAGCTCTCTTTGAGTTGCCACATAATGGGCACAAGCGTTTAACACACAGAGAATAATCAAAAGAGTGAATCTTGGCCAAAGTGTTTTTGTCATTGCGTTAATACCACAGTTTTGTTGAAGATGTGATTTTAGCTCGTTAAAGATCCCATCGTCAAATAGGTTAAGGAAAAGTTTACCTAGCAAATTTTTTGCTGCTTGAAATTTAAATTTACGCTATACTTAGAGTGTAGAGACAGGAAGTCTCGACCATGGTGGCAGGATGCCTACAAGACAAAAAGGGGTCTTTGCAGAGGCCCCTTTCTTGTTTTTTTCAACAATTTTTTCCAACTATTTTTTGCTTTAAAAAATCACCAAAGTTATGGCCATTTGCTTCCATCATTTTTGGAAACATTGATATGGGAGTCATACCTGGAAAGGTATTTATTTCATTTAAATAGAGTTCTTCCTCATCAGTTAGAAAAAAGTCTATGCGTGCCAAATCTTTTATCTTAAGCGCTGTAAAGGCCTTTTGAGCATAGTGCTTAATTTGTTTTACTATGTTTTCGTTTAAGTTTTGGGCCTTTACAAAAGTTGTCGTCGAACTGTCATCGTTATACTTTTGTTCATAAGAGTAGTGTGTGCCTTGGGGAGTAACTATTTCTCCTGGGTAGCTTACAACTAAACGCTGATCAAAAGTATATACTGCAACCTCCAACTCCCTTGCAGATAAAGCTTTTTCAATTAAAAGGTATTCAGAGTACTTGAAGGCGTCATCTACTACAGAGTCTAGAGAGTCATGGTTATCGACCCTATAGCAGCCAACAGATGATCCTTGATTAGAGGCCTTAACAAAAATAGAGTTCCAGTCTTGCAAGCTTTTATGAGCGAGTTCAATTTCATTTTTTTGGGATAGGAATTGAAAAGGAACATTTGGGATGTTTAATGTGTCAAGCCATAGCTTGGTAGTGATTTTGTTAAAGCAAATTTTAGAGGCCTCTGCATTTGCACCCAGGTATGGTACATTCAGCATTTCAAACAGGGATTGCACATCGCCAGTTTCGCCTGGGTACCCATGAAAACAGGGGATAGCGTAATCCACGATTCCATCGTTTAACATTTTGATGATCTCGCCAGCGTGATTTACTTCACAGTGCTTGACAGAGAGTTCTGGTGCGCCTGAGAGCTGTTTTATTAAAAAATTTGCAGTCAGTTGTGAAATTTGGTGTTCAGAACCTCCACCTCCAGATAATACGAGAACATGCTTTTTTGTCATTGTTAGTCCCTTAGTGGTTTTGGTATTTTTTCTTTATCAAGTGTCTGAAACAAGGTTTTAAGTTCTTCAATGCTCGTGGTGCGGGTCTTTTTCTCACCATAGCGCCTTAAGTTAACACTACTGCTTTCCATCTCACGATCGCCAATGACCAACATAAATGGAATTTTGTTGCGTTGTATTTGGCGCGTTTTAAATCCTAGGGATTCATTTCTATCATCGACCTTAACTCGATAACCCAATTTAGTTAGATCATCACAGAGTGTTTTAGAAAATGTCAGATGACTATCGTTGTTGACTGGAACAATGATTGCCTGTTTGGGAGATAACCAAAATGGGTAAGCTCCACCTATGTGCTCTAGATAAATTCCAAAGAATCGCTCAAGAGAACCAAGTAGTGCTCGATGAATTACAACTGGTCGCTCTAATTCACCATGATTGTTAGTAAATTTTAAATCAAACCGCTCTGGCAGTTGGAAATCTAGCTGAATAGTTCCAAGTTGATGATAACGCTCTAAAGCATCAGCAATTTCTAAGTCGATCTTAGGGCCATAAAAGGCCCCGTCACCTTCTTTTAGCTGGTACTGATATGGGCTTTGTTCTAAAGCTGAAACTAGGGCTGCCTCGGCTTTGTCCCAAGTTGCATCATCGCCAACTTTTTTAGGAGGCCTGGTCGACAGGTTTATTTTGATATTGGTAAATCCAAAATGATCATAGCAAACATGAAACATATCCAGCAGTGTTGTTATCTCCGATAAGATTTTATCGAGCTGTATAAAAATATGTGCGTCATCTTGACAAAAGGTACGTACACGAGTCAGTCCAGCTAGCGTTCCAGATTTTTCATAGCGGTGCAACCTTCCAAAATCCGCATAGCGAAGAGGTAGGTCGCGGTAGCTATATTTATAATGCTTAAACATCAACATGTGACAGGGGCAGTTCATGGGTTTAACAGCATACTCACGCTTGTCGATATTGGTGAAGTACATGTTTTCGTGATAGTTTTCGTAGTGGCCACTGGTGTGCCATAAACTTGTATCTAAGATTTGTGGTGTGATTACTTCTTTGTAATTATACTTGCTATAAATTCTTCTTATAAAGCTTGTAAGTTCGTTGTAAACAAAAGTGCCTTTGGGCATGAAAAAGGGCGAAGCAGGGGCAACTGGGTCAAAGTGAAATAACTCAAGGTCAACGCCTAACTTTCTATGATCCCGTTTTTTTGCTTCCTCTAGGAAGTTAAGGTATTTTTTGAGCTCCTTTTTATCACTCCAGGTTGTGGCGTAGATTCTTTGGAGCATCTGTCTAGAAGAGTCTCCTCTCCAGTACGCGCCAGCCGTGTGTAGTAATTTAAAAAATCTGGGCAGTTGACCGGTGTGTTCAACGTGGGGACCGCGGCATAGATCTGTGAAATCCCCCTGCTTATAGCAAGTTATTACTTCACCGTCGGGCAGTTCTTTTATTAACTCAACCTTGAGGTTTTGTCCTGTGTTTGTAAAGTACTCAAGGGCTTTAGATTTTTCTAAAACAGTCCGCTCTATGGGAAGGTTTTGGGAAATGAACTCCAACATAGTGGCTTCAATTTTGTTGAGGTCATCATCACTAAGACGGTGCTCCATTTCGATATCGTAGTAAAAGCCACTATCGATCACAGGCCCGATACCAAATTTAATATCTTCATCGGGAAATAAGTGTTTAGTTGCTTGTGCCATAAGGTGGGCTGTGGAGTGGCGGATGGTGTCAATTGAATATTTGGCCATAATTAGTATTCCTTAAAGATTTAGATTTGTACTATTGTTAGATAAATTAACTGATATACTCTACCAACGCAATTTTTATAAGGCAATGAGTGATTGCTACCCATGACTTTGACTTCTTGCAGGGCCTATGCTAGGTTACTTGATAAGCTGTCCGAAGCGTGTGTTTTAATTACGCATATGCTTAAATAGAGACAGAAGAGGGGTTATGCATGGACGACAGTCTGGTTGATTTAAGTGATAGTTCCTCTACTTCCGTAGAGGGGAAATCTTTTTTATTTCACCCCAGTCAACAAGTAGAATCTAAAAACACTAAAAACGAAGCAGGTAGATCCTTATACTTGCTGGGTAAAATATACTACGACAAGTCAGACCTAGATAAGGCCGAAAAAAAGTTTGAGAATGCAATAAAAGCAGCTGAGGGGTTGGCACTTGAATCAAGCAATTATTCGACACTTTTAAAGGCATATGGCTTTTTGATTAGGATTGCTTCAGAAAAACTAGATATTGAAAGGGTAAATGATCTCATAGTAAAGTCAGAAGACCTCGTAATGAGCTTTGCCGCGCACCTTGGTGCGTTAACTGCTGAATATTTTTACTATGTTGGTATGATAAATACCTATAAAGGAAATTTTGAAACAGCAAGAGATCATTATTTGTCAGCATATAAAAAAGCACAGGAAGAAAATGCTCCTGATATACTTGCAAAATGCTTGTTGGCGTTGGCCACAAATAGGTTTAACACCAAAGACCATGATGGCGCAAGGCAGTACTTGAGACAGCTCGATGAATTGTTGAAAATCATTGGCAAATCTTATCTTTTGGGATCCATGTATGTTCTTGAGGGAAAAATTTGTTTGGAAGAGGGCCTCGACAAAAAAGCAATTGAATATTTTGAGAAAGCTGCACTGAACCTAAGTCATAAAAAATGTTGGAACTTGCATGGGTACATATTGATGTGGAGGGGTTTGGCTTACAAGGGACTAGGTCAATTAGATAAGGCCATATTGTACTTTAAGTTGGCCTTAGAAAGTACCGATACGAGGCTCTTTAGATCTTTGACAAAACTTTTACAGCTTGAGATAGAGGATGCAAACAACAGTAATGTTGATATTTTTTTAGATCGAACCAACCGCCAAGTACAAGAAAAAACTCTTGGGATTATTGACTTTAAGCACCGCTTTGTGCTTTTGGAAATTTTGTTTTTACTTGCCAGAAGTCCCGGTACACCTTTTGATAAAGAGCAGCTAGCAAGAAGCATTTGGAAGGATGAATATAACCCTTTAATTCACGATAAACTCATCTATACCAGTGTTAGTCGACTAAGAAAATTAATTGAACCTAAAAATTATGCGGGAACAAAGAGAAAATATATAATTCGGGGAAAAGATGGTTATGCGTTTAATCCCCTCGCTCGCATAAAGTTTGGCTATGAACATCGATCCCAAAATTTTTCTAGCTTAGCAAATGTGGAATTAGGCTTACCTGTATAAATTCCTTTAACCTCCTCTCTATTTTAGACCAAAAATACCATGTTTTTATTTGTGAACATTTATCACCACAGATATTAGAAGAATTTAGTACCGTCGATAATCTATATTTTAAGATGCCTTGGAGCAGAAATTGCTGGCAAGAGTTAATCGTATGTTCAGGTCAGTATGAGTTATTTGTTTTAACCACCCCACGTTTCGCACTCAAGAAGTTAAATGTCTACAATATTAAGCATTTACGTTTGCCAAAACCAATTGTAGCCCAGAAAATACAATTTTTTGCGTTAATTCTGGAGAACAATCTGAGCTGATTCATTTTCTAGCATATG
>JADHTQ010000063.1 GCA_016784965.1 Bacteriovoracaceae bacterium | reverse complement strand
GAATTTGTTGTTTTGGTGTAAGATGCATTTGACCGGCTCCTTTTTGTATTGGGAACTTCATTATCTTAATGAAGCAGGGGGTCGGTCAATATTCTTTAATTCGTGACTCGGGACATTTTTACTTATTAGCTACACACTTAGGATGCACGTAGGATGCCAGTCTAATTGTTTCTATTTATTGACCGATAAGGACGGTTGAATGTTACAAATTATAAGTAGTTATCAACAAAAGAGGGGATATGGCACAGGTTAGGCGACTTAATCCTTTTGCGGGTGTAATACTGGGTTTTTTATTTTTAATTGGTGGCGGCGTTGGGATGTACTTTGGTTATTCAACGTTTGATTTGGCCAGAAGCTCAAATAGTTGGCCCAGTGTAGCCGGAGAAATTGTTGGTTCTTCACTGTCTACTAGCACCTCAACAGATAGCAAAGGGAGGCGCTCAACCACGTATCGTGCCAACATTGTCTTTAAGTATACAGTTAATGGTAAAAACTTTCGCACCAATACTCCGTGGATAGGAGCAGCTGATACCTCTTCCTCAAATAGAAGTGGGGCCCAAAGTACTGTTAACAAATATCAAGTTGGCGCTCAGGCAAAGGTCTTTTATAATCCAAAACAACCGTCAGTAGCGGTTTTAGAGCCTGGGGTCACGTTTGATAGCATGTTATTGTTGTTGTTTGGAGGGATATTTTTTCTTGTTGGCGGACTAACGTTTGTCGGCAGTATGTTTAAAATTTTTGCAGTGGCCATGATGGGGGGAGCTGGTATCTTGGCCTTTTTAAATAGTAATAAAAATAAATTGAGCACTCAAAGTCTAACACCAGTAAGGTCAAAAAAGTTGCATAAACCTGATTCTAGCGATTCTAGTGATTCTATCAATTCGGAGCAGCAGATTGATCTAGATGATGAAATGGATTACGCCAACCAAAAAGCTAGTAGTTCAATTTATGAAAATGATTGGTATGTATTGGGAAAAAATAAAAGGTATGGTCCCTATCCCTTATCAAAAATACAAAAGTATTTGAGTGTGGGCAAAATCAAAGAAAAAACCAAGTGTGAATCAGTTGTTGATGGTAGTACTATAACTGTTAAACAGTTGTTAGAGCACAAAGATGCTGCCTAAGCATAGGCCATAGTTTCCATATCTACCTGCTCCAACAACTTGGAGTTTTCGGAAGAAGAGATTATCCACAATTGAAAAATGGCCCTGGTTGCACTAATGTGTAACCTCTTTCTAGCTCTGTCAACGAGCGGATAATTGATGGCATCAACATCTGGAATAATGACGTAGTCAAACTCTAATCCCTTGATTTGGTCAACGGTACTGATGTCAATTCCCGCTTTGAATGAAAACTCCCCATCTTCTACAAGCCTTACCTGAGGAATATTTTTAAGCTCATAATAAAAATTTACAGCAGTTTCGAGCTTGTTACATATTAGTGCTACTGATGCTGACGGCTCTCTAATCATTAAGTCTAATAACTCCTTATTTAAAATCATGGATGCATGGGCCCTATGTAAGGCAGTAGTGTACATAATTGCTTGACCACTTTTTTGGGCCTTTGGCATAACCGGGGGAGCGATGGGACCTAGAACTTGATGAGCGAACGTAATAATACTTTGTGGGCAGCGGTAGGCAACTTCTAATTCTTTAGTGTCGGCATCATCAATTGATAAACTCTCTAAAACCATGGGCCACCCATAAAAACTGATGGTTTCGTCAATTTGTTGGGCGGAGTCTCCCGATATGGTAAAGTTGCCATCAACATGTAAAATATTTTTAAAAAATTCTAAATCAACAGGAGATAACTCTTGGGCCTCATCTAAAACAATATGTGAAAACTTTTTGATATTTCCGTCATCGGTGGAAAACTGCCCTGTTTTGAGTTTGTTTAACATCATTAAAATGGCATAATCTTCATTATCTAAAGTTGCTGCCAGCTCATCTTTTGTGTTAAAAGCTAGTGTTTGCCCGTCAATGGTTCGATCTGTATAGTCATCTTCAAGCTCCATTGGATCTTTCATTTGATAAATAGTGTGAGCAAGGGTTTCATCAATCATCCTTTGGGTAATGACTCCACCACTGAGCACAATCAGCTCTTGCAGTAGCTCTTTGCTTGTAAAGAGCTCCAAACAATCCTGATAAAGATTTTTTTGATTTTCAATTTCAGCATCTAAAATTATTTTTTCACTGGGGCCAATTTTTTTGTAATTTTGTTTTAAATTTTGTAGACGCGGAATAAGTGGTAGAGTGTCAAGATTTAAAAACGCAAGCTTTAAGTCTTTCATCTTTTTAGAGCTAAATAGTTTATAGACAACTTCGTCTTGCTTTTTTTTGATAAATCTATCTAAAATGGTCAAAAGAGACTTATGTTTTTTTAAGATACTTACACCAGTAGGGGTGTTCATTGATTCTTTTTTGGGAATGTTTTTAAATAGGCGTTTTGCCTCTTTTTTTATCCAATCGCTATTGGTTGTGACTTTTACACTTGATAGACCAAGGTTTTTAAGAAGCTTCCTTGAAAGCCTAACAAGTCCCCTTTCTGGAACAACTACTAAAATTAGGCTTGGAGCATACTTGTGCTTATAACATAAACTGCCAATGCGGTGAAGGGCAACAGTTGTCTTACCACTGCCCGCTCCCCCAGTAACCAATATCGATCGTTTGTCATTTGTATTGATTAATTTATATTGGTCTTTATCCAAAAGGGCAATTACATCGGGTTGATGCATACCCGTAAGTCCCATGCCTAATGAGATCTCTCGACAGGCCGTTCCTTGTCCACCGTGAAGTTTGCTTTACTTGGCGCTCAGGCAGATCCATCCGTCTTTGGTGTTTACAAAGGATTGCTGGTCATTATCAATTCTAAGTAGTCTTCCATTTTTGATAGACAAGATATTTTTTTGGATTACCAAACCAGTGATTACTTTTTTAGGTAACTCCAGCTCAAATTCATCTCCTTCACTATAATTATAATAAACGCTAGCAATTGGTGCTTTTGTCCAATCAACGATTCTAAATGCTCCTCCTTGTGGTATATAAGAGATGTGGCCTAAAAAGATATCTCTTACTTTACCATTTTCTTCAATTTTCAAGTGGCCAAAATAAGGTGCTTGATGGTCGGGAAGCCGCTCTTGTTTGGAAAATCGTTTGGCGGCCAAGTACTGTTGATCTAGTTGGTGATAAAGTCCAGGCAGATCATCGGGCTTGCCTACCATGATGTCCTCTTTTAAGGCAGCAATGTTTTTAGCAATTTCAAAAAGATCTGCAGTCTCCTTGATTGGAGTGTCTTTAATACATTCAGAAATTGTTTTTAAAGTCTGTTCATGCTCTTTAATAAAATTTAAATTTTTTTGTGATAAAGGTTTAGTCATTTAAGTGAAGTCTCCTGTTAAAAAATAGTAAAAACAATCTATCAGGTAGTGCCAATATAGCGGATTTTTCACAAAGGTCAACGCACGGCGCATATTGAGTTATGCAACTTTATATGTTAGGATATATTTACATTTTAAGCTTATGGATGCGTTACTTGATCTTTTGGGTTATTTTGTATGAGATTCAGGATCAGAGGGACGACGTCGGTGTAGATATTTTTTTTATCTATATATGAAACATTAGAGATATCCTTAGAATCCTCTATGCAGTCTACTAGAAATCCCGACACAAACAAGATGGGAGTTGATTTGTTCAATCCTTGCTTTCTTATAGTTCTGGCCAGATCAGTTCCCGAGGTAGAAGCTAGCTTGAAATCAATAGAGATTAAATCATACTTGGTGTCTTTTACAAAGTTGGTGGCATGTTCCCCATCTAGGGTGGTGTGAACCGTGCAATCACAAGTATCAGCAAATATCTCTGAAAATATTGTGAGGATATCTTGGTTATCATCAATGACTAAAAATTTATACATTACCTAATCTCCTTCATTAATTGTCGTAAGGTACACGAGGAAACTTTAATCGAAAGAAAAATTTCGTTCCCTCTTGTAGTTTACTTGTAACATGTATTGTACCATTCATCTGCTCGATAAGCTCCTTGCATATGGTAAGACCCAGGCCAGTTCCACCATATTCTCTGGTAGTCGAGCTTTTAGACTGAAAAAAATCACCAAAGATTGCTTCTAGTTTACTCTCTTCTATTCCAATACCTGTATCTTTTACATAAATTAAAATTTGGAGAGATAAGTCATCTTGATCTTCAATTTGTGCCCCGACTTCAATTTGCCCCTCTTTTGTAAATTTGACTGCGTTATCTAGTAAGTTTAAAAGCACCTGCTTGATCCGCAGGGGGTCCCCTTTGACTTTTTGGGGAATACCTTCTGCGGTATTACAGACTAAATGCACTTTACTTGAAAGATTGACTGCTACTAAATTGCTAACATCTAAAAAGAGTTGTCTCATATCAAACTCAATGCTTTCAAAAACTACTTTATGTTTTTCCAATTTAGCCAAATCTAGGGCATTGTTGACTAGTAAATAAAGCGAATCAACATTGGCGTTGATTCGATCGAGGCAGTTTTTTGCCTTTTCTTCCAAAGATAATTTGCCCATAATGGTACCAAAGCCCACAATGCACGTAAGGTGGGTTCTAATCTCATGAATCAAACTATTTAGGTATCTAGATTTGGTCTCTGCAAACTGTATAGCATTTTCTCTTTCTAGAATTAGAGATTTTTGTGTTTTTTCTAATTTAGCAGTCATGGAATTAAATGCAGTGGAAAAGTCCCCCATAAAGTCAACTTTCTGGTGAAAGTCACCCTTGGCAATTTGCTGAGTTTGCCAAGTCAAGTGCTTTAGGTTGGCGTGCAGTTGTTTAAAAGGAGATGAGAGAAAATTTTTCACCGGTAGATCTATGTTTAAGTTCCCGGCCGCAAGAGGAGCTATAAACTCATTAACTTCACCAAAGTCGTGAATCAGTCTATTTATGTAACCCGAAAGCTGTTTAATCTCATCGTCAGGGTCTCCTTCAATATCAAGAGCACTGGGGATCTGGCCCTGGAGTAAACCTTGGATAGCTCCAGAGGCCTTATCAATTCTATCTTTTTGATTTTGTTCCATAACTTTTTTTTACAGTGGGTACACTTTAAAGCGACAAACGCGCTTGCCAGAGGCCCAACAGTCTATTTCTTTTGCATCAAATAATTTACCTGTATATTCACTCATAATTCCGGCAATCAGCCCTTCATCATAATCACAAATAGTTTCTTCAGAAAGTGGGAGGCCTGAGCACTCCAAGTCTTCTGAGACTGTTAATACTAAATTTAGGGTTTTTGGTTCTATCTCTTCAATTCGGACAACACCAATTTGCTGCTCTAAAAACTTGCTCTGAATTTCAGCAAGGAACTCCTGAAGCTGTTGATTTTTGTTTAGTAATTTCTTACAAAATTCCCTACCTGCGATAAATCCGGCTTTTTTAAAAAGCTTAGCTGCTTGTTTTGTGTCAAACTCAACAGCTAGAGCATCGTAAATGGTAAAGCGCAGTAGTCTATACATTGTGACAGGACACGAATCACCCAGGTTGGGTCTGCCCTTTTTTATATCACCAATATCATCCCAGCTAAAGCGTGGATCGCTTCGCTCTTCTTTGAACATCTTTTCACCTCACAGACTCTCAATGAAAAAGTTTATAATAGTTTATCCAAATAATAAAGCAAATATGCGATGAGGATTTTTAGTTAGAAGCTTTTATTCACACATTGCCAATTGCTCGTGTACGTGGTAGATGCCAAACAAAACTTGTAAAGTGAGAGTGACAAAAGCATGAAGTTATTGACAATATTTATCATTTTAAGCGTATTTGTTAATCAGGACAGTTGGGCCAAGGTTTCTAGAGAGGATCTAGAGATGCTCTCAGATGCTATCTCAAAGGCATACAACGATGAGTTAGTTAGTCGAGATGAGTACGTAGAAATTAACCCCCCCTACGGAGTGGAAAATCCCTGGCAGTACAATATATTGCATGCCTCATATGTTAGAGTTGAAGTCTTGGGAGATGACTCACAGCAGATGCAGCTGCCCTATGACAATATAAAAGTGGTTCATATGCTCACTCTTTTTGGTGGATTAGGTGAATTAGAGCTGATGAGCCGCGATGGTCTCGCTCTCATTGCTTGCCATGAGTTGGGACATGGAATCGCAGGCCCCCCCCTGAAAGAAACTGGGGCAAGTACAGAAGGGCAGTCCGATTATTTTGCAACGGCAGATTGCCTTGAAAAAGTTTTTCAACACCTACCTATAGAAGATGACTTAACATTCCATGAAAGGGCCATCCAAGCAATCGAATTTGGCCTAATCCCTCTACTTGAAGAGGTAGAAGGGGTGCAAACTTCTGTAAATTCACGCAGTGATGAGGTCGCCCAAGAGTTGGATCTTAGTCCCGGTTACTATCCATCTCCCCAATGTAGAATAGATACATTGGTCGATGGTATTTCTGATCTCGGCCGACCAATTTGCTGGTATCCTGTTGCCTCAGATAACTAACCGGAAGTGTACTTTTTTGTGGGCACTTATGTAAGTTTGTGGATCATAAAAGTCACTAATAACCTCTTGATATTATAATCGAAAAGAAATAATTAGGTATACATCTAAGAGAGTGTTAAAATCTTTAAAATCAGGAGGTAATGTATCATGTTAAGCGACGAGTTTTTTGCAGAAACACAAGAACATTACGATCAGCTATTTGATAGTGTAATGGAAAATGCTAGGTTGTTTGGAGTTGAAGTCACCGATGAATACCAAAATATGGTTCATGCATATCTAACTGAAACCATGGATAGACGTCTTTTGGCCGCAATGGAGAATCTCCGCAAAATTGGAAGCAGATAGGCCTTATAACATAAGACTTTAAAAATTAATAAATAAGTTCTATTACATCATCTATAAAATCAATTTATCAGGAGTGCTCGAATCGGTTCATAATTTAAAGGCCATAATGTGTATTCAAGGAGTTTAGAAGAATGGCCTTTCAATATGAACAGCAGCTTCTATCAAATGTACCCAAGATAAAGTACAATCTGTTGTCAAAGGTTCTCTATTTTATCATGGATATGACCTATAAAAAAAAGAGGAAATTTGCAAAGTTTTTAGACAGCTTGTTGTAAATAGGTAGATTATAAGAAGCAGCGCCTTTTGTATTACTACATCGATCATGCTATAGCTCATGTCTGGCGAGATTTCTTTGTTATTAGAGTCTTTAATATAAATCAAATATGTGGGGCAACATGAAACAGAAGCTAAAAATTTATAGCGATAGTAAGAAGGTACATCTAACTCAAACAGTACAAAAAGGTGGCTGTGCTGCCAAAATTCCAGCTGCGACTTTGCGTGAGGTTTTACATTCGCTAAATATAGTCAATGTTGATCCCAATATATTAGTTAAAAATTCTTCTTTTGATGATGCAGCAGTTTATAAAATTAATGATGAGTTGGCCTCAATTCAAACCATCGACTTTTTTACTCCCATTGTAGACACCCCTTACATTTATGGGCGTATTGCTGCAGTTAATGCCTTAAGTGACGTATACGCTATGGGAGGGCTTCCTAAAACGGCATTAGCTGTGTTGGCCTTTCCCCTTAAAACTCTCGATATGTCCATTATGCTCGATATTTTAAAAGGAGCGCAAGATGCTTTGGCCGAAGCAAAAAGTAGTTTAGTTGGAGGTCACTCCATAGATGACGATACTACAAAGTTTGGGTTGGCGGTGACAGGTCATGTACATCCAAAACAAATGTGGACCAACTCTAATGCCTTGGAGGGGGATCACCTGATCTTGACCAAAGCAATTGGTACTGGAACATTAACTGCCGGTTTAAAGCGAGGTCTGTGTGAGGATGATATTATGGATGGCCTATTATCCATGTGCCAACTAAACAATATTCTTGACTACTTACCCAAGGATCTGGCCCTGCATATTAACGCTGCAACCGATGTTACCGGTTTTGGACTTTTAGGGCATAGCATGCAAATGGCCCAGGCCAGCGGGGTAAGTTTCAACTTAAAAGCAGCAGATGTCCCAATATTACCTGGAGCAAAATCCTCTCTAGAACAGGGCTTTTTAACCAGGGCCCATAAAACCAATCGTGAATATGTTAAACCTTTTGCACAGATCGACGAGACTTTGATGCCGTGGAATGAACAACTCTTAGTTGATCCCCAAACTAGTGGTGGATTATTGTTGAGTGTAAAACCAAAATATTCTAAAGCGATGTTAGACGTGTTGTCGACCAACTTTACCCAGGCACAAGTTGTGGGCCATGTTACTAAAAAAGATGCTAAGGACTTATATGTTACTTGCTGATGACCAAGCTGGGCTCGAAGAACTCTTTGTTAACAATCATCCCATTATTGATGTGCGCGCACCGGTGGAGTTTAAAAGAGGGTATACTGGAAATGCTACCAATTTACCTATTCTAAGCGATGAGGAAAGGCATAAGATCGGTCTTTGTTACAAGCAGCAAGGGCAAGAAGCGGCCATAAACTTGGGGCGCAGTCTTGTCTCTGGTGACAACAAAAATAAAAAGGTTCAAGCTTGGCTAGCATTTTTATCCAAACATCCAAAGGCCCATGTTTTGTGTTTTAGAGGTGGTTTGCGCTCACAAATTAGTGCTAGTTGGATGAAGGATGCAGGACCTTGTGCGCCTTTTATTCCAGGGGGCTACAAACGTCTTCGCCAGTACCTAATGAAGAGACTAGAAGAAGAAGTACAAAACCAAAATTTTTTAGTACTTTCAGGACTAACAGGTAGCTTTAAAACCAATTTTTTACAAGATATACAAGATACTTACAATGTAATAGACCTAGAAGGGCTGGCAAATCATCGAGGATCGGCCTTTGGGCACTTACTGGAATCTCAACCGACTCAAATCAATTTTGAAAACTCACTGGCCATTGCCATGATGAAAATAGCCGCCAGATCTAAATCACCATATACCTTGGTAGAAAATGAAAGTCGCTGGATAGGCAGGAGAATTTTGCCACAAAGCTTTTTTCTAAAAAAGGAGCGCTCTGCTTGCTATTTGTTAGAAGTACCTTTTAAGCAACGTGTGGCCAATATTAGAAATGCCTACGTAAAACCATTGTGGAATCAATTGGTGGAGCAAGGTCTCGATCATCACTACTTTTTTGAATTTGTACAAAAATCGTTTTTACGCATCAAGCGCAAATTGGGCGGTGTAAACTTTGCCCTAGGAGTTGAACTCTTGCAAGATGCGATGGACAACTTCAGTAGCGGCAAAGCGGTCGACTTTAGTCTACACGATCCATGGATTGCTCTACTTCTAGAAAAATACTACGACCCCTTATATTTAAAAAGCATGAAAAACAATACCTATGTTTCAAGTGGCTCCCCCGATGAATGCCGAGAATTCCTAAAGACATATCGTGCCAGCAGACTTGTGGGACACGCTGTGTCCCACAAGTCTGCTGGCACAAAATAAATTGACATTCATTGTGCGGCGTGTTATCATTTTTCATTCTGAAATGTTGGGTACTCAATTTATGAAATATCTGTTGTTGATAAACTTTCTTTTAAGTGTGCAACTGCTTGCAATGGATGAAGCAGATACTTGTATACATCAGCTAAGGGTTATCCAAGAGTATCTTGGAGAAGAAGTGGGGCAGGGGGAACGCTTCAAAAAATATCGTGCAGGAGTGGCCGCTAGGGTAAAGTACTTAAGTGAAAAAGAAAGGGCCAAATACAAAATTGTTATAAAAAATGGTAAATTCTATACTTCTTCTGGTGAGCTTGTTATTTCGCCACCTCCTCAGAAGCTATTTGATCCTTTTTTGGGAACTTCAGAGTGGGCAGAAGCCAGAGCATTATATGTCTTAGATCTAGACAAAAATCTATATCTATCTTTTGAGGGCGAATATGGCGTCTTTCATCACTCCACTTTTACAGCAGGGGCCCCAGTCCTGATGGCAGGTGAGATGAGTATTAGAGATGGGAAGCTTGTGATGATTAATAGAATTAGTAATCATTATCGGCCACCTATAGCTCATCTGGATTTTATGGTTGCTTACTTACAAGACAAGGGTGTGCAGATGGACAGTGTTTTGGTAAATACAGAGATTATAGAGTGATAAGTTTTTTCTTGTTTTTGTTATCTATGTCCCGGGAAGTTCACCGTTGCTGTTGCTGTTGCCGTTGCCGTTTTCAGTTTGGGCCAGATTGAAAGAGGGATTTTTTATTGGGCCAACCTAAGTTGTTTTACGTTTTAAAGAAAGTCTCTGCCATTACAGAAGAGGCACTGGGAAGGGGAGTTAATGGGCTCAAAATAAAGATCCCCGAATCGTCAACTTCTTTGAATCCAAGGTGCTGCCAGTATCTAGTAAGAGCTTTAGTTGCTTTATCTTGACCCTGATCCAGCTGCTGCATTTTCTGTCTCTTTGACTCCATTTGGCCACTGGCCCAGCCGGCGCATTGTGGAGGAAACGGGGTTATTGCCACATACCTGCATCCTCTTCTAAAGTTTTGTAGAGTTCGAAGACCCGCAATTAGGCCTAGTCCTGTTCCTCTCCATTTTGGATTAATCTCTAGGTAATCTACAATCAACAGGTCAAGACCTAACCCAGGTTCAGCTATTTCACTTAAGCTGTCTTTGTAACGGTTTTGTGAAAACAAGCAAGTGTAGTATTCGAATAATTCGTCATCGATGCTTTCAAAAACATCTATCAGCTCTACTCCATAATTTACTATTTCTTGGACTTGGATGACATAGCAATAGACAGATCCTATTGGGTCCTCATCATCTGTTTGCTCGTCTTCTAACTCTGGTAAAAAAATTCTTCCATCTATATTGGTTACAAACGATCTGGGCTCTTCTGGATCATCTAACATAACTCCATCAATGACAAAGTCCATCTCATACTTTGAAATATCTACTTTCTTTTTTGAAAGCATAGTCTCTCCTTGACTTAAAAAATAGTGTTAGTAAAAAGTATTATAACAAATTTGTGAGTACAAAAGAAGTTGTAATGTCGAATGGACTAAACTAGCAAATGTTGCTTAGTTATAGGTAGTGATCGAGAAACCTTTAAAACCAACCGGGCCGTTTAGGTTTATTCCGATGGTGCTATTATTTGAATATGTGGATATATTTCCCCGACAGTAAATAGAAGTTTTAGCGTCGGATTTTAGTCTTTCAAGTTGGTTAAACAGAGAGTGACCCAAAAGTTCTTTGTCTTCATTAAAATTAATCACACAGGTTAGGGCCTTACCTTGATCAGTATACCCCTTAATTTTGATGTGACGCACCAAAGAGCTACCGTTTGCTACAAGTTCATACATTACAAGGCTGATTTTTCCAGATATGGTCTGATTACTCGTATTTGTAAGGTAGAGTTTTGCCTTTTTTACAGGTGCAGGTACAGGTACATTGACACGTCTTGGATTGGCATACGAGTTGCTGTAAACAAACAGTCCTAAAAATAAAATGGTGGCAATTTTCATTATTTCCCCCCCCAGAGAATGGTTAATGACACTTCTTAAAAGTAGAATTATCAACGTTAACAGTGGTTGTCAAGTATCGGTATCAAAGTACTTAGACGACTACCTTGTAAACAGGTATCATTACGTTTTTACCTTTAACCTCGATGTCAGGTATTGGCTCCATATTGAAATTGGCCGGTTCACTGAGCTTATTATAGGTCGCAGCACTTGCTATTATTTTTAATCCAAGTTGTTTTGTCGCAGATTCTAGCCTAGAAGCAGTGTTAACTGTATCTCCAATGACTGTTCCCTCCATCCGCTTCTCTTCACCAATTGTACCAAGCATTAGCGGTCCGGTATGAATTCCTATTCCGATCTTGATGGCAGATCTATTTCTTTCTTTTCGCGCTCGATTGTAATCCAGTAGGGCATATTGCATCTCAATACCGGCATGTATCGCATCGTCAGGCCCCTCAAATAATGCCATAACGGCATCCCCAATGTACTTATCTATAAAACCTCCATATTTGCGAATAATTGGGCCCATCTGACTAAAATAGACATTAATAAATTGAAAAGTATCTTGAGCAGACATATTTTCCGACATAGTAGTAAAAGATCTGATATCCGAAAATAGTACAGTCATTTCCTTGGCGGTATTGTCTCCCAACATCAGTTCTGTGATGTGATCCTTTTCCAGCATTTTAAGTAGATCATTGGGGACAAACCTTGCGGTAGCCTTTTGGGTTTTTGATAATCGGTGATGAATTTTTATTCTGCTAAAAAGTTCACTTTTATAAAAAGGTTTTGTGATGTAGTCATTTGCCCCTTTTTGAAATCCTTGCATAAGGTCGCTCATTTGACTTTTGGCGGTTAACATAATGATTGGCAACTCACTTGGAGAGTAAGTTTTTCTTAGTTCCAAGCACACATCGAAGCCATTTTTTTTGGGCATCATAATGTCAAGAATTAGGATGTCTGGAAGATAACCTGATTTGATTAAGTCTATTGCAGCTTGACCATCTTCAACAAATTGGCCCTCAGCTCCATGAAGTTTTAAGAGGTTTTTTAGAACCTTGAGGTTGATTTGTTCATCGTCAGCAACAAGAATTTGGATGTTTTTGAGTTGATCCATAGGTACTAGATCGCGCCTATCTCTAAGGCCTTCTCGTCGATCTGTACCATTGTAAGGAATGTTGTGCACCCTGCGGTCCCAACTGCTTTGTTTTCTCCTTTCTAAGTCTTGCTCTAAGTTTTGCTCTAAGTTTTGGGGTTGTTTGCTTGGAGAATTTGTATCACTTGTTTTAATTAACTCAACTTTCTTCGCTGAATCTTTTATATGTTCATGAGTTTTGGGTAGAGAAATTATAAAGCAAGAGCCTTGATTGAGCTTTGAGGTAACAGAAATTTCTCCTCCATGGAGCTCAATTAGTTGCTTGGAAATTGGTAGACCCAAGCCAGTGCCTCCATAGTGTCGCTCTATTGATGAATCAGCTTGTTCGAATGATTTGAAAATTGATTCGAGTTTATCTTCAGGGATTCCTATTCCTGTATCTTGGATTTTAATTTCGACAGTATCTTCATAGGAGGTTGCTTCAATATTTATGGTGCCAACTTCGGTAAATTTTATGGCATTTCCGATTATGTTGTATAACACTTGCTGCACTCTGTTTTCGTCGATAGATATCATGGGGAAGCCAGCTGGAACCAAATTTTTGAGAGCTACCTCACGCTTTTTGTTTACATGGACAAGAATTTTAACGACCGCATCAACCAATGTTTTTAAATCTACTTTTTTATACTGTAGTGAGATGTCTTTGTTTTTTAATTTAGAGAAGTCTAATAAATCATTTACAAGTCCTTCGAGGCGTTTTCCCCCGGCGATAATATGCTGTAGATCTTCCATCATGGCCGGTTCAACAGCACCTGCAACACCATCAATTAAAGAATCTGCAAGGTTTATAATTCCATTTAATGGAGTTTTTAATTCGTGAGAAGTGTTAGCTAAAAAATCATCTTTTAGCTTGTCTAGTGATTTTAAATGTTCATTATTTTCTTGTAGGGTTAGGTTTAGCTCCCTTAAGGAACTAGTTTTTTCTCTAATAATTGCTTCACGATTTAGTAATTCAAGTTTTAGTATGAGTGCAGCTTTAATCTCACGTAGACGAAGAGACTCATTAAATCTACGAATGACAAATGCAATTACAATGGTGGCACCGATGAAGAAAAAAGTAACGACTGTTTGTTTTGCGTTTGATGGGTTTATAAACCAAATCGTAGCAATTGATAGGGGGCCATAGATGCAAACTAGAGTAATTGCCATTAAAGAGTTATGGACCCAGGGAATGAATGAGATGGCAGCAATGCAAATGAGGTTTAATCCTGTAGTGTATAGAGACGTGGGTCCTTGGGTTTGAAAAATCATCAAGGTAATACATAAACTGGCAACAAGTGCATACAAGATAGCAGGCATTTGAGCTTTAACTAAATTAGTAGAGCGTTTTGATACCCAGTATGCCAAAATAGCAAAAGGAATAACTGTGATTCTATAGGCCAAAAAGAGCCACATGTTACTCGGTGAATATACAATATCGCATATCCAAAACAGAAGGTACAAAGGTGTAATTTTAAAAAGGATATCCTGCAAAACACCTTTGGTTTCACCTAGAGCGTTTTGTATTCGAACTTCATGGATGTCAGCCGGTGATGGTGAGTCTGAATTTTTAAAACTAATCCTGTACCTCGCTTTCAAGTTTGAACTAATACCCCCTAAGACCTATATTATTTGTTACGTCAGCTAAAGGCCAACTTTTTCATTGAAGATAAATTTTTATATGGTATTCTCAATAATTCTATCAAATGCACATTCGGATAAAAGAGTAAAGAGTGAGTAAAACACAAGCAAATAAGTTAAAATTACTAATTGTCGATGATGATGAAGAGGTCGCCGAAGTCATTGCAATGCTTTTTGAAGACTACTTCGATGTCACAATTTTATATGGCTCGGCCCAGGTTTATCAAGATTTAGAAAAAGTGACCAATGATCTATTTCTGATTGATCTAAAAATGCCAGAAGTAACTGGTGTGGAAGTTGTAAAAAAGCTAAAAACTCTATATCCACATAATCCAATATTTATCATGTCTGGTTTTTCAGAAAAAGATGACATCGTTATAGAAGCTTTAGATGCTGGAGCGAAGGCATTTATCAGTAAGCCGATTTGGGAGCCGGATAAAGTGGCCCAGGTTATGATTGATGCTCATACAACTTACACTTCCTCTTAAAAAAAGTTTTCATTCAAAGTTGCTTTGATAGTTCTTGCTGTCAACATTCTGCGTGGTAATATAATAATACAAATTTTTTTAAAAAAGGGGCCAAGGTGAAATTAGTAACTTCTTGGAAGTTGATTTTGGTTTTATTGAATGTCTTGATTTTGACAAGGTCCCAAGTGCTTTGGGCACAAAAAACTGCAACAAAATCAGATTCTTTGATCTTAAAAATTGGCATAATGCAAGACCAAAAAGGTCTAATTAATAAATTTGCCCCACTTGGGCCATATTTAAAAACAAAAAATATCAATGTCCAATTTATCGGTTTTGAAAGTTACCAAAGTGCTGCAGACAAATTTAAAAATAATAAAATTCATGCGATGTTTAGTGGATCGGGAGTTGCTGGAAGTTTTATTATAAAAGGTTTGGCAATACCAGTGGTTAGACCCCTAAGGCGAGATGGCGGTAGTCACTACTATGCGGTTGTCATAGCTCCAGTAGGGTCAAAAAAGTTTCGCGGGATGCCCTCATATTTTTCTAAGAAAAAAATTGCATTTTCAACACTGGCTTCATCGGGCGAGTTTTTTTATAGAGCTCTTACTCGCAGCTCAAAGTACAAAGCAGCTCACATACTAAAAACAGCATCTCATGGAGCTGCTGTTAAAGCACTCGCGGCCAAAATTGTAGATATTGCAATTGTTAAAAACCTTGTTTGGGATGATTTAAAAAAAGATTATTCAGGCATAGAGCAAGTTGGGGAAGACTATGAGCAAAATCCTGACAATGTATTGATTGTATCAACCAACTTTAAAAAGCAAGATACAAAAAAAATTAGTGATATTCTAATCTCTATCAATTCTGATCACACCAAGCAAGCAAAGGCCGCAAAAGATACTATGGAGATATTTGGTTTCATAAAGACGTCTATTAGAGACTTTAAATACACTATTGAGTTATTAAAACTGGCCGGTGTTAACGATGAGTTTGACTTTTCTTTCAAAGATTAAAGGATTTAAAATGAGAATTGGCCAGAAGCTATTGATGGGTTATTTTGCAGTTGCCTTATTGTTTGCAGTTGTTGGTCTTTATAATTTTTTTACCATAAAAAAAATTAATGAAAGTATTGCATTCGAACGAGCGACCCTAAAGCTTGGATTAAAATTATCGCACTCTAGGGATGTACTAGGTCAATACCTAAACGAAGAAGATGAAAAGGAGTTGTTCCGTTTAAATAAAAGCTTTCTAGCATTGTTAGATGAATCAAAAATTCTGCTTTCTGCCATTGCTTCTGATAGGGATACTGCTTCTTACAATGTTGTAGTATTGGAGTTTTCAAAAAAAATACAAAAGCTTCTTGTCGCTTATCAAGGTTTGGCCCAGGAGGTAATGAAGTTGCACAATATAAAACTTGCAAATATCAAAAAGTTGCAACAGCTCCAACCTTTAGAAAAGCAGCTTAGGCATAAAGTAAAAGATCTTGTGGAAGTTATAAACGATCACAAGTTGTTGATTGCGACTTACGCGATGATGTATAACAGCAAGGAAGCTCTATACCAATATCAAGATGTGCCACACATAGAAAAATGGCTAGAATCTATTTCAGAGCTCAACTCTTCCTCGGGCCATAAAATGCTACAAACGGCACTTAAAGACTACCTATCGGTGGCCAAAAAAAGTGTATTCTTTGTCCTTGAAACAAATAAAAATACATCATTTGCATTGTTGAAGATGAAAGAGCTAAGCACTATCATTTCTGAAATGGCCAGAGTTGAATCTGGTTTCAATCGTGCGGTCAACAAGATTGTAGGTGATATAAAAAGAACAACACTGACCTGGACAATTGTAATTTTAGTTTTTGCTTTTGTGATTTCGATTATTTTAGGGTTGTTGATTACCAGGTCAATAATTTCACCAATTATGAGGTTAAGGGATAGTTCCATTGAAATGGGCAAAGGCAAGTGGGATGTAAATTTGGTGATAAACTCTAGTGATGAAATTGGCGATTTGGCCTTAGCTTTTAATGAGATGAAAAATAGTTTGCAAATTAGAACCCAAGAAATTACTGCAGCAAAAACTTATGTTGAAAACATTATAAACTGTATGATGGATATGTTAATAGTTATTAACCCAAATGGCTCTATTAGAAGCATAAATCATTCGGTGCTTGAGACTCTAAAGTATTCAGAAAATGATCTTATAGGGAGTATGTTTAATAAAGTTTTTGAACAAGACTATAATTGGAGTGATGAAAAAACCAGGCAAAGTTTTATCGGGCATATTGAGACATCTTTTAAAGCTAAAGATCACGCAGCAGTTCCCGTTATCTTGTCGGGCTCTCTTTTAAAGGATAATGCTGGAAATCTTGAGGGAATTGTCTATGTCGTAAGAGATATAAGCGAACAAAAAAAAGCAAAACAGGCCTTAATCGCCGCCAAAGAAGCAGCAGATAGGGCAAATAAACTAAAATCTCAATTTCTGGCAAACGTCTCCCATGAGATTAGAAATCCTATCACCGGGATAGTTGGAATGTTACAGCTGCTTTCAGTGAGAGCAGATAACTTATCTGAAAAACAAAAGTTTCATATAAAAACTGCTCATAAAAATAGCTATCAACTAATATCTATCGTGAATGATATTGTAGATTTATCTAAAATTGAAGCAGGAGGTGTAGAGTATACTGCAAGGCCTTTTTGTTGGAATGAGTTGATTTTAAGTGTTGTGGACTCCTTTGAAAAACAATTAAGTGAAAAAAACATTATTGTAAAGCTGGTTTATTCAAGTGGTAGAGAAAATACCAGGCAGTATAATTTGGGTGATGAACAGAGAATTAAGCAGGTTTTGAGCAATTTTGTTACCAATGCTATAAAATTTTCTGATGAGGAGGGTAGGATTTGTATTGACGTGAGTATTAACTGCTCTGTTGATTACCTAGAAACGACAGTGAAAGTCATCGATAATGGCTGTGGTGTAGCCGCTGATAAAATCGATTTGATATGGGATAGTTTCGTCCAAGAGGATAGCTCTTTGTCACGCAATTATGAGGGCGCGGGGCTTGGCTTATCAATTGCCAAAAAACTTATTGAAGGTATGGCAGGCCAAGTATGGTGTACTAGTGAAAAAACTAAGGGTTCAACCTTTGCGTTTAAGTTAGTGTTGCCTTTAGTTGATAAACTTCAAGTTGAGTTTGAAACAAGCAAAATAAGATATATTAATAAGAATGAAAAAATCAACGCCTTAGTGGTAGAAGATAATTATATCAATTTGCAACTTCTAAAAAGCATGTTAGAGCATTTAAACCTTACGTGTGATACAGCTAGCGACGGAGTAGATGCATTAGAAAAATTTAAATCAAGGTCTTATAATATAGTCTTTTTAGATATAATGATGCCTATAATGGATGGCCTTGAATGCTTAAAACAGATTAGAAAATTAGATAAAACAACTCCAATTGTTGCTGTTACCGCTAAGGCCATGGATGGAGATAAACAGAAGTATCTTGATCTTGGTTTTACAGCTTATGTTGCCAAACCATATACTTTTGAAACACTTTCAGAATGTTTATCAATATTGCAATAATTAGTAATGAAGTAGTAATTTCTAAGTTTTCTGTTGAACAACTTCTAAAATATGATTGATTGTTTCTCTTTGAATATCTGGCGAGTTGTCTAACTCTTGATGATGTAGTTGCTTGTACTCATTAATTACGGTGGTATATCTATTATCTCTTGCCGCATTGGGCCCATCACTAATTAAAAAATCCTTGTCTTCAAAATAGTTGATATTTTTGACTACATTTTCAGGGATAATATCATTGTCAAAGCCGACTGAATCAAGAGTAATCAAAAGATCAATTTTTCTCATACCCTGATCAATGGAGTTGAGCTTATTGGCAATAGAAACTGCAGCGTCGCCACCAAAACTGTGGCCGACCAAAACGATCGGCATATCCAAGGGAACTTTTTTTATGGCACGAATTATCTTTTCTTCATTATCCCAACTAAAATGTTTTGCATCGGGTACAACCTTCGACATATGCAAAATTCCATCTGCCTCATCACTAGTAAGACCAAAATAATCAAAACCGCTGATAAAAAAAATGCCAGGGGACTTTTGGGGTTGGCCATATTCTTTATTTAAGTTAAGGGCAGTTGGTTTTAATTCGACATTTTTTTGTTGTAACAGCTTAACAATCTCTTTTACCATTTGTTTTTGTACATCATCCAACTTTGCTTTGCTGGCAACTATCTCTTTTGAGCGACTTGAAAGTTGAACCTTTTGAGCAACATCATCTGCGTGGCTTGTCTTTTTATTGGCAAGTGATTTGCTAGATAAAGCAGTGGTGGATAGTGAAGCTTGTTGTGTGTTTGCTTGTGCTAATTGTCCAAAGCTATTCTCAATGTTACTACTCATATAAAAATTTTAACACAAAAGCGAAATAAAATAAAAGTGCAGCGGTTGACACGTGCCGCCATGAACAGGGCTTGTTAATAATATTGATATAGGTGGAGGTGATGAGTTAAGATAGATCCTGTTTACAATCAACAAGTTGTTAATTAATGAGTAAAAATTTTTCACTAGATAATCTGTTACTAATTCTAGTAACCTTTGTTACAGGTGCCGCTATTATGGTTGTAGAGTTAGCGGGCAATAAAATATTGGCCCCGATGTTTGGCAATACAATGCTTACCTGGACTGCCCTAATTGGCATTATTCTTATATCAATGGGCCTTGGAAGTTACATCGGTGGTAAAATTGTCGATAAGTGGCCGAGCTACTTTATTTTAGGAGTCATGCTTTCAGTCTCTGGATTCTTTGTGCTACTCATTCCAACTCTTAGTGCCTCTTTAAATACTTTAACTCATGGGTACGGGCCCCTACGTCATATTATTTGGGGACCTGTATTTTACTGCCTGGTGCTTTTTTGGCTTCCAGGAATTATTTTAGGAGGAGTTACACCATTTGTGATTAGAATGGACAGCCTAATGTCTTTGGATAAACACATAGGTCTCTCTGCCGGCAATATTCAATGTTCTTCCACCTTGGGGAGCGTCGTTGGAACGTTTTTAACCGGTTTTGTCCTAATTCCCTCTTGGGGCCTTTTTAAGATTTATGGGATGATGGGCCTTATTTTAGTTTGTCTAAGTATTTTAGCATTTATAAAAAATTATAAAAATAAGGCCACAAGTCAAGCATTCCTTTTTATACCGCTATTATCAGTTGTAATTCCGGCAACGATATTTACATTTAGGCCCAATCAAAAAGATAGCAACTTAATTTATGAAAAAAATAGCTTTTATCACAAAATTAGTGTGTTCCAAAATACCCTAGGAAGCAAGAAATCGCTACAGTTAAAAATTGATAATCTAATACACGATGTTTGGTTGGATGAATTTGATAAGGGGCCCATCAACTATCTAAAATACTGGAAGTTGGCCGAAATTTTTAACCCTGATTTAAACCTCTGTGCCTTTTTGGGGGGCGGGGGGTTTGCAATGCCCATTGCATTTATGTCCCATTACCCACATATGAAAGCAGATGTAGTGGAAATTGATCCCGAGTTAATTAGGGTTGCCTATAAATATTTTAAAGTAGATGCAAAAAACTTAAAAATAGTAGCAGCAGATGCCAGACATTTTTTAGCTAACACTAGCAACAGGTATGACTTTATTTTTGGTGATGCATACAAGTCTATCTATATCCCGTCACACCTTACGACTGTGGAGTTTTTCCAATTGGTAAAAAGCAAGTTAACTTCTAATGGTCTTTTTATGCTTAATATATTAAGTAGTATCGATGGGAAGCATACAAAACTATTAAAATCAGTGATAAAAACTCTTCGAACATCTTTTAAAAATATTTATATATTTGGAAATAATTTCAAAGCACCCAGGACCACCCAAAATATTATCTTAGTTGCAACAGCAAAAAATCTTCCTTTACATGATTTAAGCTTTAGAAATACTTTTAAAGATGCCGGTGTCCAAAGGTTATTAGAAACTTATATCTCATCTGATAATGAATTTGATTACTCCGGTGGCCTACTTCTAACAGATGAATATAATCCAATAGAATATATGGCCGCAAAACCTCTAATGCAATTAACTTTTAAGTTGTGGTAGCGTAATACAAAATGTGGCCCCCATATTTGGCAATGTTAAATAGTTTATTTCCCCACTGTGTTCTTTTATAATGCTGTAGGCAATGGAGAGACCAAGGCCTGTGCCTTGACCGGCATCCTTTGTGGTATAAAAAGGATCAAAAATGCGTTCTATGTCCCCTTTTTTAATACCAGGACCACTGTCTGAAACATATAACGAAACAAAATTATTTTTTATGTTTGTAGAAACTCGGATTATTCCTCCTCGTTTAGAAGTGGTAGACAATATAGCATCACGTCCATTTGAAATTAAGTTTGATACAACTTGTTCTAATCGCATTGCACTCCCATACACGTATGGGGATGATGGACAAAGATTTAACTCTACCTTAATGTTGCCAAGTCTTAGTTGTTCCCGATGTAGTGTAAAGGATGAATTGATCACTTTATTTAGATTGATAGTAACTCCTCACACCCTAACATGACAAGATCACCAGTTAACAATCTAACATTTCAAATGTAAGGCCTTTTTTCTGGGCCGATTAATTTTTTTCTGCCATAATCTCCCCTCATGAAGAAGGAATCCATTCGTAAAAAAAT
>JADHTQ010000062.1 GCA_016784965.1 Bacteriovoracaceae bacterium | reverse complement strand
AAACGATTTCTGAGGAGTTTTGGGCCTAATCTCGGCCATTTGGGTACAAAAATAAGAAAATTATTATGATTTTTATTGATCATTTTAAATGGTTATCAATATTTAATGGATGCTATGCGATAGGTGAAAAGTTCAGGTATAGTGGAAGAGGGGTGAACATTGCAAGTAAATACATTATTTGGTGTTTATATGCCTGAGCGCGTTGTTGCTGCAGTTAGTCTCACAAGTCTGCTGGCACATTTTGATTCAGGTCTGCTGGCACATTTTGATTCATTTTGATTTCATATTGAATTTTTTAACTTGTATTTTGCTCTTTATTGTTATACAATATATAACAAACGTTATGTATTACAGGACAATGTAATGACACTTCTTTCTGAGATATTTACTTCAAAATCGAGAGCAAAAATATTAGAAAAGCTCTTTGATGGGAAATTAGACGAATACTATCTTCGTCAGCTAGAAAGAGTAACGGAACTTGGGGTTGTTACTTTAAAAGATGAGGTCGAAAGATTAAATCGTCTAGATCTTATAACTAAGAGAAAAAGTGGAAATCGGATCTATTATAGGGCAAATGACATACACCCCCTATACTCTGTTTTTAGGGAATTGGTTGATAAAACCTCTGGGCCAAGATTTAAACTTCAAGAAGTATTATCCAAAATTATAGACATCGAATTGGCTTTTATTTTTGGTTCGTATGCCTTGGGGACCACTCATGCTCAAAGCGATATTGACTTATTTATTATAGGGAACATATCCTCAATGAAGTTAAGTGCAATTATATCTGATATTCAAGATGATATTGGTCTAATTGAAATCAATTTCCATAATTATAAAAAAGCGACCCTTAAAAAGGCCATCAAAGAAAAACAACACTTTGTTTTATCTATGAAGAAGACAGAAAAAATCATGTTAAAGGGAAGTTCAGATGAATTTGAAAGTATTTTTGGATAAATATAATATTCAAGAACGACATATCAAGCGCCAAGACACATCTAAAAATGAAATTAGTGATCTTTTTAAAATTGTAAATAGAGACATTCAAGATAGTAGTTCAAATGAACATCTTAGTATCGATTGGAAGTTCGGCATTGCTTATAATGCAGCTTTAAAACTTTGCACAATTTTAGTACGGGCTTCTGGGTATAGAATATCATCTGGAGCACATCACTTTATTACAATAATGTTGCTTCCATCTATTATGGGACCCGATAAAAAAAATCTAAGTAATTACTTTGATAAATGCCGTATAAAAAGAAACCGGGTTGAATATGAGGTAGTTGGTGGAATAAATGAGGATGAAGCCCTTGAACTCATCGAAAATGTTGTCAAGTTTAAAAAGGAAGTAGAAGAGTGGATGCTAGCAAATTACTCTGAGTTAGTATTGTGAATCATTGCTTACGTAACAAAAAATCCAAAAGTTACATAGAAATAATAACACAGACTGTCCCACAGGTCTGCTGGCACGAATTTGCGAATTTGGTACTTAGATGCAAGACCTTCAATAAGGAACTTAAATAAATAAATCATCAATAAAAATGCAACCAACACCACTTTTTTCATTTTTGGCCAAAATAGTTGCAGAGGTTTTTAATGAGTATACTAAATAGTTCTTTCGAGAATTAGTTGTAGGTGTTGGGAATTTTTTTGAGACAACAGAATCGACTGCTTTAGAAGGTAGATTGCCTGAACTAGAGACCCATTTACACTCTATAATTCTTGAGATGCGGTCTACTGAATGTTCTACTACTATATCAATTTGGGTATATTTATCCCAGTATGTTGAAATAGAGTAATTTGGGTCGCTTAACAATAGCTTTTTGAAAATGTTCTCTGCCAGCGATCTCGATTCAAGGATATACTGTACTAATAGTTCAAAGGCCTTTCCTGAAAAATTTGGTATATAGAAGCCACGATTTGATTGAATACATTCATACGGAAATAGTAAGCCTGATTTATTTGATTGAATCCTGTATGCTAGCGGTGCCAATATCTGAAAGTAAAAATTTAAATAGAAGTCTTTGATATAATATTTAGCACCGGCACTTTGCTTTTGCAAAGTACAATGTATTGGCACCTTTTTGTAAACAATTTTATAATCTAATAACTTGGATATTAATCCAGATATGGTTGACTGGGCAAGCCCTGTTTGTCTGACGATTTTATCTTGAGACGTTCCGTCCTGTCCAAGACTGGCCATAACTTTTTTTACATTTGCCTTTGCTGTTGCGTTAAAATCAAGGGACAGTATCTCATCAACTTCCTGTAAAAAAATAGTTTTGCTTGTAAAAATAGCACTATTTATAGCATGCATAAAACCTTGATTGTGATCCAGTCTAATCAAGTAATAGGGTATCCCACCAAGCATCATATAGGTCAAACATACTTCTTCATTAGACCATTTGGGAAAAAAATATCTTTTTACTTCAGACAATGTAAAAGGTTTCACCCATAAGGTGGCATAAGTAACAATACCCCTTAGTATTTTTTCTTCACCCCCTGTATGATTTTCAAAAAACTTATTAGAAGAACCACAAATTATAACTTTAATAAACCCAGTTTCTTCCCACGATAACCATGCTTGTTTTAAGTTACCGACAAACCCAGAGCCAGTTTTTGCTATCCACTGTATTTCATCAAATATGAGTGTGATGGTTGTTTGTTTTTGTTTGGCATAATTTCCAATGGTTTCAAATATTGTTGACCAACTAAGGGCACTTGTTTTTAAAGAGGAAAGGTTAGTTGATCTGGAGAACTGATCAAATTTAGTGGCCATATCTTTTTTTGTTGAGATGCTGGTACTATCCTGAGCACCCATATAGTAAAAACAGTTAGTATTTACCTCTTGGAATTTCTCAAGGAGTGCTGATTTTCCGACTCGCCTTCTCCCTCTAACATATATGAATCCTGAGCCTTTCTCTCTTACAAAAGAGTTAAGATACTCTAAGTCCTCTTCTCTGCCAAAAAAGCTCATACTCCTCCATCATTTAAGTGTAGCTTTTTAATTATAGCAATATCGAGTTTTGTTGTCCACATATAACTCGATATTAGAATATACTACTTATTACAGATAGTTAGAAGGGGCGCCATACATTGTTCAGCCGTAATATCCTGTTTTCATGTGATATTTGCGATATCGTTTTTTTTGCAAACAACAATAACTCGATCTTGCGTTGCTGGAATCTAGTGGAATTCAATCCCATTTTAGCAACCATCTCAATGACTCCTATTATCTTACATTAAAACGACCACCTGACGATCGGTACCACCAAGTCGGTTTAGGATCTACCCAAGGTGGCATTTTAGGCCATGGGGTTGCATTAGTTATCTGAAACTGGTCTGGCACGAATGCTGTCACCGCATTAAACTACGATGTTTTACGCAAACTTATGAATAAAGGCAAAATTGTAAAACGCATAATTCGTTGTAATTATAACTGATAGCTTGTTTTGCCACTACATCTTGTGTCAAGCTAGAGGGCAAATTTTTGCAAGAACTCCTTCAAGGTCTATAGGATACTGATATTACTACTTTTAGACACTAAAACTTCTAGCAATGAAGTATTTCGTTGCCTTATGCTCAATATTCGTCGAAAATGGAGTGTGTATGTAAAAAAAGTAGGTAAATAATGTTTGTTCAAAGAGAGCTTGGAAAGGTTATAAAAAAGTTTATTTCTAAAAGAAAAAGCATCCTCTTGTTAGGGCCTAGACAAACTGGAAAAACTTCGCTTGTTGAAAATTCAATTCAAACAGATCTAGAAATCTCATTTCTACAAACCCACAATAAATTAAAGTATGAAAAAAATCCTGAACTTCTTATCCAAGAAATTAGGCCACTCAAAGATAAACTAGGAAAAATCCCTCTAATATATCTCGATGAAATCCAAAAAGTTCCATCCTTACTAGATGAAATACAGTTTGCCATTGATAAAAAACTCGCAATCTTTATTCTTACAGGTTCATCTGCACGAAAACTCAGGCGACAACAAAAAGAGATCAATCTTCTACCTGGCAGACTTATTTCTCTCAGGCTTGATCCTTTTACCCATGAGGAATATCCAAACCGATCACTGAGAGACCTACTCTATTATGGATCATTACCAGAAATATCACTTGAAAATGACGATGATTACATCGAAACACTGCTTGAGTCTTATGTACAAACCTACTTAGAAGAAGAGATCAGAATGGAGGCGCTTGTAAGAGAAGTAGGTACCTTCAATCGCTTTCTAGAGTTTGCAGGAATTGAATCATCAAAACTTCTAAGTTTTTCCTCCATCTCACAAGAACTAGGAGTCGCCCATACAACCGTCCAAAATTATTTTCAAGTTCTTGTCGATACCTTAGTTGCCGAAAGAATTGACCCTGTTGTAAAAAGCTCTACCAGAAAAAGGCTAGTCAAATCATCTCGATACTTAATTTTTGATATGGGAGTGAGAAGACAATGTGCCAATGAGGGAACTAATCTATCAAAAGAAAAAGAAGGGGAGCTTTTTGAACACTTTATAGGACTTGAACTGATAAAATTAGCAAGGCTGAAATCAAAAAAAATAAAAATAAAATTTTGGAAAGATTTAAATGGCCCAGAAGTAGACTGGATCATTGATTCCCCGTCAGGGCAAATTCCAATTGAAGTAAAACTCACTTCTACCCCTAAAAAAAGAGATATACGTCACCTTGAACTTTTTCTCGATGAATACCAAGACACCCAAAAAGGTTTTGTCGTCTGCCAAACAGAAAAAGACCTAACTCTATCGGATCGGATTACTGCCATATCCTGGAAAAAACTTTCTCAACTTATACCATAATATTTGGAAGTGATGATTTGCCTATGTCGCTTAGTAAAAAACTAGTGTTGTCATGTTAACTTTTCACTTTGCAAGGAGGATAATGTGAAAAAAGTAAACCAGAAAGATCTACAATTTTGGGCATCTCATGTAAAAAGACAACAAGAGTTAGGTCTCAAATAATAGATCATTAGTAATATCATAACTATATTACCCACTTTATATTTGTTTAGATCAGGACAGTTTATTTCAATCGTCTGAGTTCAAAATAAAGGTTTTGGCAGTATCCTGAGATTTTACATAACTCCTATTATCTTACATTAAAACTACCACCTGAAGACCGGTACCTCCATGGTGGTATAGGATCTACCCACGGAGGCATTGTAGGCCATGGGGTTGGGCGATATGGAAGAGAATCTTTGTATCTTCTTTTTGCTTTTCTACCGAATTTCACTGTGCCAATAATTGAGATTCTAAGGTCTCCTAAACAGGCCTCTAGTGGAGTAAGATACCTTTTCACCTTAACTCTGTAACCTTGATCAACTATAGGTTCACCAATAAGGTTAGAAATACCCTTTATGCCAGTATAGATTGGAATCCATTGATTTGAACCAAATTTTATTTTTGATACTTTAACTATACCGTGAGGTATGCTATCAGGAGGATTGATTTTATTTGTATATTCCTCACTCTCTTTGAAGGTATATACTGCATGTCGATCAATTATATCAAAAGCTGTGGGATATGCATTTTCAACCAGATCTAATATTTCTACAATTTCATCGAGTACTTCTTGGTAAAAATCAGCAATACTATCAAAATCATCAACTGAAGCAGTGTCCATTTTAGTAAGTAAGTCCAATGCTTCAGATCTTAGTCTTTTAAACCTCTTAAAAAAGTATTGTGCTGCTCGGTGTGCGTGCTTCACTGTACTACATGGAACTCTATAGTCAGTATTGTTAAAAAATATTTTTGGATTATTTGCTATAAACTGGTTGTTAAAGTCATCGTTATTAATTGAAGTAGTTTCAATGGCCCGTCTTGATTTTAAATCACTATACATATTTAAAACTTTAGGGTGAATTGATAAGTCAGACATTTGTAAGTTTCTTATGCTTGTAATTACTTTTTTGTTATATGGTCTATACAAGCCTATCTCTTTAAAGGTAGTATTTTGGTTATCATTTCCATACAAAACAAAACTTAGAAATAGTAAAAATAGATACTTCATTATCATAACTCCAATAACATTTTTTTGGCCTTTGCTTTAAAGAGATCGTTTCGTTTAATTAATAAGTTTTTTAAACTTTTGATTTCAGATGATGATAAAGCTTCATTGTTTGCTCTTGCTATGAAATCTTTGGCCACAATTCTCTCATCGATTTCTTGTATTTTTTCATCAATCTCCTTCATGTTTAATACAGCTAAGTTTCTATCATTTCTTTCTGCGAAACTATTGTTTCTTACGTTGCTTTGACTTAATGTTTCTTTTTTTTCGATTTTATAGCGTAATTTATTTATTTTTACTTTCTTGATTTCTAATTTCTCTTGTGGAGATGCAAGGTCATCGATATTATTAGATTCGAGATAAAACTCATACCCAATTACACATAATACCAACGAAGTGGTGAGCAGAATAATACTTGCTTTATGGTTCATAAAATATCTCCATGTATCTTGAAAACTTCATTGGCATAACTTAAAACATCATTACTGGATGCATTGCAGGCCACAGAAGCGGTACTTATTTTGTGTATAAATGTTTTGATGTCTAGAGGCTTATTTTTTAAAAAATGTAACCTATCTTCTAGACATTTAATAACAACGGCACTAGCGCTCTCAATGCCAGTTATTGAGATCTTTTCAGGCAGTTTCGTTTGCTTTCTTTCATCTTTGCCACAAGCAAGCAGTAGAAATGTAGAAAATATTAATAAATATCTCAAAAGGAACGTAATTTTCATTATAAACTCCAACTTGTCGTTATCTGTTTTGAATATGTAAGGTCCGCATATTGTTTGCTCCTTAGCTCTTCTTTTGAATCGAAGTGTTTTAACTCAAGTACTCCCCCTTCAATCACAAATAGATCTTCAAGAAGCTGCAAGAATTTATAGCCTTTTTCATTTAGTTTGCTTTTTTTGATTTTTACACCCATTTTATATCCAATTAACGCTGCTTGAACTAAATTTGGTACATTCTTAAAGCTATCTAAATTTATGGTTGTATAAACATCATTATACAAATCCCAAATCAAATCTAAATTTTCTTTCGCTATAGAATCTGTATATGAAAGTATCTGAGACATATAGGACTTAATATTTATGGCCTCATTTTCCAAGTCACATGCCAAAAAGCGGTTATTAGAAACAAGGAGTCCATCGACAACCCTAATTAGATCAAGACTTCCCCTAATAACTGGAACAATTTTACCTACTTTGTCTAAAAGTGATGTGTCCGACCTCTCTATGATGAGGATTTTTCCAATTTCTATTTTGGGATTTATCTTAAGTATGATGTTTTCTTCCTCTATATTATACTTGCTGGCAGCAAATTCTATAAGAGCTTGTTCATTAACTGATATTTTTTTAAGTATCACCTCCCAGCTTCTATTTGTGGGAGTAAGTAGAACAGGTGATTGAAAATGTTCCTCCTTACTTTTAAAGAGTATACCATCTCTTGCAACTTGACAGATTGATAACTCAGGTTTTTCAATACATTTTTGATAAAGCCATTCACTACCAGATACATATTGTGCAAGCTCAGTGCAATCATTTTTAGTTAATCCACTAACATCATCTATTGTTGCCTGGTAAGAGGACGGATGTACAAAATATTTCTTTTCTACCTTTGTTAGAGTGTATTTAATATCTTGGTAGTAAAAATTATCGCTTGCATAAGTTAGGTTGAAAATGCAACAACCTAGAACAAGTATTAAGCATTTCATTGTGTATATCTCCTCTGTTCTTTTTAAATGGGAGTACTTATCAACTAGCACTAGCACTCCCTTATGATTTTTGCTTGTTTAAATTTTCCTTCCAACAAAACCGGTAGCCGCTGCACGCCACTTCGCTTCTGAAGTGCTCCATGTTTCTTCAGCTGTACGATCATGAGTTGAGCGATACCTTGATTCTGCACGCGAACTTCCCCAAATAGCATCAAGCCCCCTTAGCACCCAATATGCACCCCGACAATAGATACTAAAATACCCACAGGTTTGATTAATCCCTTGTGCTACAACGATTGCCCCACTTCTAGTCTGCATTGGCGTGTAGGTATAGACACTTGGTGCGGTAGAATAAATTGGTGTTGCCATAGTGCCAAGAACTCTTGCAATCAAGTCTGACTTTAGAGATTTTCTAATTTCTTCTTTTTCCTCTTTTGAGTAACTTTCATCTTCTAGTTGCCAGTCGATGGTAAAGGCATCTTTATCTATTTTGTTTTCAACAATACTTTTATAATGTTTTCTACTAAAAAAACCTCCTCTACTAGATGAAGTGGCAATTTTTTCATAAAACTTATAAAGGTTGTACTTAGCAGTAACTTTAAATTTAAATGCTGCTGGATATTCATAGGTTGAGCTAAGTGCAAAATCCATTTTTTTATTTAATGTTTCATCTCTAACAAGATTTTCTGATTCAAGGAAGTTTTTGTAATACATGGGGCATCCTCCCATTAAAGAAAGCCTTACAGATCCAGCTAAACGTGAAGGTAATGCTGTATGTTCCACATGTTCATTGTCACCCCACGGAGTAAACTTGATTCCATCTATAACATAATCAAGTATTGCAGGCATTGAAGAGAGGTATGTGTCTTTATCACCAGCACCGACAAAGTTAGCATTAATTCGGGCATTACGAGTCGCAACTTGTTTAAATTGATATCTACCATCATATTTTTCATTAAGGTTTATTGTATTTTGTGTCCAACCAGTATCATAATCTAAGTGAGCTGTGCCCCCCTCTAGTTTAGAGTAAAAAGCAAGCCACTGTTGAAGTGTAGTTTTTAATTTTGTAGTCTTATCACTTCTTAGTTGTATAGAAGTTTCTATATTATTAAGCGCAAATTGTGCTGAATCTAACCTTGCTTGGGCCTTTCTATGCTCACGTACAGTTTCAAAATATTCTCTTTTAAGGTTAAGTAATCGTTTTTTTAAATTACGTCTCTCTTCTTTTTTTTCACTCATCTCATCCCTTATATAGCCACAATTTTCCACACATGAAAGCCGCTGATCCATTAACTCATCTATATCCTCTTGTAACTCAACTATCTTATCATCGAGGTCAGAAATTTCTTGATACTCTAATGATCGCTCTACTAAATGAACTGCGCTTTTTGCTTCTAAATACTTCTTTTCTTTTTCAGTGTACTCTTCTTTTAACCCTTCAATCTCTTTGTAAATTTTAGCCATTCTTGCGACAAGACTTCTAAGTACACCTTGAATGTCTTTAATTTCTTGGCAAAATCCTAAATTCCCATTTGGGGTATATCCTGTTAAGCTTGTTAATCCATAGGTGGGGGGAAGTACCCAAGCGGTACTACAATCTTCATTGTCCCTTAAAACAGTTGAAGTTGTATCATTAACAATGTCTAAGGCTCCACAGTTATTTGTAAAAGCAGAGGGCACTGCCATAGTTAGTTTCGAAAGTGTCAAAAGTGACAATGTTAAGATTAGTTTCTTCATATTTATTAACTCCTTTATATGATGATTAGAGGTCTTTTTTTTGTTGTGAAATTCTGTAGTCTGTAAATGGTATAAGGTTGGAAATTATTGTGTAAATTATGCTTCTTTTTTGTAACATACTTGCTCCTATTGGTAATATCGAAAAACACGTGCTGACAAATACAAAGCAATATTTGTGCCAATATCGAGCATATTGATTTCAAACTGTTACTTAGTTTAAGTATTAATTAGTGTTCTGGATTATAGAGTATGTGTTCTGAAAACAGGCATGGACAGGGGAAATGCAGCGAATCACATTATTAGACTTACAAACTAAGCAAAATAAATATTTTTTTATTTACAGGCTCCAATGAGAAGTTATACTAGTTTTAGGCTTAATTGAATTAAGCCCAGGGAGCCCTTTTTGAAACAAAACCTAGTAAGTGAGAAGTATCTTTAATTGCTGTTTCAGAGTGTCCTGTAGAGAGAAATAATTTCCTATATCCTTTTGTATATAGCTCTTTAGCCCACTCTAATCCACTTATATTTCCATTTCCAAAATCATAATCAATATAAAATGATGCTTCTTTTGAAACATCTTTTTCATATTCTGAAAATTCTTTAGGGTTGGCAATTGATAGTATATTTACTTTAGGGTCATTATTACTCATCTTCCATGACATTCTAAGGTACTTATCATCATCGCAGTGGATTGTGTTATACATGGCTATGTCTTTGACAACTGGCGACTTGATAGGCACAATGTTTGCTAAAGATTTAGGTATTAGCTTTAGGCCTATTTTTTTACATCTAAATCTAATCTCATTATTTTCATAATGACTTGTGATTAAAATTGATTGTTTCTGGATTTCATACTTTTCAATCAGATCTAAACCACTTTCTTGGGCCCCTATAAGTTCATAATCACTTAAAAATAGAATATTACGGCTTATATCATTTTTTTCCATCCAGTTGTGAAACTCTTTAGGATTAGATAAATGAGCAACTTTTACATTTAATGATTCTATATCAATCTCTTTAAATCTCTCATTCCATACATTATGAATTGAGCTGTCATCATCTAAGATAACAATAGTAGAATCTTTTTGGAGAAGTAATTGAGGTACAAACCAATGGGGTTCCTTTTCTTTTGGGAGGTCAATTATTACTTTTGTTCCAACATTGGGAGTAGACTTAATAAAAATATGCCCGCCTAGGCTTTCAACCGTCTCTTTTGCGTGGGCCAATCCCAATCCACTACCTGAAGCTTTACCAAATGTTTCTCCTCTAACAAATATTCTATCTAGATGCTCTTTGGGTATGCCTTTGCCATTATCTTCTATTATTATTCTATTCTTATCATCTTCCATAGAAGTTAAATTTATAGTGACAATACCTCCATGGTCGAATGCCTCAATGGAGTTATTGATGACATTTGAGCATAGGCGTTTTATTTCTCGAGGGTCAATGTAAGCAAAAAGGCCATATGATGAAACATCCAAGTTGGAGTCGATGTTGATATTTAGCTTTGATCTACATTGCATTCTTTTTTCAGTAACGATTTCTTCTATTAAGCTTGACAGGAGCACTCTTTCTTTTCTGGAATAATTCGCTTCACTTTTTACTTTCTTTTTTGCCGAAAGAACATTCGCAATATCTTCAATCCTTTGAACGCTTCCCCTAATAATAATTCTTATATCCTCAGGCAAATCGTCTATGTGTTGAGTTGCCATTTTTAGTGCGACTAATGGGGATTTGATGTCATGAGAAACTTGAGAAGTCATTTTTTTGATTGCCTCAGATGACTCTACTTTCGTTTTTATTTCAAAATATCCAGTCACCTTACTTAATAATTTATAGAGTGATTCAGAAAATGCATATTGAGAATTTTCTTTAAACGTTTTGAGCAGTTCTTCTTGGATGCTATATAAATCTAGGTCGCTTGATCCGTCTAATTTGGCCATTTTAGTAAGGTTGCGGTCTAAGCGTTGTAGAGTTTTAATGTTCGCTCTGTTTGTCCACCATATCGTAAATAGTGATGACAAAACTAAAATTGTAAATATGCCGTAGTATTCTCTTATGATTTCATTTATCAGAGATTTAACATCAATTGAATAGAAAACATACCCAAGGTTAAGACCATTTTGTGACAGCTTAAATGATCTTGTGATTGTCCAGACCTTTGAAAAATTTCCCGGTCCCACAGAATATTTATCATAAAATGTATTTTGAAATTCTTTACTTAATTTCAAAGAGAGATAATTAATTGGAGAAGGTTTAATACGCAGGAATAGTCGTTGAACTGAAATTAAATCACTACTATTTATCAATTTTTCTAATTGGTTCGATTCTGTGGATAAGGCATAGCGCATAGATTTATCAATGTTACTTATGCTGGTATATACAAAAAAAATAAAAAATACAAAAGTAAAAATTATAACTGGAGCAAGTATATTTTTTAATGAGTGCAAGTAATGGTTTTTTAAATTACTCATGCCTCAACCTCCAAACCTCAGGATACTCTAGAAAATCTCTACCAAACTCAAGGCCTTCCACCCTGGTAGGATAGAAAAAAATACGTTTTTCCTGATAAAGAGGTAGAATAAGATATTCGTCTAAGAACATATTAGACAATGTTTTTACCTGTTCTGTCTCATACTCAGTAGTTCTGTTATTGAAGACTTTCTTATATTGTTCTTCTATTCTATCAATGCTTGGCGAGAGAATTGATGATTTTCCGTGAATTAAAACAAAAAAAGGTTCAATCTCTGCCTTAACTGCATCCAATGCAAATACAAACAGATCAAATTCTTTGTCTTTATTAATAGCTCTTTTAACAAACTCAGAAAGGGTCATGTTTTTAATTACAATTTTCACTCCTGTTGCTTTTTGAAAGTTATCAAATAAATTTTTTAGGTGCTTTTCATTTCCCTGCATCCAATTTATAAAATTGAGAGTAGTTTTCTTTGTACTTGTTTTGTCAGGGCTATGACATTTTTGTTGTGCTTTACCTTTCTGTGCAGCAAGTACTCCTATAGGTAAAACTGTTTTAATATCTAAAAATGCTCTTTGGTTTGGCATGTATGCAGACCTTAACTCCTCAATATCTAGACAGTTAAAAACTTTTTTTCGAAGGTCTTTATCATTAATATTAATGGCCAAATTAAATGTTTGAAGTAGTGTAACATCAATCTTCTTATATTCTTTGACTTTATTGTTAGGGAAGTCAGACAATAAAACTCTATTGTAGTCTTCTATGCCGCTTCTCCCAAGGGCCGGATCAGAAGCTCCGTGATAATCATTAAAGTGAATATGATTATAATATCCGCTTAATGGTATTTTTCGTTGTAATATTATTTTTCCTGGCAGTATACTTGTTACTTGAAAATAACCCAGACCATATTCAAAATCCCCCCCCTTCTCTTGATACGTTGGAGCCAATTCATAACTTGATAAGGATTCAAAAAAATTATTCATGGGATTAGAAAAATTAAATAAAAGACATTTGTTTTCTATGTTTAATTTTACAAATACTTTCTTGTTGTCAAAATAACCTTGGAGTCCTTTTTTCATGTCTTGAGTAGCAAACTTAATACCTTTTTTAAATAACAAATCATTTTTCAGGCAAAGTTTAAAAAATGTGTTTTCACTATTTCTTTTCCAACTAGATAATATATTTGATTTGTAGCCTCCATTTGCTTGACGAAAATATGGTTCATGTGTTTGTTTTAATATGTAAAGGGTCATATTATGAAATGATTTTTTTGTTGTTACAGTTTTTGGTAGTCCAACAGATATTACATTCCACACATCATCGCTCTTAATTTTCTGACTACACGATACTAGTAAAATAAATGAAAGTGTTATAAAGGTCTTAAGTATATGCATAATGGCTCAAATCCTATTTTTGTAAAAAAATTTAATGATCGATGGTTCTTGCTTAATATCCCTGCTTGAAAATACTTATGCTCACTTGACTTTAGTGACTCTATAAAAACTGAATGAACATTCTTTCTTGTTGGCCAATCTAAATTTTCATTAATCCATACCCATCCGATTAATCTAACATCTTGGCTCAAGAAATTGTTATAGGGAAAGAATGCTGAGATAGAAAGCAGGTTATTATTTCTATTACGAATAGTTGAGATGTTAGATCCTTTTATTGATAAAAAAGGATCTGGGTCATACATATCCATCTTTTCAATACCAAGGTAGTTTCTCCAGTGATCTAAAAAATATAAATTATAATTATTCTTAAAAAGATTATCGAACTCAGGGTCCCCTGTCATTCTCGTTTCTTTAATTAAGTCATGATCTTCTTGATCGTCATGAGTTAATTGAATATTCTTACATTCTATAAAGAATTGAACTTGAAGAATATACTTACTAGAAAGTTTTTTATCAACTTCTATAACCTCATTTAGTGAGCCTTTATCAGCATGGAATATAGTCCAATCGTCTTGGCAAATTTCTTTTTCATGTAATTTTTCCCACGAACAAAGATCAATGTAGTTACTTAGCTTTATTTTTTTCATTGTTGTTTTTCCAATATGTTGTAAATAGATACTCGCAGTTTGCACAGACGGATGAATATTTAGGATCATTTAACATTTCCACTTTTAGTTTTTTACTAATCTCTCCCATCGTGCATTTTTTTAACAATTGGAAATATTTATTACTGTAAAGATCCTCAATACTCTCACTAAACATTTCTGGAATATCATGATTAAAAATTAAATTTGAACTACAAATCGTAAAACCCTTGTTTGCAATAAAAGTGATACCTTCAAGATTAGTACATCTTTTATCTACAACAGAATTATCGTAAGCGGGGTACTTAAAGGCTATTCCATTGATAAGTGCTCTGCCAGACGATTCAACTTTGCCAATAGCGGCGCTAACTCCAAATTCTTGAATTAGTTCTTTGGCAAGTACCAATTCTTTTACATCTGTAATTGTTATTGACAGGTTAAAATTAAGGTTCAGCGTCTTACATGCTTGGTCCATATTTATAACATATTCTTTTTTACTTCTTGAGTTATGAAATATATCAAATGACATTTGAATGTGTGTTAGTCGTTTGAACTTTTTCAAGTACTTTATTGCCCTTGTAGTAGTGGTTGCAAACCAGCCATTTGTGGCCAATGATATGTTGATCTTATCGTAATGATTGTGATACGATATTATTTCATTAATCTCATCAATGAAAAGAGATGGTTCTCCTCCAACAAACTGTAATTCGCTTGGATTATGAGTCATCATTCCTCTTTTTAAGCTTTGTAGCTCTTTCTGTGAAAGAGATTTTTTCATCTGTGGGCCTGAATGATTACAACAGTGATCACAGCTGTAATTACAAAATAATGAAGGAACAATGTGCCATCGGACATTTTTTAGCATGTTTAGATTATCCTTTACTAATACTCTACTGTACTAGCCTTATAGTTAAGCCGTTACCTCCCCTAGCCATGTATTGAAGAGATCCTTCAAACATCTCAAGTAATTCTTCAACTTCATCACTCTCTAAATCAAAACTATATATAAGTGCATTCTCTATACCATATATATCTGATTTGATTAATGCCTTACTAAGTCCAATCCTTTCGGTTATCTCTTGCTCATTCAGCCCATCAGCTAGATTATTTTCCTCAATTATCTCCAATGCTTTATTATGTGCATTTACACCTGATGAAAGCATAGTTATAGTTAGAGCTACAAGTAAATCTTTTTTCTTTATCATTAATCTTCTCCTAGTTATTCATATTTATTGATATGAATGTTTTGATATCATTATTAAGCAATATTGCTGTTTGTTCCGCATCTTCAAGCATTTGGTTCATTTCATTTTTAGATATTTCTTGATCCTTAGAGTTTTCTATTTTATTTAAAATATTAAAAATCGATCCTAGTCGGACTATGTTCCCATTTAAATCATGCAAAAGTTTTTCTTTATCAGTGAACAAGGTGTCTCTCCTTATCAAGCTTTTTAATATTAGCCTTTATTCTGTATCCTGCTGTTCTTGATATATGTAGCTCCTCAAGAGTGTTCATATAGTGAAAATGGTTTTTTTCATAGAATTCTTTAAAAGATTCTATCTCTATCGTTTCAATTAATTTTTTTAATCCATGTTTTTTTATGAAGTTTGATATCCCTTTTGTATATACACTTGCTAATGGGGTGCTTTGTCCACTTGGTATTGTATTCTCTATGACATGTTCGGGGAGGTTTATAAGTGAAATCATTTCTGTATTGCAATTACAGAATGAATGGATTAGCTTTTTCAATTCTCGGACATTATCATGCCAACGATAATTTTCTAGTAATTTAAGAGAATCATTTGATACTAATAAGCTTGTGCCGCTTTTGTTTATGTAATGATCGACTAGAGGTCTGACATCTTCAACTCTCTCCCTTAGGGGGGGTATAATTAACTCCACATCTTTTGCCATGAAGTAGAAATCTGGTCTCAACCTTTCTGACTCTATCAACCCCTCAACATTTTCATTTGTAGAGGTTATAAATCTAAAATCTGATTTGATTAGTTGATCAGAACCAAGTGGGTAAAATTGCTTATCTTCTACTACTTTAATAATCTTTTTTTGGAGACTCGGGGGGAGCGAACTAATTTCATCAAGAAACAAAGTTCCTTTATCTGCTTGTTTTATTAAACCTTTAAAGTCATCACTTGCTCCTGCAAACGCACCTTTTTTATATCCAAAAAGAAGCGGCTCAATCATATTATTTTCTAAAGTTGGAATATCTACATGGATAAAACTATCCATTGACCCTGTACTAAATTTATGAATAAATTTTGCAATAGTTGTTTTTCCTACTCCCTTTTCTCCAGTAATAAATACTTTGTTGTTTTTTAAGAACATTTGTTCGGTAACAAGTTTGATATTTTTAATGAGAATGTTATTCCGAGTAACAAAACTATTACTAAAAATGTCATCTTCTTGTTTATAAACTAGAGATCTAAGAAAAGGAGCCATTTGCTCTTCAAAGCTATTTTGAATGTCTAGCTTATTGTAATAATGCTTGCACCCAAGTTGATAGGCCCTTGATACTAATTTTTCAGAAGTATAACCTGTGATAACAATGGGGGGTATTTTTCTTTTAACTGCTTCCTTGATAACATCAAGACCCTCCATTTTTCCAGAAAGGTTAAGATCAATAAATACGATGTCGTACTTTCTAGCATCAAAAAGGGTGATTGCATCAGACAGGGACTTGCCTTCGTCTACCTTACCAAAACGAGAAAGGTGTCCAGCAATGTCTTTTCTGTAATACTTGTCATCCTCTATAACAGCGATATTTAACACCTGCGCATCCTTTTTATAAACTTCGTGAGTTAAAGCATATATTTTTAAGTGAGGCAACCAGAAAGCACGATTCGTGTAAAAATATACTTATTTATGTATTTCATATTCACAAATAAGAACCTAATGTGGAGCTAAGTACACTAAAGTTATAGTAATTATATATTATTTAATGAGATAGTCGTTTCGAAACGTGCAATTACTACACTGTGTCAAGTCGATAGTAGACTTTAAAGCAGTTGAGCTGTAGACTGTGCGGTGCGATGTTGATGGATTGTAGTTTTATACTGATAGAGAATAAGTTTATGAATGATTTATTTTTAAGAATATTTAATAAAGCATGTGAACATATAGAGAGTTCATATATCGACAGAAACTTTATTCAAAAAAAATGGCAGCAAATAAGGGATAGATATCGTAATGATCTTACAATGCTGGATAATATTTCTGATTTTCAAAAACTAATGAGTGAGTTAATTGATAGAGAGCTCCCATTAAGCCATACTAAATTTATTACACCAGAAAAAAGGCTAGAATATTCTACGATAAAAAGCAAAGAGGTTCCAGATCACTACAAATTTTTTTTTGAAGATAATAAGCATTATCTTTATTTAAAAATACCATCTTTTTCAATACCAATATTTTCTATATTTCCTATAGTTGATGCTTTTAAAAAAGCTACTGACAACAATAGGCCTATTATTCTTGATTTAAGGTTAAACAGTGGTGGATCTGTCAGTGGAAATGGCCAACTACTAGGTTACTTACTTGGGAGCAATCATCATTTTCTTACTAGTAAACTAGCAAACTGGAGAAAAAGACATCAGCCTCATATTATTTATCCTTTCGTAGAGTCCCAAAATGATGGCAACCAGCTTGATGTAGAGGCGTGCTCTACTTTTCCATATATATATTGGCACACACCTAAAAGTGTTGAGTTCACTGTTAACAATACCTGTGTTTTACTTATTGATAAAAATACTTATTCATCTGGAGAAATATTTGCACAGAGTCTTAAAGAAACAGAGAGGGCAACATTAATTGGACAAACAACTTATGGTGCAGTTGTTGGAGCACAAGACACTTATCAATGTGGGATGGGCTATTCCTTATGTTTGCCGTTTGTGGCTATGGAGTCACCTCAGAACTATACCATAGAGGGCAAGGGAGTAACTCCTGATATAAATTATAAATTTAATAAAGATTGCACTGAAAATTTAGACAAGGAAGAAATTTTAGAACTGCTCAAACTGTAAAATTAATATAAAGCCAAAATCGATACTTATTTTATCCAGTGGGAGAGTAATATTTTTTATTTGCATTTGATACGACAACAAATATAATAATAAATTATTTATAGTTAATTTGAAGATTAGAAAAATTATTATTAACACAAATATTCAAGGAACAGGTAGATTTGTTGTGCATATAGTCCCACACGTCTGCTGGCACATCCGGTTTGTCGAGTCGGACTTTTTGGCGGTAACATTATTGAATGTTTTAGTTACGCTCAACTTGTTTGAGTTTCGCGCATCTTTAAGGTTTTGCATGTTTAAGCTCCTTATGTTTTCATTTGTTGCTATGGTTTTTTGGAAAGTGAGCGAAAGTCTGCTCATTTATACAGAAGGCTAACATGGATACCCCCGCAAACTGATGTATATGCGGGGGTAGACAATTTAAGCGTTCGAGGCTTTGCGGTCAAATTTAAGAACACTCTCATTATCGCTAGCATTGGTGGAATGTTGGTCTACTAGCTTGTTCGATAACAAGCGGTTTGCAACCAAAGTGCCGGCACCGAATAGGAATCCTTGGCCAAAGGTGAAAAGAGCCGCTTTCCCACCTTTCAAAACACGTTCTACAAATTCAGACTGCTCATCATTTTTTTTCTCTACTTTTTTAATAGTTGTCGTCACTTTTTTCTCCTTTTTATTTTAAGATATAAAACATGTTATTCATGCTTTCACCTCTCTTATACCGTATTAATAAGTCGTTTATGGTTCTTGGAATTACAGTGTGATCAGACTGTAATATGCATAAACACAATATTGCTTATAAGGATTTTTATGGCAAAAAAGTTTTTATTTAGAACTCATGAATGTAAAAAGATAATTATCTCAATCTAATTTTTACTGGCCACAGCGTAAGTTATTGCGATTTGTAAAATTTACACAATCATTGTAGTGGGCGATGATCAATGTTACATTTAGCCCGTTTTGTGTTATTAATGGGGGCAGATATGAGTTCACGCTACTTAGTATTAGTTTTGATGCTATTTTTATATACAATAACTGTTAGAGCAGAGAATGAATTATTGCAAGACATAATTCGGGCAAGAGAAGCAACTATTGTATTGGATAAAAGAGAGTTGCGAGAGCTTACCGGTTACCTAACAAATATGATTAAAATCCCTTCAAGTGGCAGTATCTGGACACAACAAAATTTAATGAAAAATATTAACGAAGCCGGCATCTGGAAAGGCCTTATTGGACCCGCACTGGTAGGTTTGGATCAATCATACGCTAGAGGCAATTACTCTGTTTCAGGAGTGTTCTCAACTATTATTTCTAAAGTTAATCCTCAAATTGGAGATTTGCTTGAGGCAAAACTTGATTTACCGACTACTGAACAGGGCCTTACTGCTCTTTTTCAGAATGAAGCATCGAGGGGTGCACTTTCTGGTCCACAAAATTTATTGCAGGGTTTTGGTGAACAAGCTAATGATATTAAAAAAAGTGGAGTATCCAAATTATTTAAATCTGCTGGAACTATCAGTTATCAAGATAATGAGTTGAGCGGGTCAAATGATAGTACTTTAGTCGATGCAATTGGCACGTTACAGAAATTTGGCCAAGGGGCTCAACCAGGATTCGGTCAAGTTGGAGCAGAAGGGGCTCAAACTGGTTTGGGTATTAACAATGGACATAATGGCACAAGTACAGGTAGAGGCCAAATAAGACATGATCCAAGTTACATTAATGTTCGTGAACCAGGACTTGGTCAAAGTGGAGCAGAAGGGGCTCAAACTGGTTTGGGTATTAACAATGGAGATAATGGCACAAGTACAGGTAGAGGCCAAATAAGACATGATCCAAGTTACATTAATGTTCGTGAATCAGGACTTGGTCAAAGTGGAGCAGAAGGGGCTCAAACTGGTTTGGGTATTAACAATGGAGATAATGGCACAGGTACAGGTAGAGGCCAAATAAGACATGATCCACGTTACATTAATGTTCGTGAATCAGGACTTGGTCAAAGTGGAGCAGAAGGGGCTCAAACTGGTTTGGGTATTAACAATGGAGATAATGGCACAGGTACAGGCAGAGACCCAATAAGACATGATCCACGTTATGCTAATGGGCAAAATAGATTTGGCAAGGGACCGATATTTGATGGCAACCGGGAAGTTGCCGAGAGTACTTCTTGTTTTGGTAACTGCAGTAGTACTGTTACTCAATTGATAGATATAATATCATACGGAGCAACTGGTGCTGCAATTGGTTCATATACGACAGGAGGTAGTATTGATGGAGGAGGTATAGGATTAATTGTTGGATTGTTTGTTGGTGATGTAGTTTACAAGAAAACTCGAGAACAATGTGTTGGCACTTGTGAGGAGATTGAACGCATAAATACTCAATTTGAAAATAGTAACAATGCTGTGCCTGAGAAAAATCCTGCACCAGTCCAACCAGGACCAAAGAGTAATCCAGAAACAGGACCAGAAGGTGAACCAAAGACGGATCCAGAGCCTGAACCGAAGACAGATCCAGAGCCTGAACCGAAGACAGATCCAGAACCTGAACCGAAGACGGACCCAGAACCTGAACCAAAGACGGACCCAGAACCTGAACCGAAGACCGATCCAAGGCCTGCACCAGAGTGTAAACCTGCTGATCCTGATTGCAAACCTAACACATCTGTGGAACTCCACGATGATCAATTGATGATAGACACTGAATTGTTACCAAATTATCAAGATAAATTGAGCAAAAATGGGCAAGGCGAAACTATTTCAGTTCCATCAAAAACATTAGATATACAACAAATTTTACTAAAGTTGTCGAATTATCAACAGCAAGACGTGGGATATATAGACGATCGAATCGTTTGAATGATGAAAAGTTTAAGGCGTTATTAAACCAAGCACGAAAGCAAAAGGCCGAGGGAAAGCTTGTTAGAAGAAGGGGTAAAAAATCAAAAAAAATTAGAAAATATACAGATCCCAAGGATCTATTAACTCAAGAAGAGAAAAAAGTGCTTTATGAGTGGCTTAACAAGCAAAGAGATCGCGTTTCTTCAAAGGGGGAAGACAGTGCTTTAGCAGTGTACTCTATAAAATTACAATACTATAAGGAGCTATCAAGAATATTCTCTGAAGAGCAATCACGTTCATTACAATTAGAGAGCATTTATAACGATTTTGCACCTTACTCTGAAGGTGGTCTCTTTTTAAAAACTTACAAAAAAAGAAATCGACGTGGTTTGTTGAGAAGTAAGCAAAATGGTAACGTAGGTATGATGGATCAATTTGGCGGCAATTTTGCTTTTTAATACGAGGACTTGAGTCATGAGTAAGTTATATTATAGGTTATTTTTTACAACATATCCTATACTGTTCGTTGGGGCATCGATTGTAACAGTATATTACCATGACCCAATTTATGACACAGTATTGGGTGATATTATTGTAACAGCCGTTGCAACTTTTGTTGGTAATATTATAATTAGTCTCACCGCTTGCCGTAAGTACTTAGATCAGGCAAAACTCAAAGGTATTAACGATATATATGCCAAAGATGTAAACTTTAAAACTGTTGTTGATATTCCTCAGGCCGCTGCATATGAAAAGTTATTGAGCTACGTTCAAACAATGAATAAGGCAAAAATCAAGTTAGCAGATAAGAATTCAGGGCGAATTTTTACAACTGTTAACAATCGTTATTTATTCATGGAGTATGGTGAAAACATTGAAATTGTGGTGAAGGCTGACAGTGACAGGAAAGCTGCAGTTGATGTTT
>JADHTQ010000061.1 GCA_016784965.1 Bacteriovoracaceae bacterium | reverse complement strand
AAATAATTTATAAAGTTGAAGTTATGAAATTATATTCTCTTTTTTTAGATGTAGCGTGAAGTCATATGTAGAATAAGGTCAAAATCGTCAACCATGAAAAGGTTACAAAACCGTAAAAGGTATGTTTACACTACACCTAGCCGTTATAGGTATGCAAAAGATTTTGAGCTTACCCCAGATAGCTTAATGGAAATTTATGAAGATGATATTATTGAAAAATTTGTGACTTTTTTTAATGAACAGACAAGAAATGATGGTATAAACAGTCATGTTATTTCTGTTCAAAAGGGTAAAAAATTAAGACTAAGTGTGTCGGATTATTTAAATACGAAGGATGCGGATCTAGTTATACTTGGGACTCATTCAAAAAAAGGTATTGAACGAATGTTCTTAGGTAGTGTTGCAGAATGGATAATTAGATCTGTAAATACATCAATATTAGTAACTAAGATGGCTTAATGAAATTAACAAAATAACTTAAAAATTAGAGTAATTAAAAATGAAAAGAGAAATTGAAGTGCAAAAAACAGAGAGGTTTTTGGTATTGAACTTATTGCTATTTATTCTATTGGTGCCATTACTTGCCAATTGTTCAACAAACAACAAAGTTGTAAAAGCCGAAGTAAATAAGATAGAAATGCCTCAGGATATCTATCGAGAAGCGCAGATGGAGTTCCATCGAAAAAATTATAAAAGATCATTAATTCTCTTTAAGCAATTTATTGAAGTTTCAAAGTCATCAAATGAAAAAGAAAAACTTTTCTGGTGTGTTGATCAGGTAGGTAGAATCTATTTAAAAACAAAAAAAAATCCAAGCGAAGCGATTAAGTTTTTTAAGCATGTTCTAACAATAGTTAAGTTTGATAAAGATCATGAGGATACAATTCGAGAGTGGATTGTTGTTGCGAAAGAATGGAAAAAGTTTGGAAGAATGCCAAAGAATGCTAAAGACCCTTCTGAATTATATTTTTTAGGAGAAAAATATTATCAAAAGGGGATGGACAAGATTCAGTTTCCTGCGGACGATACAGGCAATGCTGATTTCTATATTGCAGCGACATATTTAGTTCCTTATGTTTATAATTATGATAGTGGCAAGCATATTGGGAAGGCCTTATTTATGCTTGGAAATATTAGATCACGTTCTTGGAATGATCATGATTATTGGAGTGAAAATTTTTACTTGAAAGAAGTTATTAGAAGATTTCCTCATTCTAAACTTTCTATGAAAGCATATGAAGTGTTAGAAGATAGTATTCGGTCAGGATATACAGGATCAAGAGGAGACTCTACTCCACCAGCTCTTGTTAAGATGCTCAAGCAATTGAAGTTAATTGCAAAACCTAAAACTAGAAAAGAAGACATAAGAAGCAGTAAATAGAAGGTGGACTATGTTGCAACTTGTAGCCTTTAAGATACTATGGGTATAATAAGTGTCATTAGTTTAAAAAAGAAATACTAAATGATGTTAAGTAAAGTTACTTTCTAGAGGGAGTAGGTATGCATATAGCTTTTATCGCTGATAGTTGGGAAGAATTAAATCCTGAGATTGATTCAACTGTTAGGCTAATCCATGAATCTTGCATTAGAGGGCATAGAGTTGGATTGTTTGCTCCTGGAAACCTAACCGTCAGGGATAACGAGACATATGCTTATTGCAATATGTTCTCTAAAAATCAAACTTTTTCCGATAAACTCGAAACATTCTATAAGAAAGCCAAACTATCAAGGCAAAGAGTTCCGATTAAGGGATTTGATGCAATATTTATTCGTAAAAACCCACCTGTGGATAACCTTGTTTTAAGTTTTCTGGATTCAGTCAAGGATGATACATTTATAATAAATGATGTCGATGGATTACGTAAGGCCGGAAGTAAAATATATACGACAGCATTTTATGACGCTATTGAATATATCCCTGAAACACATGTGTCAAAAGATGTTGACTATTTGGAAGGTGTGGTTAAGGAATGCACCGCTGATAGGATGATTCTTAAACCTTTGGATGGATACGGAGGTCAAGGTGTAATTTTACTTGAGACAAAAGCACACTCAAGTATTAGATCTTTGTTGGAATTCTATGTTGAAGGTCAAGAAAAAAAGAATTATGTAATTCTCCAAGAGTACATTTCTGGAGCAGAGAAAGGTGATGTCAGAGTGTTGATGTTAAATGGAGAACCAATAGGTGCAATGAAAAGAACCCCAAAGGCAGGAGAGGCCAGATCAAACGTTCATGCAGGTGGTGTTGCAACTAAGTACTCTTTAAATAAACAGGAGGTAGAATTATGTCGAAAGGTTGGTCAAAAACTAATTATTGATGGAATTTACTTTGCTGGCATTGATATAATTGATAATAAACTTATTGAAGTAAATGTTCTTAGTCCTGGAGGGATCACTAGAATCAATAAGCTTAATAAAGTCAAATTACAGAGAAAGATAATTGATTTTATTGAACTTGTACACAAGAAGAGAGAAGACGCTATTAATAAAAAAGTAGCATTTAGAAAGGCAATAGAAGATGCTTAAACGACTTAGTGTTGACGAAATTGTATCTAATATTAAAAAGAAAAGAAGGTTTTCATGCATTTCAAATGATAGTTCATTTACATTGATTATTGATGACTACGTTCCATATATTTGTGCTGCTATACATAACGGTGGAAATTTAAGACCAGAGCTAAAAGATAAGATAAATTTAACTCGCAATGAGAGGTGGTATGAAGAAGATCCACTAACAGGTGATTTTATTTCACCATTTCCTATCAGGATTATTGCAAATGATAGTAGATATGAGTATGACCTCAATAGACCTCTAAATGAATGTATCTACACTAAAGTTTGGGGAAAAAAGGTCTGGAGCAAAAAATTATCTAAAGTGGATAAGGATTTGTCATTAAAAAAACATCAGAATTTTTATATGGTGGTATTAACACTTGTGTTCGAGTTGGAAAAACGTTTCAATGCTTGTTTGGTTTATGATATTCACTCCTATAACTATAAGCGCATTACAGGTAAAGCACCTTTATTTAACATCGGTACAGAAAATATTGAGAAAAAATTTAATAAATACGTTAATCATTGGAAAATTGAATTGTCAAAGATACAAAGTGAATATATCGATGTTGAAGTTGAGGAAAAAGATGTGTTCATGGGAAGAGGTAATTTTTTAAAAACTATAACTAAAAGCAGAAAAAAGACCTTGGTGTTGGCAACAGAAATCAAAAAGGTTTATTGCGATGAACTTTCAGGCGATGTATTTCCAGAGGTTGTTGCTGACATAAAAGAAGGTTTAAAAAATGCAGTAGTTAATAACGCAAATTATTTCATTGAAAAAAGAGCTAAATATGTTGCTAAAAAGAAACATGAGATCCTAAGCTCAACAATTGACGCCACTGCATTGAAAATAGATACAGAGATCTTTAAATTGCTTAAAAAACTCGATGTTTTGGAATTTATAAATCCTCGTAATCTGGAAAAGGAAAAAAAACAGTTTACTACATCCAAATATAGAAAAAATCCACAATTTGAATATTGTCCACTAAATATTGATGGACCTCTTCTGAAAAGAAAGCTTTATGATTTACCTGTGGATGACATTGCAGATGTGGCATTACAGAATTTGTATAGAGGAGTTATAGATAGTTATATAGATGAAATTGATCTCTTGTCATTTAGAGGGTCTGAAAAATTCATGTATACAAGTTTGAGATATTATGGGGCACCAAGTGATGAAGATAAAAGGATGGCAAATTTCCTACTAAGGTGCCCAGAGTATCAGGAAGAAAATGAGATATTGAGAACATGTAATGCAATAGACGAAATTCAAGAAGAAATAGACTCGTATGGTTTTACAGGTAAAATAGAACAAGTTATAAATATTCCATCTCACGCGGTGTTTTCACCATCGAAAAGAACTTTAAAGGTTAAAAGTGGAATTTGTTTCAATACTAAGCATTTAAAAGCACTAAGGCATCATGAGATTGGTATCCATATGTTAACTACAGAAAATGCTTTATTACAACCTTTGAAAGTTCTTCAATTGGGGTTTCCTTTAAATACGCATACGCAAGAAGGTTTGGCCATTTTAAGTGAGTATAAATCTGGAAATCTCACTATTAGCCGCTTAAAAGAGTTGGCGTTGAGGGTAATTGCTGTTGATCATCAGATCAAGAACAATGATTTCAAGGAAACATTTGTATTTTTAGTAGATGAGTACAATTTAGAATTTGATAAAGCTTTTTATTTAACAACTAGAGTCTATAGAAGTGGTGGTATGACTAAGGACTATCTGTATTTAAAAGGATTCAAAGATATTTTAAAAATTGCAGGAGATCGAGAGAAATTAAATCTTCTTCTCGTAGGGAAAACATCAATCGGATACCTTGATACAATTAATGAACTTATTGTTAGAAAAATATTGAATGTTCCTAAATATATTTCTAAGTCATTTCTTTTGAAGAACACGAAAAAAGACAAGATCTTAGATTATTTAATTGGTGCATTGTGAGTTTTAACAATAATCTCTGAAAGGACAGTATTATGATTAGAGTGCGTACCTTGTTTTTTATTTCTTTGATTACATTCTTGTTCGTAGATTTTAGAGGGGGGTACGCTCAAGGAATGTTTGTTACCAAAAAAAAAGATATACAATTAGATCATAGCAAGAGTGAAAAACAAGATTATAGTGTTCTGCAAAGGAAGAAAGAAATAATTGAACCTGATGACGGATCTCCACGAGTTATGTTTTCTGAGTTCTTGTCGTTATTAAGAAAGAAAGACTATGAGGGTATAGATAATTATTTTGATTTTCGTCAGCTTAGTGAGAAACAAAAAAAAGAATTTGGCTTAGTTTTATCTAAGAAGTTTACTTTAATAATTAACCGAAAGTTTCGATTCGATTTAGATACCGTTTCACCTTTGAGGTTAGGTAATCGTAAGGATGACTTACCTTTTTATCGTGAGAAAATCATATCCTTAGATAGCAAGGTAAAACCTTTTAATATTTACTTGGATAGGATAAAAACTAAAACAGGAAGTAGGTGGCTTATTTCTCCTCTCACTTACAATGATATTGACAGGTATTACCAAGAAATGACTCATGGATTTATGGGTAAATATATACCTGAATCTTTTTTTACAATGTATTTAGGAGAAGTACCTTTGTATCAAGTGATGCTTGTTATTCTTTTTTGCATTTTGAGTTACTTGATAACATATATTGTGAGATTCTTTTGGATTCTTTTTGGTAAATTAGTTACTTATAAATCACTATACTCAAAAAGAAGGTCAATTATTTTTAAGAGACAGTTTTTAGGTCCCATAAATTTTTTAATATTTACTTCTGTTTGGTACTTATTAATCAATTTTTTGGAGTTACCAAAAACTTTAAATTTCTATTTTTTTAATATTTTTAAAACATTGACATTACTCGGAGTAACTTGGGTTATAAGTAAATTTATTGATTGGATGGCAGACTCCTGGGAAGGTCAGTTGTCAAAGGACAAGAACAGTAAGCTGCAAGCATCTTTAATTGGTGGTAGACAGGGACTGAAGGCCCTTTTATTTATAGTTTTTCTATTGCTTTTATTTCAGAATTGGGGAGTAAATGTAACTGCAATTTTTGCTAGTTTAGGAGTTGGCGGTATTGCTATTGCTTTAGCAGGCCAAAAAACATTTGAAAACTTATTTGGTGGGATAATGCTTGCAACTGATAAGCCTGTAAAAGTTGGAGATTTTTGTAAGTTTGATAATTATATGGGAACAGTTGAAGAGATTGGTCCTAGATCAACGAAAATTAGGACATTGGACAGAACTGTTGTAGTTATTCCGAATGGTGATTTCTCACAGATGAAAATTGAGAATTTGCAAAGAAGGGATAGGATTAGACTTCATAAAATAATTGGTGTCTGTTATGAAACATCACCTGATCAAATGAGATATTTACTGATAGAGATTAAGAAAATTCTTCTAGCACATCCAAAAGTTGATAATGATCCTTGTCGAATTCGTTTCGTAGATTTTAACAATTATTCATTAGATATTGAAATATATGCATTTATTTTGACACGTGAATGGGCTGAGTTTTTAGCGATCAAAGAGGATATTTTATTGAGAGTTATGGAATTAGTCAATTCAAGTGGAACAGGTTTTGCTTTTCCTTCCCAGACAGTATATTACTCTAAAGACAAAGCAAAGGATCCTGAAAAGATAGAAGATGTACATGCAAAGGTTAAATCATGGAAAGAGCAAATGTGTCTTGAACTACCTGAATTTGCAGAAGATAGCATTAGTAAAATTGTAAACACTACTGATTGGCCCCCTAAAGAATCAATTTTATCAAAAGATAAATGATTGTGATTACAACAAAGTAGAGTTAGAACTTTAATTATGATGATATCTAATATAAAATTATTTTAGAGAGTCTGTTATTGTTGCACCAAATATGGCAGGAAACCCAATGATCACAATTCTCTTAAATGCAATTAAAGGAGAAGAAAAAATTGGAAGTTTATCAATTAGAAACAAAATAAGAATTACACTAGAAGCTGTTATAAAATAAGTAGCTGTGATTCTTTTTATAAATTCAATTAAATGCCCTTTCAGTTTAAATCGATAAAAATTAAAATATACAAAACATGTGACAGTAATGAACGAACAAAGTAAGAGGTAAAAGATATTCAATCTTTTAAGAGTAATGCTGAGGTTCCATACCTCTTCTGTAAAGCAAAGCGGGGAAGCTATGAGAAGTGCTCCGATAAATATTTGAGTTATGTCACGTAGGCGCAACTCGACCATTAAGGGGTTAATTGTATGAGATACTGGTTTACCTGAAGAATCAAAAAAAGTGACAACCTCTTTTAAATATCCTCCAATTCTTTTAACTTCAGTCTCTAAATTGTTATTTTTCATATACAAATTATGTAAAAAAATAGTTAATCTGACAATTTAAAAGTTTGATTTAAGTGAAGGATGACAACAAGCTTGAAATTCTACGTATCAATTTATGATCCAGTTTGTCAGCTTAAATATTTCCTCTATGTACTCTAATGAAATGAAACTGTATCTACAGGAAAAATTTATGCTAGTATTGAAATAGAAATATAAAGTATTTAAACAAGATAGAAGAAAAAATACTAAGACTTCCTATCGTACAAAAAAGCAATAAAACCTCCTTTGTTTTTTGCTAGTACTTCTGCCGCGCTTGGGAATATAAAAGAAATTCTTTCTGGGAACATTTGTGAATTTTCTTCACTATTTGTAAAACCAATCATTTCATAGACAATACTTCCGACTATTTTTTTTTGTTCTTTTTTTGCCTTTTTTGCAAAATGTTTTGAACCAGCCCTGTCATGCTCTTCACCATCCCAACATGCGAGCATTAGTGTCCTTTCATATTTTTTATTGGCAAGAAGGCGAGCTGATTCAAATAGTCCTGCAACGCCTGTTGCATTATCATCTGCTCCATCGCAATCATGTACACTATCATAATGAGCTGACAACATAACTATTTCATCTCTCTTGCTAGTTCCAGGTAATATACCAATGATATTACGTCCGTTTAAGGCTGTTGTTTTTTCGATGATTCTTTGACTACTCTCTACACCATTAATGCTTTCCCCAATATTGAAAGTATATTTAAAATTATATGTAAAAGGATCAATAATAGTTTTAAAACCAAGTTCCTTAAATCTCTTTATGCAGGTATTTCCAATTTCCTCAAGGTGGGAGCTATTTGGGGTACGTGGATAGGCAGCAATATGTTCTAAATCTTGAAGAAATCGTTCTCTTTGTACACTGTTTGTTTTTTTGCTTGCTGGGCCACGTATCGGTTCTTTTGTTAAATGAGAGCAATTATAAGATAAAAAAATTAAAAAGCTCAGGGTAATTATCTCTTTCACATTATCTCCAATATTTCTGATACAAATTGAGTTGCTATCAATTTGTTAGATTCCTTATTATACTAGCATGTCGTAAAATTTTTGTTAATTCAGAAATATTTGACTTAAAAATTTTAATGGCCAAAGAGATGATTGCTTTAGTGAAAGATAGATCTATCCATTTAATGTGATATCATTTAATCACTTACAAACTTGAGGAAGTTCTAATTATGAAAAAGACAAATTCAATCTTGACAGTGTTTGTTTTATTTACGGCTATATATTCGACTATGTCTTTGGCAAAATTAAAGTACGAAGGCACAATGGATTACATTGAAAAAACCAAACGCCTTTGGGGTATTGCAAGCGTAGTTCATAATAAAGACGATACCATTACGATTATAGATGCAAAGAATTCAGGATATGGATACGGTCTATCGTTAAGAGATACAAAATATAAATTTGCTTCAACAGTAACTCTCTCGAGTGGAGAATCGTGTTCCCTTCTAGATGATCATGGAACCATCACTTATAAGTTTCTAGGTCTAAGTAAAGGTAATGTTATTATTGAGGTTACAGATTACTCTGATGCAAGAAGTTTCGGTGGTGGCATTACGGAAAAAGTAAAGAAAATAAAAATCCAACCATACTAAGAAGATCAATAAAACTTTTATTCATTATTAAGTTTCAATAACTTTATTAATATTGTGACATCACTAATAACACAGAAATACGCACAGCACAGCGCCATGAATTGACATTTACACATACAAGATGGGTTAATGATAGATAGATCTTCGTAAGAGAGCTAGATCATTGTTTATGTCACAAGAGAGAACTAATATGCACTCATAATTTCAGATATATAGCATTCTTCCTGTATTATATATAATACATGTTGGATCTGTATTATATATAATACATTTTAATATTGTATTATATATAATACTATTATATAGTGTATAATCTTTTATACAGAATTTGATTAAAGAACACTTATGAAATGCTTTTACTGTTTAAAAAACATTCAGAAAAAAAATGCAAAACATGGTTTGCACCATAAATGTTTTGATATTTGTTTTGAAGTTGAGGCACAGGATAAAGACTTTAAAAATCTCACACTAAAACAATCCTCAAAAGAACCCAAAAACAATGACAGTATATCAGAATTCAACACTAGTTTCTTTCATGGGAAATTTAAAAAGTATTCTGCTGAAATTGCAAAACAACAATATATTCTTAAAATGCAACAAAAAGATTGTCCAGAATTGCCAGAAGTTGAGTGGATTAGTAATAAAATATATCTATTGTTTGGAATTAATGTAGCAAAGTTCTGTATGATTAGATTCAATAATCAAATACCTACTTTTGTTACAAAAAATTTTATGAAAAAAAACACACCATCAAATCTAGTCCATATATATCATTTTTTAGAAAAAAGTGAAGAATACAATTGTGAGAATTTAATTAGAATTATTTTCAATAAATGTGGAACGCTTATCGACATTAAGCGTTTTATAGAAATGGTTTTAGCAGATTCAATAATTGGAAATCACGATAGACATGGAAGAAATATTGGCCTAATTCAAAGCGGCCCTTCGAAATATGAATTATCACCTATTTATGATAATCCAAGTTATATCGGTATCGAAGATGACATTATATTAAATGCTGATTTAAATCCAGTTGGAAAGATATTTACTTCATGCTCTAATGAACCAACTCTTTCAAACTACATTAGTGAATTCAAAAAAATTGGCTATGAGGAAATTGTTGACGATTTTATCTGTAAGATACTGAAGCTGCAAACAAAATGGGAACTGATAGTAGGCCAATCGACAATTACAGATAAAAGAAAAAATGCCTTGTTAAAAATCATAAACAAAAGAATTGGAGAAATTGAATAATGAAAAACAGTTTAGTTCTTCGTGTATATATAGAAAAGAGAGCAACTAGAAATTCAGTTGGAGTTCTCTATATTAACAAAGACCATTATATGTTTGAATATTCAAAAGAATACGCCTATTCAAAAAGTGCTATCCCTGTTGGCCCAGACTTATCTTTGGAAAAACGTACACATAAGTCAAAAGTATTATTTCCTTCTTTTCAAGACAGAATTCCATCAAAAAGTAATCCTGCATACAAAAAATATTGCAAGAAATTTAATATTGATGAAAATGAAAAAGATCAATTATTGTTACTAGCGACGATTGGTAAAAAAGGGCCCTCATCTTTTGTGTTTGAAATTTATAATAATAAAGAGTACACAAGCATGGACTATTTATTATTTAGAAAAGACTTAAAAATGACCATACGAGATTTTTCAACAGTATTTAGTGTTCCGTTAAGTACTGTTCAAAGTATAGAAAAAAATCGCTCGTTAGGAAAGGAAGCATTAAAACGTATTGAGATATATGACTCTTTTCCAAAGCTTGCCATTCGAGAGCTAAATAAAAACAGACCTTTAATTCATAGTAACAAGTATAAAAAAATCCTTGAAATATTAGAGTCCAGGCTAGAATTTAAAAACAGTAGACTCTAAAAAAATAAGTATAAAAAAGATGGCGGAGACGGAGAGATTCGAACTCTCGGATCCCTGTTAGGGGATCGACGCCTTAGCAAGGCGCTCCCTTCGGCCACTCGGGCACGTCTCCTGATTAATGGAGTAAAAATCGTCCCTAGAGACGACCACTGCCTTGGGATTTTACAATATTGAATTAAAAAAGAACAGAAATAAAATGATATGAAACTTGAATTAACTACGTTGACACACTACTGCTGTACTGTGGTATAGGATTAATATTATGAGCAAAATGAACAAGAAAAACATTTTATTTCTGTGCACAGGTAATTCTTGCAGGTCTCAAATGGCCGAGGGATGGGGATGGCACTTAAAAAGAGATCAGTTTAATTTCTATTCAGCAGGGACTAAAAAACATGGACTTAATCCACTTGCTGTCAAAGTAATGCAGGAAGCCGATGTCGATATATCCACACATGTATCAAAGACAACTGATGAGCTACCAGATGTGACTATGGATTATGTCTTCACTGTTTGCTCCAGTGCTCATCAAAATTGTCCTATATTTCCTGGAGGAAAGATCATTCATACTGGATTTGATGACCCTCCGTATCTAACCAAGGAAATGATTGACGAGGAACAAGTTTTAAGTGTTTATCGCAGAGTTCGCGATGAGATAAAAGATATGGTTATAAAAATCGAAAAATATTTGGAGAATGAATAATGAGCAGTGAGTCAGAAAAAATGGGGTTTTTTGAAAGATATTTAAGTATTTGGGTGGCTCTTTGCATCATTGGGGGTATTGCACTGGGGAAAGTTCTGGGCAACTCAATTACAGTACTCAGCGAAATGAACATTGCAACGGTCAATATCCCTGTTGCAGTGCTTGTATGGCTTATGATTTATCCCATGATGGTGCAAATTGATTTTGACTCCCTTAAGGATGTTGGCAAAAACCCGAAAGGTCTTATCCTTACTCTCGTTATTAACTGGTTGATTAAACCTTTTACTATGGCGTTTTTTGCGTGGATCTTTTTTAGTAAACTCTATGCCGCCTTTTTATCACCAGAGCTTGCACAAGAGTATATTGCAGGCGCCATCCTTTTAGGGGCCGCTCCGTGTACTGCAATGGTATTTGTGTGGTCTTATTTAACTAATGGTGATCCCGAATATACTTTGGTTCAAGTTTCAGTCAATGACCTCGTTTTACTTGTAGCTTTTATCCCCATTGTAAAGTTCCTGTTGGGAATGACAAATATTTCAATCCCCTTTGATGCCTTGATTGCATCTGTAGTTATTTTTGTGGTCATCCCACTTGCTGCTGGGTATTTATCACACAAGGTTCTAACCAAGTCACATGGACAGCAGTGGTTTGATGAGCAGTTTTTACCTAAACTTAAACCTGTATCTATTGCTGCTCTACTATCAACTTTGGTTTTACTCTTTGCCTTTCAGGGTGAAAAAATTCTTGGGGCACCAAAAAATATTTTCTTAATAGCTGTTCCTCTTATTATCCAGACCTACTTTATCTTTTTTATTGCATGGTTTATTGGAAAGAGAATGCATCTTCCTCACTGTATTTTATCTCCCGGGTCAATGATTGGAGCGAGTAACTTTTTTGAGCTTGCAGTGGCCGTGGCAATTTCGCTTTTTGGACTAAACTCTGGAGCAGCACTTGTTACTGTTGTTGGTGTGTTGATTGAAGTTCCTGTGATGTTAAGCCTTGTTAAAATTTCAAATAGATGGAAATATTGAACAAAATTTGACCTGTTACAATAGATATTTACCTTGCATTTTTAAAGTGATGGTTTTATAATACAAGGTAATGAAAAGATCGTATCAGGCACAAATGATTGAAATGTTAGACTTTTTCCCCTGCGTTGCACTCCTAGGAGCCAGACAATGTGGAAAAACAACTCTTTTATCTTTTCTGCCTGAGAACTGGAAGATTTTTGACTTAGAAAAATCAAATGATTTTGACCAAATCTCCAGTGATCCAGAGCTTTTTCTGCGCATTCACTCAAAAAATATAGCAATTGATGAGGCCCAACTTTGTCCTAAACTTTTTAATGCTTTAAGAGTTACAATTGATCAAAATAGAGAACTTAGTGGCCGCTTTATTATTACAGGGTCAAGTTCTCCTGAGTTGATAAAATCAATTTCGGAGTCTCTGGCAGGCCGAGTTGCAGTTATTGAGATGGCCCCTTTAACCTTTAAAGAGAGTCAACAAAGTTTCAATAATAAATTTTTTGATCTCTTAGTTTCAAATGGATTTAAAAATAAGGACAATTTGTTAAATCTTATCCCTACGGGCGATATTAACAAAGTTCTCTCTTATTGGCTTAGAGGCGGGTACCCTGAGCCATGGCTAAAAAGCAGCTCTAGATTCAGAAAAATTTGGATGGACAACTATGTTAAGACCTATCTCGAAAGAGACTTAAAAAAGCTTTTCCCGGCCCTAGATGAAAATCGTTACAAACTTTTTTTACAGATGCTATCATCTCTTTCAGGAAATATCATAAACTATTCTGAAGTGGCACGAGCACTAGGAGTTTCAAGCCCAACTATAAGAGATTATTTCTATATTGCTGATAAAACATTTTTATGGCGAGTACTACCTAGTTATGAAAAAAATGCTACAAAAAGAGTCATAAAGCACCCTAAAGGTTATTTTAGGGATAGTGGACTTGTTAATCATCTTTTAAGAATTGTAGATCAAGATCAGTTACTCTCACATCCATCAAGGGGTCAGTTATGGGAAGGAGTAGTAATAGAGGAGATTATTCGCAGTTTAAAATCACGGTCAATAAGCTTTGATTATTTTTACTATCGCACATCTGCAGGAGCTGAGATCGATCTTATTTTGGAGGGGGAATTCGGTCTCATCCCCATAGAGATAAAGCATACAAGTAAGGTTGCCAAAAAAGATCTACGAACTATTATCACTTTTATGGAACAAAGGAAGTGTCGAATTGGCTTTGTTATCAACAATGATGAAGCACCCAGAATATATAATGATAATTTAATAGGAATTCCCTTTAACTATCTTTAACTAATTGTCTTTAAACGTTTGTTTATAAAGGAATCTGATTAGAGTCTCCTCTTTTTTAAAGAGAAGATTAAGAGTCTTAGCCCCGAGGTTTATGATGTAATTGTTTCCATTGCCTCTTTTGCATACAATAGTGGCATTAAAAACTAACCGACCACTTAAAGTATCACCCTTCCACAGACGACTTCCCCAGTGAAAGTTCTCTAAGTAAAAACCTACCAGTTTCTCTTGCAAGTTTTGCTTACCTTTTCTACAAAAATTGAGCTTTGTCTTTAGCTGCTTGGTTACATCAATTAGGTCAAAAGAGTCACGAATTAAAAGTGAGCTAAAAGACTCTTCGAAGTTAGAGTCAATTGTCATCACTACAACTTCTCGGTAATTTCTACTAAGGGGTAGCTTATAAATATTATTTTGTAATACCTTTGCAACTTTAGCTCCAAGTGTATCTAAAAAAGAGTGATCATAGAATTTTTGGTGGTGTCCATACTCATGCACAAGAAGAGTTACTGCTTGGGTTAAAGACATGGGTCTTATGACTCCCATTTTTTCTAAATAAATAAGATCCAAATTAATCCAAATTGTTGCCCCCGGGTAGTCATAAGTTTTTGCCACTCTTAACTGACCATCGATATAGAAGTCGACTTCATCGTTGGTGCCAGATTTAAAGATAATTTTGCTTGTTAACTCTTGTTCAAAATTTGAAAGAATGCTTTCTAGGACTTCTCTTTCTTCATCATCAAATGTGACCACAGAAGATGAGAGACTGATTGTAATAAATTCCGCTAAGTGTAATCTAGCCGTCATGATATTCTGCTCTGCCAGGCCTCCACCATGACCTTCTCGTTCGCCAGACCATAGAGTTAAAGGCAAGATAAATAGAGTAAATATTATTAAGCTCTTTAATCCATTCATTTTTGCTCCATTTTTTTACTGACAGGATATAGAGAAATACCCAGGTGGTAGACGCGATCCTTGGTCTTGCTTTTTCCTAAAAACCGGGCAAGAGTTCGTCTAAAATCTTTAATCATTTCCCGTGCCTTAGGTAACTTTTGTGAATCAATTGAAAATGTCATAGAGGTTTGGTCGCGCTCCTGCATAGGAGTCTCTTCTAGAGCATCAAGGGCCTTTTGCAAAATATCTCGCTGGAGTTTTCTAAATGCTCCACTAGAAAATTCGTTCCCAATGGTCGTCATCTTTCCATCTGTTAATTCTACCCATTGACCATCTTTTGTTATCTCTAAAATGCCCACTCTTATTAATCTTTCACGGGCCAAATTAACTTCACTGGTCGTTATACCCAAAGTATTGGCCACCCATTTTGGATCAGATTTAAAGTGGGGTAGCTCCATCAACTCCAAAATGGCATAGTGATACCAATTTGCCATTATTTCAAAACTATCAATAGAAAGCCGCAAATATTCACTATCTTTTGGCGAAGAGACCTCACGAGCACTTGGCATTAAATCCTGCATTTCTTCAGGTGAAAGCCCCAGTCGGCTACCAAGTCTTTTGACCAATTTTTCCCCAATAACTCTTTTTCCATTTAAAATTTTTGATAAAACGGAAGGATCAATTTCTAGACTTTTTGCATATGAACGCAAGGAGTAGGCGCGGTTATTTTTACACCTAGTAAGAAGTTCAGTTTGTAAAACTTCTCTAAAATTATCCGCACCTGTACCTTCTAACATATAAATTCCAGTTCTATCTGACTTTAAATCTAAGGCCTTGTTTGGTAAAGAGTCCATCATACTCTTCAATACTATACTCACGATCTGAGCTTTGAACGCTTCCTGAAAGGTCCAATTTCCTGCCATCAAGGCTTTTTTGATCAATGGTTACAAGAAACTCTTCTTCTTCCCCACTTGATAGTCTTTGAGCTCTTTTAAAATTAAGAACAATTGTTTTTGATGTTCCAGATAAAACGCGATCCCATCTTACACAGAATCTTTCACTTTCCCAACGGCCAGGGCTTCCTGAACATCCACCATGAGGGGTACAATGTAAGTCACCAGGAACCCATCTATCTCTTTGGTCCCATTCTCCACAGATCTTCTTTCTATAATCAAAAGAGATATCAAGCTTCACTTTTCTTGGAGTTTTAGTAGTTCTTCTTACCACTAATTGTTCTTGTGCGGGTTCAGATTCACTTTGTAGTAAAACTCCAGCATTAATCTTTTCACGATCTAATAGTATGGTTCGTGCATTCAAAACAAATGGTGAAAATGCCAGCAATAAAATCAGTAACAACTTCATAAGTTCCTCCTTCTTAAGAATTTAAATAATTTATATAAACATTAATTCTTTTATAAGTTGGTACGTGGACCTATGTCAACGTAAATGTCTACAAAGTGTGGTCATTGCAATGACCACAGCTACCATAAAATTGAAGAGGATGGATCGAATAACTCCCTGAAATTATCTAGCTCTTCAGGAGTGTTAATGTTTAGATGTACGTATGAATCGTCAACCTCAACGTATTGCTTTTGAGTGTTGGATAATTTGTTAATTTGAATATCTAGATGCGCCTCGTCTAAATCAATGGGAACATTGATAAGTTCATTGATGAATTGACAACTAAACAGTAAAGGGTGGCCTATACGATTTTCAAATTGTGGAAATGTAGCAAAAATAAATTGATTAAAAGATTGTGTCAACCTAATCCAAACGTGTTCTGACGGAATGGGAACATCTATGGGAAGCACAAAAAGTCCTTTAAAAATCTGATCGGTCATTGCAGATAGGCCTATTTGTAGCGAGGAAAATTTTTCAAGCTCTGGCTTTTTATTGATCACAACTTTTACTAAAGAATCTTGGGCAAAAGGAGTTTCTATCCAAGTGTCAACTGCCTGAGCAATCCACGGTATTTGATCAAAATATGTATCAATATCGTAACCTAACACAACTAATGCTTTTTTGCCTCCATAACTGTAAAAGGTCTTAAGTTGGTGCTCTAGCATTGTTTGGTTGTTGATTGCAATCAAACCTTTCGGGATTCCCATTCGCGATGATTTACCGCCGGCCAAAATAATAAGAGGAAATGCAGCAATGTGGTTATGTATTTTCATAATTACAACAGTAGTTAATTTTAAGTTCCTTTATCCAACAAAACTTTTGTCACAAAGGGGGCCTTATGCAAATTATATTCATGAGAATCTAACTCATGATGGCCATTAAATTTTTCCTTTATCTTCATATATTCTACTTGTAGTAACTTAGATTTCCTAAGTACATCTCTAAATTTTAACAGACTCCTAACAACATCACCATCGATTGGAGTTAGATGTAAGTGAAACTCACGCGGAAAACCTTTAGTAAACCAATACCTCCCGGGAACCCCACACTCACCTTCGTTTTTGTAACCAATAGATTCTAAAAGCTCAACTACTTTTACTGATGGAGGGTATTGTTTTATCTCAATTGCCATATCAATAATAGACTTTGATTTCATGCCAGCAATTGAAGTACTTCCAACATGATGGATTTTATGGACAGTATCATTAGTTAATATTTTGAAAATATTTTTACTCTCTTCATCAAATTTGATTACCCAATTTGGATCATAATCTTTTAGTATGAGCTTTTCAGTCATAGTTTAATTTCCACGTAATATTTTGAACCTTTCATTAATTATTTCTAAATACTTTTCTTTTTTCTTCTGATCTAAAAATGATTTATTAATAAATCTATCAGCAATATCACACCATTTTTGCAGATTAGAAAATGTCTCCTCTAAATAACTTTCTGTAACTCCTATTTTTTGTCCAAATTTAACAAAATAACTCTTCTGCAAGTTTCTTGATTTTCCATTTATTGTTAGTCCAATATCAATCATTTCTCTTGGTATTGGAATTCTAGTATTAAGAAGATCATAACAAGGGGAAAGCTTAAAATATCCCCTTTTAAATCCTAACTCAACCAAAGACCAATTTTTTAAATGCATATCAGCGTTTGCCACCAAATAACTAAAAATTAATCGTCTCCAAAAATCATACAGATCAACCTTTGTAGCAAGAGCATACTTACTAATTACCGTGGCAACCTTCTCATTGCTTGAATCATATTTATTCACACTTGGTATTTGTAATATTTGGGCAGCATCCTCTAATCTAAGACGATCTTTGTTAACGATATCAAATCTCTTAATCGCAAAAACAGCGCCTAAGTTTTCAATATAACAAAGCACAAAAGGAGGAACATCAAAACCAATCTCTTTTGCAATCGCCATTGTAACGTGCTCATTTTCCGGAAGTTGATCATAATCTCCTTGAGGCTTTAAAATATACTCAGCTCCCCTGTGTCCTGCATGTAGCTTCCCCCCATCAAGCGAAAACAATCCCTTTTTTTGGGCCCCAGATACAGATGCACCATAAATCGTCTGCCTAAATGAATCTAAAGGATTTTCCTCGCTTAATCTCACTAATAATTTTCTTGTTGTACCCCACATCTGATTAACACACTTTGCATGCACACTTGCTTTTTCCCTCTGCTTTAAAGTCAACTCTTTTAAACAATATGGGCAGCATCCATTAACCGATTTAAAATTTATAGAGTAATCTTTATCATTAATACCTTTTTCAATATCTTCAAAAGGAACAACTACCTCTTGACCATTACTATCCAAAGCAACAACCCTTACAGCTCCAATGGGCTCTAAACCAGTCGCAAGCAACAATGCAAAACGATTTGACTTATCTATCTTGTAAACCTTCTCGGCGTGTGACAACAACCACCCTTCAGGAATCAAATTATCAAAAAATGGATGCAAGTTTTTCGACCTGTATCCATCACTTTTTACAGGCAAGGACAATGCTATTGCTCCTAATTTTTTTTCGATCCAAGTTTCGTCATACTTAAAAAGAAAATCTCCCGAGCTTGTTTTCTCTAACACTCCTGCAAAATGCTCTCGCAAATATACATTTGCCTTATTTATTAAACTATAGTTGACCACTAAGACTCCTCAATAATTTTGTCAAAATCCCGTGAATATTGTTTTCTTCTTGCAAACAACTCAAATTCAAAAACGTCGAGAATTTTGCTCAAAGTCTCTATCGTCACATTTGCCCTATCATTCTCAAGTCGATTTAAAGTAGCAAACTGAACACCAGCAAACTTGGCCAACTCATCCTGAGTCAACCCCCTTTCCTTCCTCAAGTCTCGGATCAATTTTCCAATACTCACAACAATCTCCCTAAGAATCACTCACGAAACTCATGTCCTTAATTACCTGCACGTTTATATATTATATGATATAAAAAGAAATAATCAAGTAGATTTATATATTATATTATATAAAACATGAAAATATTCAGATATTTATATATTATAGGATATATTTATCAACAAATTAGGTTCTTTCCGAGAGATAGAAGTATGAGTACTTTGTCTGGGAAAGTGAATTTTTTGATGGCGGAGAGAAGTCTCCAATCTTAGAACTGAAGCCATTGCTTGGAAAATGAAGTTAACTTCTTGAATTTGCTTGAATGACTTTCAGATGTGAGAATAGCTTTGAATGTTCTCAGTCATGTTGTCGTTTATATTTTGACGTTCTCACAAATTTTCTTGAAACTGCCAAATTAATAAATTTAACATACAACGAATGTCTTAGGCTCCAGTAATTCGATCTTACACAACAGCATTTAAGCTAAAAATAAAATACTAATCATCGGTAAATGATAGTCCGCAAAACTTAGCTAGTTTCACAGTCCCCGTCACACTATATTCTGCTGAATTACCCTCAACCTCTTTTTTGAGAATATTTTTTTCCAAAAGAGGTCTGGCCCTATTTGTGAAATCAACAGAGGACTTCAAACTCAACTCTTTAAATTGTTTAGGCCTTATTTTTCCGATTTTTAATAGTTTTGTCACAATCTCTTTTTCTTTACTTTTTAATGATTCAATTCCTATTTTTTTCTGTAAAATCGTTGTTAGGTAAGGTTTTCCAATTTCCTTTGTGATTACAGCAGTTGAAGGATTCGATTTGAATACAGCACGAACAATATCGTCACAGGCTTTTAAAATTGCCCTTATTTCACCATCAGAATTTTGATAAATTTGTCTTATAAATTCCTCTTCAATGGGTAGTGATGGCTGAGATATTATTTCCGGCATTGCTCCATCATCAATACTTAACGCCTTCGCCCTTAAGTTAAGAATTTCGATAACTTCATCTTCGCATAATGGTTTTAGTAAGGTTTCTTGTCCATTTACAATATCTGCAACCCTCGGAGCCTTATTGGCTAATGTTGTATACATACCGGGATATCCTATTAAAACCAACCACAATCCCTCAATTTCAAAAAGATAATCTCTCAGGTGTTCTACAAGAGTAATAAATAAGTCTTCACTAACAATTTCGATATTGTTAATATTTAAAAATATTCCTTTACATCCAAACACTTCCTTTGCTTCATCTATGATTTCCTTAATTTTCTGGCAATAAGTATCGACAGGTATATCCGCATATGATCTCATTTGCTTCGTCTTACCTCCTCCTGCAGAGAATCCCATGGTTCCAAAAGAACCACTCAGTGACACTGGTGCAATATCCTGTATCCATGATTGGGTGTTTTTCAATATTTCAGGAAAGGACACTTTAAAAATCCTGCATTGAGTTGTAAGGGAGTAAATCAAACTTGAGGTACACTTAAACAGCAAACTATTTATTGTTTCATTTGGATCAATTTGAACTTTGTGGAAACAGGGCACAAGTTGTGATTCTTTTATTGGGTCATTTTCAAAATGAAATTCATTTTGACTGCAAGCAAACTCCATAGTGTTTACGAATGATGTTTTACCAACCCCCCGCACACCGGTAACTAACACTAAGGATCTATTCTCAGCCGAGATATCAACCATAAAACTATTTATATCATCAGCCCGGCCGACAAAACTTTTAACATCCTCTGCTATTGGGCTGAGTGGCGTGGTATCAAACACATTGGATTTAAACCCAAAAACTCTATACAAACTCATTTTCATCTCACTTTTTTTGAAATGCTGATATTACATTTTTTCATTCTTCTCTCTGTTATGGAAGAATTATCCGAGTTCACTTTTGTGGATTCGGAGAAAATGTCCGAACCCATTTTTTATGGATTCGGAGAAAATGTCCGAACCCATTTTTTATGGATTCGGAGAAAATGTCCGAACCCATATTTATGGATTCGGAGAAAATGTCCGAACCCATAATTGCACGATCTCGAAATACCGTTGATTTACAATATTTACAAAAAATAAGATACTCTTAAATATGTTACTTTTGTAAAATTTTGGTTAAAGGGTTCGAACGTATCTTCCTCTAGACTATTCAACATCTAGAATTTATTGATTAATTTTAAATGGCGGAGAACACGGGATTCGAACCCGCGATAGAGTCGCCCCTATACACGCTTTCCAAGCTCATCTTAACCTATTGAAATCTAACAGTTTTCAATAGTTAACAATCTCCACTTTTATATTTTATAAAATTTTGGTTCCAAAGAAAACGAATAGTTACCAAAACTTTCACCCTCTCCTGAGTGCATTTTGAGTGCAAATCCCTCCCAAAGAGCTTTGAGTGCACGAGTGGAAAGGCGTGTAGCAGTTCTTTATAACCTTAAGTAGTGTTCAAGAATTTTTTGGCCACAAACTGATGCATTCCCCATACTGCAGTTTGGATAATAGTAATCTGAACCATAAATATTTAACTCCAGATAGTCCTCAAAACCCCAATAGAAGTTTTTATGATTCTCAAATGATAAATTAGGAAAAAAGTACTTAGCAAAGTCAGTTCTGTTAGTATCTCCAATAAGAATCAAAAACTTTGGTTTAATCGCCTTAATAAGGTCAACAAGCAATAGCCTGCTCCAGTTACCATTTTCAAACAGATCTTTTTCTATTATTGATTTTATATCTTTATAATTTGATTTCGTAGCAAAAGGAAAAAAATCAATATGAACTCCCTGAAATCGTTTATTACTGTTCATATAGTATGAGGCATCGGCTCCCCTTAACACTCCCTCGACTTTCTCGGTATCCCCAAACCATGCTTTATAGGGATTATTTTTAAAATAATCGTTGTATCCGTCTAAAATTTCATCTTGAAGTTTCTTGTCATTCAAGACTTGTTCGTAAGATTCGCTGCCTTTCAATGTTCTTAGTCGCTCATATCCATCCATCATTAATTGACCTGAAGACTTGTTTCGTTGGTATTCATTTATAGAGGGATTTGCTCCAAGAGTTAAAACAACTTCCTTTCCTGAATTTAGATTCCCAAACCACAGCACTGGGGGTGTATCGCTTCTAACTTCACGTTCCCACTTTAAACTATTTCTTAGTTGAATACATTTTTCTACTGAACATAAAAGAGCTTCAACTAATTTGCTTTTATCTATAGTCTCTAATTTATTACTCATATCTATACCATAACCTATTTACCTATCTGGTATCTGCATTTCTTAATGAAACCTCAGGAGCAAACCTTTCGACAAGTGCTCTTACAGATTTTTTATGCACAGAGGAGCATCTTGATCCGAAAATAATTTCTTTTACCCTAACATTAACGTACCCTTGCGGTGAATCTGCTTAATTTATCATATCTTCTGGTTTAAAGTTCCATGGGAGATATTTTTCGCTATTTTGCTTTACATCTTCTTTGTTTTTTTGCAACCACACTAAATAATCGAAGATATTTACACCAGCT
>JADHTQ010000017.1 GCA_016784965.1 Bacteriovoracaceae bacterium | reverse complement strand
CATACTTTTCTTTGTATAATAGGCCAACATTTATTGTTTGCAGACTGCTTAAGGAAAAATATCGTAAAAATGACCATGTCAATGACCAGGACAGGTATTTGAAGATCAGATCAAGTTTAGGATGAAAAATTCAGGCTAAGGCGCGCTAAAGATGCAAATGAGAGAAAACAGGTGGAAATGCTGGATAAGTTTCAGGCCATCAATAAAAAAGTTGAAGAGCGCAATGTGGAGATGAATGAAAACGCGCGCTTGGAAAATCAGGCACGAGAGCGCAAATTAAAGCTGCAGTTTGAAAGAGAAACCGATGATTTAAAGACATTAAATGAGAAGGATCGAAGAATTGCAAATAGAGCACAAATTGACGCCCAAAGCAGCAAAGATAAGATGGCAATTAAATATGACAAAAAGCTAGCAAAGGCCAACAGTGAGCGCGAAAAGCGATTGATGCAGTTTGAGAGGAATGCAGAAAAAGATCAACATCAAAATTTGATCAGGCAGATGAAAAAAAAGCAAAGTAATATTTTGGAAAAACATGAAAATGATTATTATGACAAAATGACTCAAATCACAAATAAAGCGGCACGAGAGAAACACCATAATGATCAGGTATCCAGGAAGCAAAAAAAATATATTAGAAAAGAGTATGATGGCAGGCTTAGTACAGCGGAGAAGCTGAGCAAGGCACGCACTAAAAAGAGGGAAAAACACTTAAATGATGTTGTAAACTCCCTTACTACCAAAAATCAAAAGGCCTTAGAAGATTTACAACACGAGGTAAATTTAGAAAAGACAAGGCTATTTACAAATGTAAAGCAGCAAATGCATGATGTAACAGAACAGCAAAGAAGTGATTCTCAGACTAAACTAAATAGCATTACTGATAAATATCAAGAAATGCTAAACGATAAAAAACTTGAAAATGATAGGGTGAAAAATAATTTTCAGATTCGCTTAAATAATTTGCTACAAGCTACCAAAAAAAGACTGGGCAGGCAGAAAGAAGACTTTGATGCTGCTAAGGAGCAAAATGACAAAATTGTCCAAAAGGCAAGTGCCAGAAAGGAAGAGCGCTATACCAAAAAACTCCACCTTTTAAAGTCAAATTTTGATAAAAAAATTGCAAAAATGAAAATTGATAGCGATTTACAGATGATGCGAACAGTTAATGATTATGAAAATCAAATAGATGACACTAGAAGACAAACAGAAATAAAACAAAGAAGAATGGAGCAAAAGTTCAAAGATGATTATGAAAGAATGGATTCACTTCATAAAATTAACTTTGAAGCAATGAAAGATCAATATGAATTAAAGCTAGAAAATGTAAAACTGGCCAATCAAAAGGCCAAAGAAGAAAAAAAATATAGAAGTTAAATTTGATTGTGATATATTAGTGTTTTAAAGCTGACGATTCTACCAATAATAAATTATAATATTATTTGATATATATTAAATATATAAAGGAAGTTCTAAGTGAAATCATTTAAAAAAAATGCCAAAATAATTGCGACTTTGGGACCTGCTTCTTCCAGTGTCGAGATAATCGAAGATCTCATTCGTGCTGGTATGAATGTCGCTAGATTAAACATGGGACATGGAACCAGAGAAGACCATGAACAATTAATTCATAATACAAGAAAGGCCTCAAGAAATTTAAAAAGAGAAGTTGCAATCTTACAGGATTTGCAGGGACCTAAAATTAGAGTTGATAAATTACAGCAACCATTGAAGCTGGGAGAAGGTGAAACTTGGGTTATAGGACATTCTAAAGCTTTAGCTAATTATCCAGAATACAAAGATTGCTTTATTCCTACTACTTATGAAAAATTGGTTTCTGATAGCAATATTGGCGATAGACTACTTTTTGATAATGGCCAGATTGTAGTGAAGGCAGTTGATAAAGGTACTGATATTTTAAAAATTAAAGTTGAGGTGGAAGGAACTTTAAGCTCTAACAAGGGCATAAGCTTACCGGATACAATAGTCTCAGCACCAAGCATTAACAAAAAAGACAGGCAAGATTTGGAGTTTGGCCTAGAACATAATGTTGACTATGTGGCCTTGCCGTTTGTTCGAACTAAAGAGGATGTAGAGGCCCTCAAGACCATTATAAGAGTGAATAACCGCAGTATACCAGTGGTTTCGAGAATTGAGAACTCCCAAGGTATAGAGAACATAGATGAACTGATTAAAGCTTCAGATGCCATTATGATCGCCAGAGGAGATATGGCAGTAGAAATGGGCAATCACGTGGTGCCCACGATCCAAAAAGAGATTATCAGAAAATGTAATCTGGCCGGCGTTCCCGTTATAACAGCAACTCAAATGATGGAGTCGATGGTTTTTAATCCAATACCAACTAGGGCAGAAGCTTCCGATGTTGCTAACGCCATTTGGGATGGAACGGGTGCATTGATGCTAAGTACAGAAACGGCATCGGGAAAATACCCGGTAGAAACTGTGGTCATGATGGACAAAATTATTGAGGAGGCCGAAAAAACTCCCTCAGAGCGTCCACTGCTGCGAGATATCGATTTAAAGCATATTAATTTGGCCACAGTGGTGGCAGCATCTATGATTGCCGAAAAAGTAGGAGCCAGAAGAATTTTAGTAGTGACCGAGACCGGTAATTCTTGTCTGCAGATAATGCGTTTTAGACCTACTACCAAAGTACTAGGGATCACTACCCACAAAGCAGTAATGAGAAGGATGTGCTTGTACTGGGGAGTTAGTCCATTTTATGTAGGAAATTATGATCGAAATGATGAAGATATCGAGTTTAACGTCCTAAATACCGTCGCCAAAGAATGTAATTTAAGAAGTGGAGACCACGTTGTAATTGTAAGGGGCGAGGATGAGTTTTTTAAAAGTGGACGGGCAAACGTAGTTAAAACAGAAACCTATTAAATGTCCCTCAATCAATTTTTAAAAAGTACTTTTTCACCACAGAATTTAAGTAGCTTTGGTATCGTAGACTGGGGATACGTACAAGGATCACAGCCTGCATCTTACAAACATTTCAAGCTTATGGAAAAAAAGGGATATTTTGACCCTTTGGACTATTTAAGCGGGCAAAGAGGCAAACTTCGCGAAGATATTAAAAACTATTTTCCAAAATATCAATCGGCCATTGTTTTTTTATTTAGTTATGCCAAAGCTAAAAAATATATCGGCAACTTTAAAGCATCACGCGATGAAAGTGATTTAACCATGGCAAGCTTTGTACTGGGATTTGAAGGAGAGGATTACCACCGAGTGATTGAAAAAAGACTTGAGTCTTTGGCCCAAACTTTTAAAAAGCAAATTGGAGGCCTTGAGACCAAAATTTGTCTAGACATTCATCCAGTACTTGAGCGCGATTTGGCCTACCGGGCAGGACTGGGCTTTTTTGGAAAAAGCTCTATGCTTATCAGTAAAAGCTATGGAAGCTACTTTATAATTGGCTCGCTTTTGTTGTCTAAGAAGTTGGACTTAGAAATAAAAACTCCAATAGGTAATCTATGTGGCAGCTGCCGCGCTTGTGTTGAGGCGTGTCCCACATCGGCAATTGATGAAGAAAATAAAACTGTGAAAATTGGTAAATGTGTTAGTACATTTACGACTGAACTGTTTGGTGGCAAACATAGTGATAGAATGCCTCCTGAGGGTCTTGATAATGCAAATGGAACTATGTTTGGGTGTGATATATGCCAAGATGTATGTCCTTGGAATAAAAAGTTGTTAAAAAAAATGGATGCACCCGATAGTGCTGAGGTGGCAAATTTTAAAAAGAGTAAACTTATCATCGATTTCTTCTTAAATAGGCCAAGGTCAGTTGTCGTTGAAAATTTACAGAAGATGAGCAATCGTGAGTTTGCTCGGATTTTTAAAGATACTTCGTTTGAGCGCACAGGAAGGGTTGCAATCCTAAAAACCCTAAATACATACACATTCTAAACAGATACTGAAACAGTTGCTGTTGCCGTATTCAGTTTGGGCGAAAAAGGAATTTTGTTATTTAAATAATAACATTCAAAATGTGAAGAAAAATTATTAATACAACAGTCGTATATTAATAATTGTTTGAAACAAGTACATGCAGAATATATAGAAAAAGTATGATTCAGGGCATATGAATTTAGGGAAGTCACACTTATGAAACAGCAATTAACCAATAAGATAATTTGTTTACTTATAAGTTTCGTTTTTTTCCAGGTATTGGGTTGGGGTAATACTTGTTTTAAAGACCTGACTCACTTTCAACCAGTTGAGAAAAAAACTGTTCTTGTCGTTGATGACAATGAAGATATCAGAGACTTTATGGAAATTATGGTTGAGGAAATGGGGTATGATGTAATTACAGCTAGCAATGGTCAACAGGCCATTGCTAGCTTTGAAAACAACTCTCCTCACATGGTCATAATGGATGTAATGATGCCAGAAATGAACGGCTATGATGCAACAGTGGAAATAAAAAAGCTCTCTAAAAATCGCTTTACTCCAATAATTTTCCACACTGCAGTCAGTGCAAGCGAAGATTTAGCAAAATGTTTAAACTGTGGTGGAGATGATTTTATTAGCAAGCCAGTATTACCAGAAATTTTGGAAGCTCGATTAAATTCTTGGTCACGGCTTTTTGATTCTAGAGAAGAGCTGCGGGTAACTAAAAAGATTTTACAAACTGAGCGCGATCGAATGATTGCAATTATGAATAAAACAAGGGAGACAGATCTTTTTGAAAGCAAGGGGGTGCGTACTTTAAACTTACCACTAGAAGAGACCTCCGGAGATGTTATTTTATCAATGGACAGGCCAGATGGAGTTCGCCATATGTTACTGGGAGATTTTACCGGTCATGGACTTACTGCCTCTTTTGGGGCACCAAGCACCTTAGATATTTTTTACAATATGACCGAAAAAGGACAGAGCATGGAGGAAATTTTACAAAGTTTAAATGCTTGGAATAAAAACAGATTGCCAGCTGACATGTTTCTTGCTTGCGCTGCAGTTGAATATAATCCATTGACCAAGATGACCAGAATTTTTAACCATGGCATACCAAGTGTGAAAATATTTAGTAGTGCAGGAGAGGTGCTTCACAATATTGCTGCAGATGAATTCATGCTGGGAATTTTGCCTGCAAAGCAATTTACAACTAAAAGCGTTGATTTAGGCCTAAGGCCTGGTGATCGAATCATTGCCTTTTCTGATGGGCCATCTGAGACCATTAATGTCGATGAGCAAATGTATGGAGAGACACGTCTAGAAAGGCTTTTTAGTGAAATTATTAAAAATAATACTCCCCTTGAAAGTGTTTTAGACACCTTAAAGACATATGCTCAGGGCACACCATTTAGCGATGATATTAGTATCTTTGAGTTAACAGCTTGGTAGAGAAATTTAAAAAAGGTTAAAAGTTATGAAGTATTTAAAGGCTTTGTTAGCGATAGGTGCTTTATTACTCTTAAGTATCAATGTCAGTAGTGGTTCTGTCTTGGAGGAAACAAAGAATAAGTGTCCATTTTTGGCCTTAGAATTTGTAGAGAAACTACGCCTTAAGTTTTTTAAAGGTAGTAGAGATGATTCATTAACTTATTCGCAGTTACAAGCAATTATTAACTCATCTAATGATGCGATTATTACCATTGATAACAAGATGATAATAATCGGATGGAATCCGGCGGCCACTTCTATGTTTGGCCATACAGAGTCTGAAGCTGTAGGCCATTCAATGATAACACTACTACCAAAGAGGTCTCATAAATATCACGTCACTCAAGCTGGGAAGGCGCACCCTTATTATGATATAGCAGCTAGTAAAAAAATGATGGGTGGTGTTGCAAACTCAACAGGCAAACAAAAAGATGGAGCTGAATTTCCGATAGAAATCTCTTTGGCCACCTGGAAAGATGGTGATCAAATAATGTATTCGGCAATTATTAGAGACAGAAGTGAAAGTCAGAGGTTAAATAGGCAAAAGGCCGAATTTATAGCAACAATGAATCATGAATTAAAAACACCACTTACCACAATGATGGGATCACTTGGATTACTAAAAGGTGGAAAAACGACTCAATTGTCAGACAAGGCGAAAAAATTAGTGACAATGGCGTATAAAAATAGTGAACGATTGTTAATGCTTGTTAATGATTTGTTGGATTTTCAAAAACTTCAGGCAGGCAGAATGAGCTACGATATGAAAAAGCATAAATTATCATCACTACTTGAGCTAGCAGTAGAGAATGATCACTCTTATGCGACTAGGTTTGGAGTTGATTTAAAATTTGTAAACACAGGTATTCAAGGAGACATTTTGATAGATGTAAATCGCTTTAATCAAGTTATGTCAAACTTAGTTTCAAATGCAGTTAAATATTCTAAAGAGAGTGACCAGGTTGAAATAACTCTTTCACGACATGACAAATTCCTAAGAGTTTCCGTGATAGATCACGGAGAAGGAATTCCTGAAGATTTTAAAAGTCAGATTTTTGGTAAGTTTACCCAATCAAAAAATGCAGGTGGGTCACAAAAAGCGGGAACAGGTCTAGGTCTTGCGATTACCAAAACGATGGTAGAGGAGATGGGGGGGAAGATCCATTTCACCTCAAAGGAAAATATAGGGACGACCTTTTATGTTGATTTTCCAGAGATTATTCATCAATAATTTTAGTTAATTCTTTTGGATGCTACTGGTTATTGAAGCCGCCAGTATCGTCTTAATAATTAACCCTGGAAGAAAGGGAAGAAGGCCCAAAGAAATTACATTTTGATATCCTACAAAATTTCCAAGCCATGCAAGTCCAAAGCAGAATATAATGAGGTGTCCGATAAAAAATAAAGGCAAAGAACTCTTCCATGCTTGATCATATTTTTTCTCAGCTAAATAACCCATAACAGTCGCCGCAATGATCATTCCAAGAAGATATCCCCCAGTAGGCCCCAATAGGACTGCAAAACCGGAGGCGCCCTTTGCAAAAAAGGGCAGACCAAATGCTCCTTGTACGACATAAAAAATAGTTGTGATTAAAGAACGCTTGCCACCATAAAGCGCACCAATGAGTAAAATGCCAAATGTTTGACCAGTGATTGGAATAGGTGTAAATCCCAGAGGAATGGCAATTTGTGCCAAAAGCGCTATTGCCCAACTGCCAAACAGAACAAGTAATAAATTATCAGTTAAAGACTTTGATAAAGAGGGTAGTTTTGCATCAATATAGTTATGTGTTCCTGTAAAAATCATTTGATTATCCTTTATGGTAGTTTTTTAAAAGTCTTACTGTTTACTCATTACCAATACATCTATCCAAAGTTTTATTTTTTGTCGAGCAATTACCTTTGTTAGTATAAAAGGATTGCAGGTAGAAAAGATGACACAAGCAGACGTGAGATAAGGGAGGTTGCACAGTAGATGAAAAAAAATAGATAAGTTGTTGACGTATTATGATCAAAACTTTAGTTTTATAATAAGAGTTTTCATTTTAGAAGACAACTTATATTGCAACTTCAAAGTTGAGCTGCCTTTACCTAAATGCCCTTGTAGCTCAGTCGGTAGAGCAAGGGACTGAAAATCCCTGTGTCCGTGGTTCGATTCCGCGCGAGGGCACCATCCTCTTAAAGCAAGGTAGTGGGTAGAAAACTTTGAATGAGTAAAAAGCCGGGTTGGATAGTCGTTTAACCCGGCTTTTTGTTCTTTTAAATCTCAATGAAATTTATAGAACCCTTGGTAGAAGGACAAGAAAACAAAAAAAAGATTAACTCGATGCATTATTTACTTCACAAATGAAACAAAATGTGTATAATGCGCTGCATGAACAAACAAACTGTATTTTTCTTTTTCCTAGTTTCTCTTATTGTTAGCTGTGCAAAACAACGACCAGAAAAGTTTATACAAGGCCAAGGCATCGGTCTTGGAACTACGCTTTTGCCAATTACCAAAAAAATTACAAACTATACATTAACTACTGGCAAGTCATTATATCCAGGCAAAGCATCAAACGCCAGTTTAGTGACAATCGCCAGTAATGCTCAAGGCATAATAAACAACCTAGATATTGTTGAGTATAAAACAAACTCCAAGCTGCTTAAAGGTGTTCCTTTTAGGGGTAAGAATAATTTTACATATAAAATAATCCATGAGTTTACAGATAATGGGTATCTCGTGGTCAAAAAAGTTGGGAAAAAAGCAGATCTACCAACCCAAGAGTTAACTTATGCAAAGAAGTTGGGGGGTGATCTTTATGCAGTACCTCTTGTTGGATATAAAATAAATTTTATTAAGGTAGAAAAAGTTAAAGATGGCAATGGTGAAGAGACCACCAACCTAACTGAGTTTCCAGTAAGTAGCTTCAAGCTTGCCAATTACTACAGAATTGATTTTAACGAAAGAACAGTCTTTAAAGATGTAAAAAAATATGATGTCTTTCCTTCCGATATGTTTGATGGAGAGTGGTTTATCGCTACTACAACGGTATCTGCCAACTTTAAAGAAAAAAATAGTGAAGGGGAAAGCCACAATGTTGATATGGACTTTGAAGAAGTATCAAGAATTAAGTTTATTAAAACAAAAGATGATATTAAGGCGGTAAACTTAAATGTGGCCCAAGAGATTGCCCAAGAAAATGATGAAATTAACTATAAATCGGCCATTAGACTGCCTGTTAGTTGGGTTGATTATCAAGTAAGACAAAATAATGCAGATGATAACGGGCTTGAAGAAGAAGAAATTAATGACCTACATCCAAAGGCCTTAAAGTGGGGAGTTAGAAAATTTGTTAAGGTATATTTCAAGCAAGTTGACTCGGCCGTTTCTACTGATAAAAAGCGTTTTCATAAACTAGAAATAGCCAAAGATTTTATCAGTTTTACCATTTACTATCCTGATGTTCAAAAGCGGATCAAGTATGCTCTAAGAAAGGCCCACAAACCACTTTTGGGACAAACTCATTATGAGTCTGATCAGAGGCTCTTTGGATTTTTTACTTCCGAGAGATCTTATATTAAGGATTATAAATTTTACTATAAAGAAGATTATGAAGAGCAGGTCAAGATTAATCGTTTGTATCCAAAAGATAATAAAATTACTTATCACTTTACTCATGAAACTGCTCCTGAATATAGAGATTTGGGTGTTAAGATGATCCAGCAGTGGAATGAGGCATTTAAAGTTGCAGGCACAGGTATAACAGTTGAGCTAGATACTTCACATGATGTCGAGCTTGGAGATATTCGTTACAATATTATAAACGTTGTAGATACCAAATACGGCAGTAGCTTAGTTGGCTTTGGGCCATCAATTTTTGACTCTCTTTCTGGTGAAATAGTTTCTGCTACCACTAATATTTATATCAATCCATATAGAGAAGGTGTTATTGAAACCCTTAGAAACTATATCAAATATAAACTGGGTGTTTTTAATTCGCACTATTTAAATACTAAAGTGTTATCTTCAACTCTTGCTAGTGGAAGGATTACACAATTGGGAAAAAATGCTACCAGGTGTGGTTTTGTGCCTGTGTTTAAGGATATCATAGGGCAAATTGAAACATTGTGCAAAAATGATTTACTACCGTACATTAAAACACTAAATCCAAAAAAACCAATTAGAGTAGATCGATCAGCAGAATTAAAAAACTTAAGATCCTGCTCTGATAAATTAATTCGCAACTCCATTTCTTCAAGCTTACTGCATGAGTTGGGCCACAATTTTGGTTTAACCCATAACTTTGCTGCAAGTAGTGACAAACAAAACTTTTATAAAAAAGAGCACAAGGCCATGGCAGGTGATCCAAATAATATCCCTCAAACCTCTTCTACGATGGATTATTTTGCAGCAGATGTGCGCGAATTAGTGCTGCCAGGTCTGTATGACATTGCTGCCATTCGCTTTGGTTATACCAGATCGTTGGAGTTTGAAAACAAAGATAAAACCATAAAAAAAATTATCAACATACCATCTGGTACAAGTGTGGATAACTTTTTACAAAGCAATAATAATGAGGACATTAAGCAGTTTGGTTTAAAACCTAAAAAATATAGGTTTTGTGATGATTTTGATCTTGGAGAAGATGATCCGATGTGTCGGGCGTTTGATGTTGGGACAACACCTTTGGAAGTAGTAAATCACCTGATTGACGAATACAAATCTCATTTAATAATTGAGGGTAGACGTTACGATAGGGCAATAGGTCCTGTTGCACAACTGGTAAATAACTTTACACTAAATAGGCTATTTGTACCGATGAAGTCTTTTTATAATCGTTGGCGATACCACCTTGGCAAGTATGTTACAAAAAAGAATCGCTATTTGGAAAACTATACAAAGAGTAAATATTTGAATGAAATTTTACCAGGCATGGCGGCTCATCCTTATTATGGAGAGTATTATCGTCAATACTATCAGGCATCTCAAAAAATTTATCAATTTTTTAAAGAGGTTATAACCACCCCAACTAGGTCATGTATAGTAAAAGACGAAGACAACGATACCAATAAGTTTGAGATTTTTGAGTTTGAACAGTTAAGAGCAGATATCTTTAACACTACTGGTACTACTATTATGGATTGCGATGATGCGCAAGCCATGAGCTACTTAAAAACATTAAACAAAGAGTACCTTACAAAAAGTGGTCATATCTATAACAATTTATTTGCTTCCCTTGGCGATAAACAAAACGCAAATGATGATCTAGTGACAGTGTTATTAAATGGCCATGAATTTCAAGCAAGGCCTGTGGAAGTTATAGGAATGAAACAAGATAGATTGAGCGTAATAACCATGTTAACTACCAGAGATGCATTTTTAAAACAACATAAAAGAGAAAAGTTGAAACCAACTTTTATGGATGAGCCTCAGTATCGTCAAGAGTTAATGGAGATTATCACAGATAGAATTTTAAAAGGAGTATCTTCTAAGCGACTACAAACCAAAGGATATCTGCCAAAGGATCTATATTTCCCACAATTTATATTGGAAAAAGGTGCGATTAAGACACAGTTTAGTAGTTTGCTTACGTCCTTAACAATACCAGGCAATTTAAATATATCAGATACAAGACAGGCCCCATACAAGGCCATTATTCGTAATAACAATGAGGCCTTACCTGAAGGTAGTCATTTTACCAAGATTGATAATCAAACTTACTATGCTACGGACAAGAATTATTTTGCCAAGCAGGTCATTGACAAATACAAATTCTTAAAGGACTTTACGGCCAGTAGTAGAGACGATTTAGAACATCATAAACAAATGTTTGATGAGCTTAGTTATCAAGAGCTAGAGGCCATATGTAGCACTATGTTTGTTGTAACAGTAGATTCTTTGAGTAACAACACTCTGCAACAATTAATGGATGGACTAAGAGGAAATATAAAAAAGCTGGAGGCAATTGAGTCACCTGCCATGGAGACCCATCTAGCTACTTTTTTAGACTTTGAGGGAGAGGTAGAAGAGTTATTGAATCAAAGTAAAAAAATTATTAATGAAAAATCTTTAACTCAAAATGCCTTTAGTGTTATTGGGCCAATACTTGATGCAACAAATATGCAATCCAGGTTAATGGATGATAGTCAAGATAGAATTGAAGACTATAGTTGGCGGGTAGGAAAATATCGAAAAGAAGTATCAGAGTACTTAAGGGCACCAGATGAATATGATACTCAGCTAGATCTATTATCTAAGCTAATTAGAGGTATCTAGTAAAATTTTATTTTTACCAACTAAATAGGTTCCACTCACAATCAGAAGCATGCCTACAATCATACTCAGTGTAATAAGTTCCCCCAAAAACAAATGGCCCCACATAACCCCAAAGACCGGCATTAAAAAGGTTACAGTTAAGGCCTTTGTCGGTCCAATGTCAACAATGAGGCGATAATATAATAAGTAGGCAATTGAGCTACACATAATGGCCAATGCTAAGATATTAAACACAATCAGACCTGTAAGATTAAAGTTTGTTGAAGTAGAAAATGCAACTGGTAATAGGGCAGATCCGGCCAGCAATTGACTACATCCCGCAAGGGCGGTCTTATCAACTGCAAAGGCAAACTTTTTTATATAAATTCCAGTTAGGCCATAACAAATAGCTGCGCCAATACAGGCAAGCATTGAAAGCAAGACATCTGACGATAGGGCAATAGGGCCTTTAAAGCTCATCAGTGCCACACCTGTTATTCCAGTAAATAGTCCAAATGCAACCTTTTTAGTCAATAATTCGCCTAACCAAATAACAGAAAAGATTGCTCCAAAGATGGGGGCGGTGGCATTTAGGATTACAGAGTAGGAAGCAGGGATATGTAAAGCGGCAAAAGAGTACAATAAAAATGGAATCCCAGAGTGTAAAAAACCGACAACTAAGTAATGCTTCCAGTTGGCCGTGAAAGCTAAACCCTTTTTTAATACTAGCAAATAGATAATGAGCACCAAGCCGCCAATAAAAATTCGCAAGTCAGCAGTCCATATGGCACCAATGGCAGGGGCCAATATTCTCATGAAGATAAATGAACTACCCCAAATGGCCGCTAATGTTATGAGTCTTATCAGGTCTTGTGTTCTCATTATATAGATTTGTATCATACATTTAGTGGATAATCCCATGAATTTATTAGTTGTCAGAAGTCATGTTTTTGCTGTATATATATTTATCGGTTGTTTTTTCCCCTATTTAGTGTTACTGTAATACCAATACCAGTTAAAATTTGCCCTATTTTGTTTAAGGCCTATTAATTAGGATTAGAAGATGCTGCGGATTAATAAAAAAGTTGAATATGCTCTGATGGCATTAAAGTTTATGTCTACCAAAGATGATGGTGAACTAACCAGTGCAAGAGAAATTTATGAGCGCTTTAATATTCCCTACGATACTACAGCAAAAGTCATGCAGACTATGAATTTGGCCAATATTTTAAATTCAGTGCAGGGTATAAAAGGTGGATATACTTTAAAATCCGACCTTTCTAATGTGAGTTTTATGGAGCTTGTGCGACTAGTGGAAGGTGATAGTGAAAAAGGCTCAGTATGTAAGGCACAAAAAAAGTGTGGGTGCGGCTTACAAGAATCTTGCAATATTATGGGGCCCATTAATAAACTCAATAAAAAAGTTAATTATTACTTAGAAAGTTTAACGATAAAAGAACTTCTATCCGGTGAGATTAATGGGGCCGCAGGTTAAAGGAAAAGTTAGATGGATACTAAAGATCGCATTAAAGAGGCCAGTGAGTACAAGTATGGATTTCACACCGATATTGAGGTGGAGGAGTTTCCACGAGGTCTGAGTGAGGACATTGTTCGCTTAATTTCTAAAAAGAAGGATGAGCCAAAGTGGCTTTTAGATTTTCGCTTAAAGGCCTTTAAACATTGGCAAACTAAAGTGCTCCCACAGTGGGCCAAATTAAATATTCCAAGAATTGATTTTGAAAACCTATATTATTATGCTGCACCAAAAACGCAAAAAGATGCCCCAAAGAGTTTAGATGATCTAGATCCAGAGCTGCTTGCAACTTTTGAAAAATTGGGAATTCCTCTTAGTGAACAAAAGCGCATAAGTGGAGTAGCAGTAGATGCGGTATTTGACAGCGTATCTGTGGCGACCACATATCAAGAAGATCTCCAAAAGGTAGGGGTCATTTTTTGCTCAATATCTGAGGCGGTTTTAAATCATCCCGAGTTGGTTAAAAAGTATTTGGCAACAGTGGTTCCTTATACAGATAATTTCTATGCGGCACTTAATTCTGCTGTGTTCAGCGATGGCTCCTTTGTCTATATACCAAAAGGGGTGCGCTGTCCGATTGATCTTTCGACCTACTTTCGAATAAATGCCAAAGAGACGGGGCAGTTTGAAAGAACCCTAATTATAGCAGAAGAGGGTAGTTTTGTTAATTACCTAGAGGGCTGTACAGCACCTCAAAGAGATGAAAATCAACTGCATGCGGCAATTGTAGAGTTGGTAGCACTTGATAATGCTGAAATTAAGTATTCGACAGTACAAAATTGGTATGCCGGAGACGAGACGGGCAAGGGTGGAATTTATAACTTTGTTACAAAGCGTGGAAAATGTTTGGGGGTAAATTCAAAAATCTCCTGGACTCAAGTTGAGGCGGGATCGGCAATAACCTGGAAGTACCCAAGTTGTATGTTAATTGGTGATAATTCTCAAGGGTCATTTTATTCTGTGGCCTTGACCAATCATCATATGCAGGCCGACACAGGCACTAAGATGATTCATATTGGGAAAAATACAAAAAGTACTATTATCTCCAAGGGTATTTCTGCTGATCAATCGGTCAACAGCTACAGGGGACTAGTCAAAATTATGCCTGGTGCTACCAATGCTAGAAACTACTCCCAGTGTGACTCGATGTTAGTTGGAGATAACTGTGGTGCCAATACCTTTCCGCGCCTTGAAGTAAAAAACAACTCTGCAGTCATCGAGCATGAGGCTTCTACATCTAAAATAAGTGCTGATCAGCTTTTTTATTTACAATCACGAGGTCTTGATATGGAAAAATGTATCTCAATGATTGTAAATGGCTTTTGTAGTGAAGTTTTTAAAACTTTGCCACTGGAGTTTTCAGTCGAAGCGGTCAAACTACTGGAAATGAAATTAGAAGATAGCGTTGGGTAACGCATTTTATTAAAAAGGATAAAGAGAATGATTATTATTAAAGATCTCCATGTAAAAATTGAAGGACAAGAGATTTTAAAGGGCATAAATCTTGAGATAAAAACTGGTGAAGTACATGCCATAATGGGGACCAATGGCTCGGGCAAAAGTACCTTGGCCAAGGTAATAGCCGGACATCCTGACTATCAAATAACGAGTGGTTCTATAATGTACGAAGTTAATAATGATCATATCGACCTCACAGCATTAGAAGCGCATGAAAGATCACAAGAAGGCATCTTTTTAGGATTTCAATACCCAGTGGAAATTCCAGGAGTTTCAAATATTTCTTTTTTGCTCGAGTCGTTTAACTCAATTTGTAAGCATCAGGGTGCTCCTCAGATGAAGCAAAAAGACTTTGAGGAATTTTTACAGAGCAAGTTGGAGCTTCTAAAGATGAAGGGCAGCTTTTTAAATCGTCCAGTAAACCAGGGCTTTTCTGGGGGCGAGAAGAAAAAAAATGAAATACTGCAAATGGCAGTTTTAAATCCTCGCTTGGCACTACTTGATGAAACTGACTCAGGTCTTGACATTGATGCGCTAAAAATTGTCGCAGGTGGTGTTAATAAACTAAAAAGTAAACACAATGCAGTCGTTTTGATTACTCACTACCAAAGGCTTCTAGATCACATAATTCCTGATTTTATCCATGTGCTTCACGATGGCAAAATTATTAAATCAGGCACAAAGGAGTTGGCCTTAGAGCTTGAGCAAAAAGGATATGACTGGATTACAAAGGTATAAATTGTGGAAATAAACTCAATTGTTAATAAATACGTAAACGAGACAAATTCAAAGTTCTACTTGGTATTTGTAAACGGGATACTTGCAAATGATTACTGCCGTTATCCGCAGCAGCTTTCACTTAGTAGTAAGCAAGATAAAACTGTTATCGATATAGACGACAATGCAGATCTATCTGATCCAATTTCCATTCTCCACTTGTTAGATGATTCCACAAAAGATTGGAAAATTACCCTTAATCTTGGTAGCAGCTCTAGGGCGACTATTTTGGAAAAAACTATCAGTTGTGGTGAAAGTGCAAATGAGTATCAAGTAAAATGCTTCTTAAAGTTAAATTTGACAGCAAACTCGAAACTAGAATATGTAAAAGCATTAGGTGACTCCCAAAATGTTACGCATCTTGGGACAAGTAGTGCTGATTTGGCCGATAATGCTACTTTAAATGCCTTTATCTTCACTTCCGGCTGTAAGCTAGCGCAAAATAATGTGTCTGTAAATTTGCACAAAGAAAATGCCATGGCCTTTGTCAATGGGCTATATATAACAAGGCAAACACAGCGATGTGAAAACTTTTGTGAGATAAAACACCTCACCGCAAATACTGGCAGTAACCAGATTTTTAAAGGAGTATTGACCGATAGCTCCTACGGTGATTTTAATGGCAAAATATTTATCGCTCCAAAGGCCCACTCTTCTAATTCGTCGCAAATGTGTAACAATCTACTGCTTAGTAACCAAGCAAAAGTAAATGCCAAGCCAGAATTAGAAATTTATTGCGATGATGTCAAGGCCACTCACGGCGTGGCAATTGGGCAGATGAGTGAAGAAGAGTTATTTTATCTACAAACCCGGGGTATTCAAAAAGATACAGCAAAAAAAATACTTTGTAGTGGATTTGTGCAAGATGCTCTTGAATTAATTGAGTCAGAGCAACTGAAAGCACATTTAAGCTCATTGGTGGAAGTAACGCTGGGGCAAATGATGGATCAGCTGTAATAGTAAACAATTTATAAGGAAAGTTTGCAACAATGAAGACAATAAACATCAACAAAGTGCGGCAAGATTTTTTAAACTTAACTGCCAAAGTTAATGATAGACAACTAATCTATTTAGATAATGCCGCCACTACTTTAAAGCCAAAATGTGTGGTCGATAGAGTTGCTCATTACTACCTATATGAAAATGCAAACATTCACAGAGGTGTTCACTCATTAAGTGAGCAAGGAACTATTGCTTACGAAAATACTAGAGAGACAATTAGATCTTTCATTAAGGCAAAACACTCCCACGAAGTAATTTTTACCAAGGGTACAACTGATTCTATCAATCTAGTTGCCAGCTCACTGGGGAGACAAATTTTAAAAGCTGGAGATGAAATACTTCTAAGTACCATGGAACATCACTCAAATATTGTCCCATGGCAGATAATCGCAGGACAGACAGGGGCCAAAATTGTAGAAGTTCCTATAAATGATGCTGGTGAAATATGTATGGATACATATCAATCACTGCTTGGACCTAAAACTAAAATTGTCTCCATTGTTCATATCTCCAATACTCTGGGTACGATCAATCCTATAAAGGAGATGATTCAAAAAGCACATGAGCATGGAGCATTATTTCACGTCGATGCTGCCCAGTCGGTGGCCCATATGCCAGTTGATGTCCAAGAATTGGATTGTGATTTTTTGAGTTTTTCAGGCCACAAAATTTTAGGGCCAACTGGGACTGGAATTTTGTATGGCAAAGAGGATTTACTAAACTCTATGCCTCCTTATCAAGGGGGGGGGGATATGATTGATGTGGTCACTTTAAAGCAGACAACTTACAATAGTTTGCCCCATAAATTTGAGGCGGGGACTCCAAATATTGCCGGGTTTATAGCTTTAAAAGATGCAATTGATTACATTATTGAGCTTGGATTTGAAAGTATTTCCAATCAAGAACATGAGTTATTGGAGTACGCAACGGCAAAACTTGGCAGTATTGAGGGCCTAACAATTATAGGCAATGCGGCCAACAAGTCGTCAGTTATTTCCTTTGTCATGGATGGAGTGCATCCACATGATATTGGGACGCTACTAGATAAGATGGGAATTGCCGTAAGAACAGGGCACCATTGTACTCAACCTTTAATGGAACATTTTAAAATAACCGGTACAGTTAGAGCATCATTTAGTTTCTACAATACCAAGGAGGAAATCGATGAGCTTACAAACGCTATTAACAAAGTTAAAGAGTTCATTTAGGGGAGGACCAATTATGAATATTCGACCAAATATTGAAGTTGATATAAGGCCTACTCCCAATCCTGATGCTTTAAAGTTTATTTTAAACATTATGGTCAAAAGTGTTGGTAAAGCCACTTATAATGATGCTTTAGAGTGCCAAAACGTGCCTTTGGCCCAGGGACTTTTTTCTATTGATGGAGTTGAGCATATTCACTTATTTGGTAATGTGGTAACTGTGACAAAAAATAGTGCAAAAAGTTGGGATGATCTTTGTAAAAATGTCGAGTCACTGTTAAAATTATTAGGAGAGGAACATGACCCCGATTATGAAAGAATAGATCCAGAGGTGGAACGAAGACAGAGTTTACCAAAAGATCTTTTAGAGATTATAGGGATAATTGATCGCACCATAAGACCTGCGCTTCAGGCCGATGGTGGTGATTTGGAGTGTTTGGCATATAATGATAATATTTTATTAATAAGATATCAAGGGGCCTGTGGCCATTGTCCCAGCGCTATAACAGGTACGTTAGAAACGATAAAGGCCATTTTGCGGGAGGAGTTTAATCCAAACATCGAAGTATATATTGCCCCAGAGACGGCTATGTAGATTATGTAAATTATGATATCAAAAGTTATTCGCATAACAGGCATTTTCATTATTGTATGCTTTTGTGTAATAAGTATTTTCCTATCTATGGCCGAGCGAGAGCTAGATCCACGATTTAAAGCAGTCCTTTCCTATCCATCATTTTTTGAAGATCGATTCTATGACTTTCGAATGAATATGAATATTGACCATCAAAGACAAGGTAAGCAAATTGTTATGGCGGCAATTGACGATGACTCGTTGAAAAAAATTGGACGTTGGCCTTGGACTAGAACCGTCTGGAGCAGATTTATCCGCAAAATGAACAAATTTGGTGCTAAAGTGATCGCTTTTGATGTCTTTTTTTCTGAGCCAGAAGAAGTATGTAATCTAGTATCCCCCGATGTGGATCTTTCCAAAGCAGTAAAGGAATTTAATAGTGTAGCAGGCAGAAAGATTATCTTGCCTTATTCGTTGGATATTGCTGGTACTTCGAGTTTTGAGGAGTTGCCTGAAGCTTTGTACGACTTTATTATGGATACCAAACAGACCGAAGGCCAAAATCTACAAGCAAGTCAAGTTTCAAAATCAGTATGGCCCATTCCCGAGTTACTTGCAGCCGGGCCATCTCTTGCTCACATTGAAGCGACAGAGGATTATGATGGAATTTTTCGCCACTATAAGCTGGTGGGCAATGTAGAGACTTTGTATCTTCCATCCTTTTCACTTTTGACCTATCAACTTTATACAGACTCTAAGCCTGTTTTGGAAATTCAAGATTATACTGTTGCTCGACTGAAGCTTGCAACTGGTGACTTGGAACTTAATGTTAAAGGCGAATCAAAAATTCGTTGGTTTGGTGATTACCGCTTTTTTCCCACAGTACCCATTTTTAGAATACTGGATGCTCCAGATGACGATCCTGAGATGATAAAAATCTTTCAAGATAAAATAATCTTTGTGGGCCAGACGGCCTTTGGAGGTCACGATTTACGACATACCCCAATTGATGCCATGTTGCCAGGGGTGTATCTTCACGCCAATATGACCCAAATGCTACTTGATGGCGCTTTTTTTAAAGGTAAAGATAGCTCAATCAAGATTTCTTGGGCCATAATGTTAATTTGCACCCTGTTGATTATTGTTATTCAATCTTTTGGCCATGCGTTAGTAGATTTGTTGGTGATTTTTCTGTTAACTGTTGGAACCTTGCTATTTGATATTTACTACTTAACTCCCATTGGCCATGAAATTAAACTGTTTTTTTGCTTGTTTTCGATGGTAGCTGTTTATTCGTGGAATACATTACTGAATTTTTACTTAACCAGCAGAGAGAAAAAACAAATTAGAGGAACTTTTTCTCGCTTTGTGGCCCCTGCTATTGTTGATCAAATGCTCTCTGATCCCAGCAAAGTCAAAGTGGGAGGGGAGAAAAAACATATAACTGTCTTTTTTTCAGATGTTAGAGATTTTACCTCCATCAGTGAAAAATTATCTCCGGAAGATTTGACCACCTGTTTAAATATTTACATGGGGAAAATGACCGACATTCTGTTTGAAAACTTCGGCACTTTGGACAAATATATTGGTGATGCCATTGTCGCCTATTGGGGTGCACCCATTGATGTGGAAAATCATGCCTATCATGCAGTTAAGGCAGCTTTAAAAATGATCGAGGCGCTACCTGCTATTAATAAAAATTTTAAAAAACAGGGCTTCCCTCAATTTAAACACGGTATAGGTCTAAATACAGGGGACTGCTCAGTGGGGAACATGGGATCTGATAAAATTTTTTCCTATACTGCTTTGGGAGATAATATGAACCTTGGGGCGCGCCTTGAAGGTTTGTGTAAGTTTTATGGGTCACAGTTAATAATTTCTGAGTATACCAAAGATGCCATACCACCAAAGTTGCAAGATGAGTTAGATTTTAGAATTTTAGATAAGGTGCGTGTTAAAGGAAAAGAGCAAGCAGTAACTATCTATGAGGTTATGCATTCGTTTCACCCATTTAAATTGGATCAAGTGGCCTTTGAGGATTATCAGAAGTGTTTTGATCTCTACCAAAAACAACATTTTAGTGATGCCATTAATAAATTAAATGAGCTGTGTGAGCAGTATCCCGAAGATAAATCATGTCAGCGCTTAATCGGATCTTGTGAGCAGTATTTGCAAGAGCCTCCACCTGATGACTGGGACGGGGTGACAACTTACACAAATAAATGAGGAGTAAATTAGTATGCCGACAAAACCAAACATGATTAAGCTAATTGCAATTATTTATATCCTTGCACCACTTATATACTTTTTAACTGGTAAATACGTCTTTAATCAAAATTTCTTTGCTCAATTATCGACTTCTTCAACACCTACCTTGAATATTGTTGCCTATTTTGTAATTTATCCAGTGGTAGGGGTTGCCATATTTTTTGTTAAAGACTGGAGCTTGTTCCTTGTGGCCTTGGGCAAACTTGCTTTTTTTACCATAAACTTGGATTTTTTTAGCAAACATGAAGTGAATAGTTTGCCCTATCAGGGCATGATCCTATTTATAATTATTAATATTGCAGTAGTGTTTTACCTGCTTCGGCCCACAATTAGATCATTATTTTTTGATAAGAATTTGCGCTGGTGGGAGCAAGATACGAGGTATCTAACTAGTATTCCCTGTAAAGTTGATTTTACATTAGATGGAACCATTTTAAATATTTCCGTCTCTGGTGCTTTGATTAATATGGAAAATTACCCTGAACATGATACTGCGAATATATCATTTCATACCAGCTCGGCCAAACTGAACACAAAAGCTAAAATCATACGCAGAAGCTTGCACTCTTGTGGAACAGTACTAATTGGAGTTTACTTTAGCTCACTATCAGGTGCTGCAGAAGTTAATTTAAAAGAGTTAGTTACTGAGCTCAATACTACCACAAAACCAATGAGGTAATAATGAAAGGAACTATGTTTGATAAGCTATTAGAATATAAGTTACAAACCTCAAAAGAGCAGTGGCAACAAGGTGAAATGGTTTCGGGTACACTTCTTGTAAAAAATAACGGCACAGAAACTGCCACAATTGATAAAATCCAGACTATTTTGGCCTATGGAAATTTGAAAAAAATTAGGGCCAAAGATCCCAAGGCCTTTGAAGTGCAAGAGCTACATGTGGCCCATGAAAACTTATCTCTAGATGCAGGTGAGCAAAAAGAGTATCCTTGGGAGTTTAAGCTATCTACTAATTGCCCCATAACCGATAAGTTTGCCAGTTTATACCTACTATATGGTTCCCAAAATAATGCGTGGGAGTGTGGTCAACTACAACTTACAATTGACCTACATAGTATTTTGCAGCAGTTTATGCAAGTTCTGCAGACATACTTTCGCTTTAAAGTTCAATCACAAAAATTTAAAAAAGGTTTTACTGAAATTAAATTACTCCCCCCAAAATCACAAGAACTCAAAATGGTTGAGCACCTTCTTTGTCAACTGAGTACTAAAAAAGACGTTATTGAGGTAAAATACATCTTTAGCATGAAAATCCTAAAAAATATTGAAGGTGAAATGAAAGTGCAAAAGGAGAAAAAAGAGTTTAAACAACAGTTTACTCCCAAACAGTATCAACTATTTGGGGGATATTTCAATCACGATGGGATTTTAAAAGCAATAGGTGAAATTATTGCTCAGAGTGAAAACAAGTTTTATACCTAATTAATCAGTGTAGTGTTCTGGGTTTTTCTGGATGAGCTTTTTGGTATTTTTTGGCAATTTTGGCAAGGCCTTCAGCGCCATTTTCTAGTTCGCGCAGATCCTCCTCATTTAGGAGAGTACCGAAACTTTTTTTGATATGTTTGATCATTTCATTGCGAAATTCTTCGTCTGATGCATCGTTACGGATATGAGGCATACTCGTATTTGGCATGAAACACTCCTTATTTTAAAAATTTGTTATATCGGATACCAGACAATAAAAATATCATTAAAAAAAATATTAAACAAGATATATCTAATCTTTTGTAGTATTATCGCCTATATTTTAATATGAATACACTTGAAGGCCCGAAAGTAGCAATGAAGCAGATTGAGTTTGAAAATGTCTCCCTTAAATTTGAAAAAGAGAACATCTTTAGCAATGTCAATCTAAAGATCACAAAGGGCGACTTTATTTTGTTAAGTGGGCCGTCAGGAGTCGGTAAAACGAGTCTTTTGTTGCTCATAAATCGAATGTTGTCACCTTCAATGGGCCAAATTTTGTTTAATAATCAAAAAATTGATCAAATTTTGGTTTGCAAGCTTCGCCAAAAGGTTCTTTATATTCATCAAAAACCCATGATGGTCAGTGGTTCAGTGAAGCATAATTTGCTGTTTCCATTTAAGTATCAAGTTAGAAAGGGACAATTGATGCCTAGTGATGATCAGCTTTATCAACTGTTGGATAGTTTTGCTCTAACTGATCTTTCACTGCAACAGGATGCCCAAAAATTGTCTGTGGGCCAGCAACAGCGCATTGCTTTAATTAGAGGAGTTATTTTAAAACCTGAGGTTTTATTGTTGGATGAGCCAACCTCTTCTCTAGATGAGCAAAATAAAGAATTAATTGAAGATCGACTGGTTGAGCATAACTTGCAAACCGGCACAACATTTTTAGTGGTCAACCATCGTCAGTTTAAAGATGTACCTGGGCGTTGTTTAAAAAAATTGTCACTGCCACCTATTGATGGGTCGTTGGAGCAAAACAAATGAGTACCATTGAAATTTCATATTACCAGTTATTGATGTGTTTAGGATTTGTGCTAATAGTCTCCATCCTATCGATTAGCATGAAATTAAAATTAGAAAAAGAGATATTGATTGGGTCTATCAGAACGTTTGGGCAATTATTGCTTGTCGGATATATTCTCAGTCATATCTTTGATATTGAAAATGTATATTTAATAATCTTGGTGCTGGTCTGGATGGTGTTTTGGGCCTCCCATGCAGTTAAATCTCGAGTTAAAAGTAAAAAGCTAATTCCTATTTTTTTACCAACTATTTGTACAATGCTTATTTGCTATCTACCACTTGCATTTATAGTGACTTACTTCATCATTGGTGTAAGGCCTTGGTATTTACCACAGTATCTAATTCCGATTACCGGAATGATCATTGGCAACTCAATGAATGCTATTTCTATTTCACTTGATCGCTTTTTTAATGAATTGATCAATAAAAAAGATGAGATTGAGCAAGCATTATCTTTTGGTGCAACTTATCAAGAAGCATCACAAACAATCTTTAAAAATGCTATAACATCTGGGATGATTCCATCCATTAACTCACTGATGACGGTTGGACTAGTTTCTCTACCTGGCATGATGACTGGACAAATTCTAGGTGGTCAAGCTCCTCTAAGTGCTGTCAAATATCAAATTATAGTCATGTTAATGATCTTAGTATCAACCTCGGTTGGATCAATTATGACAACCTATTGGGTGAGAAAATATTGTTTTAACAAAGATTGTCAATTAGTCTTTTGAGGGGTTATCCCTAATTACAATTGACTCTGGCCGATTTTTTTCTTTGGCCGCTGGTGTCCTCATTACTTTACTCTTTACCACCTTACTTTGAGTTTTTGGCAGCTCCTTGTGATCCATATTGATGAGAAATAGTGCAATAAAAAAATGAGTGATGAGAAAATTTAAACAGATGAGCATAGGCCAATGCATATCTAAGACACTCCTTGATGTTAAAACTTTGTGCACAAAACATAACTCGTGCTACTGAACTATCGGAGTGTTTTTCAAATACTTTAGTAAAACAGTCAAGAAAGTAGCAGTTTTTTTAGATTCTTGTGGAGTTTCTTGTCAATTCTGTGTTAATTAGGTAGATAATTCCTTTGAATAATTCATCTTTTTAGTATTGCGGAGTACTCATGATCAAGATTTATTTTGATAGTTTTTTGTACATTGTTGTGGCCTTTTTCTGTTTTACTCTCCCAATTAATGAGTTTTGTTGGGCCATGGAGGCCGAATATCAAAAGGAGTCTGTACGGGTAAAGAATAAAATTAACAAAGTGACAGTTTACTCGGATCGCGCCCTGATAACTAGAAGTGCTACTGTGAAACTCAATAAAAAAGCTGGACACTCAACCTGGCTACTTTTTGCATCACTACCAAGCAATCTTGATAAAACTTCTTTAATTGTAGAGACAGATAAAAGTGACCAGGTGGCCATATCTCAAATTATCATTGAAGAACAGTTTGAAAATACTGGTATGACTCCCGAGGCAGAAAATAACATTGAGAAGCTAGAGGAGCTATATGCTTTAAAGTTGGAACTTTTACAGACAGATAAGTTTTTTGATGAAGAATTATACTTTGTTCAAAATTTGAAATTTAGTGCCCCTTTTAACAAAGATGGGCAAAAATACGTTGGGTTTTTGGCACCCCCCGATCAACTCGGCAAGGCCATGACTACCATAAGACAGAAGGTCTTGAGTATTTTGGCCAACAGACAAAAGTTGCAAGAGCAGATAAAAAATATTGATGATAAAATCTCCACGCTCTTACATGAGTTAAAACCATACACCTCTTTAAACGGACAAAAGTGGACAAACCATGTATACGTGCAGGTAACCAATCAATTAAAATTGTCGCGTCCTAAAAAGACTATAAATTTGAGTTATATGATCAATTCTGCATTTTGGCATCCATCATATGCTGTTCGTGCTGGCCTCGATTATCAAAAAGGTGAAGCAGACATTAGACTAGTAACTTCTGGGATTTTACAACAAAATACCGGTGAGAATTGGCAAGATGTGGAGGCCACTTTTTCCAGCCTAGATCCGGTTGCATTATTTTTGCCAAAGCTTACTAGGTGGAATTTTAGCAGTAGGCGGCGTGCGGCACCAATGGTCAAAAAAGAGAGCAGAAGATACAAAAGGTCAGCAAAATCAAAAGGGTTAAGTAGAGATAGTTTCATGCAAGATGATATGGTGGAGGATATGGCCGATACTCTTTCTGAGGAGCCACCATACCAAGATCTTAAAATGGGTGCGGCAATGTCTTCAAAGCCTTATGTTTCCAATCAAAAAAGCAGACCAAGGCGTTCAAAGAGGCGAAGTGTTTCGCCTTACAACCTCTTTCCTTTGGCACCTCTGGGGAGTATTTTTAATGACTTGTACTCATTACAAAATAATATTGAAAACTTAACTCAAAATACTAAAGGCCGTGATGTTTTACCCCGGCAATTTATGAATTTAAAAAGGCCTAGAAAAACTCACTATCGAGACAAGTCCCTACCTGCTGTTTTGGCCAAAGGAAGATTACTAGAGATGACTTCTTTGTTTAAGGTACACCTCGGTAGTGGAAAACCGGCCTTAAAAGTACCTATTCAGTCACAAAATCTGCGAGGAAAATTGCGCTATTTTGTAATCCCCAAAAAGGATAAAAACGTCTATCTTAAGGCCCATATGATAAATTCCACCTCGGCACCAATTTTGGCCGGTAATGCTCAAATTTTTATGGATGGCAACTTGATGAGCAAAACGAAAATTCCAACTATCGCTGAAGATAGTTTTTTTATAGTAGATCTAGGTGTGGATAAAAATATTGAGGTCAACCGCATTGTTACAAAAAAAGCAGAAGATAAAGGAACCCTTTTTAAAGAACATTCCACGAATGTAGAGGTCAAAATTGAAATTGTAAACCATCACAATTTCCCCATTGAAATAGATGTAAAAGATAACTATCCCCAAACCCCAATCGATAAAATCAAAGTGAAGCTTTTGCAAAGAGTACCCCCTGAGCTGGAGCACAAAAATAGTATTTTATCTTGGCAATTTAAAATTCTTCCACGGGCAAAAAAAGAGATTGTGTTTAATTATAAAGTAACTCATCCTGACAACTTCATAGTATCGGAGTTTAACTAATGATAACAAATTTAAGATATATTATTTTTTGTCTACTAATAATTAGCACCAAACAAGCGTTTAGTGTTTCAGCTAAGGCCAAAAATCGCTCCAGCATTGAGCAGGTGACTCTATTTAAAGATCGTGCATACATCAAGCGCTCCAAGAAAGTATCCCTGAATTTAGGTGGCCAATCTGTTGTCTTTTCTGGACTGACCCCCATTTTAGACAAGGATACTCTGAAGGTGACCTTATCTAATAAAGACAAATGCGAGATTTTAGGTGTTAGAACGGTTTCAAACTTTAATGCCAAGTCTTTTAATGGGGAGCTTAAAGTTTATTTAAAGCAAAAGGCCAAATTAGACTTAAGCTTAAAAAAATTGCACAAAGAGGTTCAAGGCCTCATAAAAGAGCACTCTAATTTGCGCGAAATTGTTAAACATTATCACGAATCATTTACCTTGAACTTGCACACAAAAAAATGGTCCAAGAGCAAGTTTTCAGGATTTTTAAAATTTATGCAAGATCGCAGAAAGAAGATGTTTGGTCCTTGGAAGGTGGCTTATAAAAGATATTTAAAAATTACTAAACAACTAAGGTTTGTTAACGCAAAAATTAAACAGCTGCGCTCTATATCGAACTATAAAAATATTGATGTTGTAGTCGATTTGTCAGTGACAGTACGTGGGAGCGTTACCGTTGGGTTACAATACTTAGTAAAAAATGTTGGTTGGCGACCATTTTATAATATTCGCTTAAATAGCTCGGAAAAAACTGCGACCCTGGAGCAACATGCACTCATTACCCAGCGCTCAGGGGAGGATTGGGATAATGTAAACTTGATTTTAAATAACCTGCAAACCCGGCTAAAAATTAAAGCACCCACAATTACACCTTATACACTTAATTGGCAGGAAGTAAAAAAAGTACAAACCCACATCGAAAGTGTCCAGGATGTTGCGGCTTCATTAAATACATCCAGTTTAACTCTAGATGATGCCCAGACAGCATCTGGTCTGGCCAAAAATTTTATTATTGTGGGCCGGCAGTCTATTGCTGACGGTATGGTCAACAGTATGATTTTTATTTATAAAAATAAGTTGCCCTATGAGGAGCACCTAGAAGTTGTTCCCAACCAATACCCTCACGTCTATAAAAAAGGAAAAATAATAAATAACTTACAATGGGCCCTAGCACCAGGAATTGCATCAGTTTTCTACGATGGCAAATTTGTGCAAAAAATCCAAGTATCTCAGGTCAGAAAGGGAGACACCTTTTCAATTAATGCTGGTCTTGACCATAGTATTGTCGTTAAAACTGGGCAAAAGCAAAAAGTAACCAACAATAGCATGATTGGAGGTCTAATAGATAAGACCAAAACTTATAAAAGAGTGCTGTCTTTTAATTTAGAAAATTTCTCCAAGCATAGTAAGAAAATTAAAGTTCTAGGTCAGATTCCAAGATCAGAATTAAAAGAGCTAAAAGTTGAAACAAAAGGTTCCACAGAAGGCTTTAAACCACTGCCAGGAACCCCCAGTTGGGTTTTTTGGGACCTTCTGCTCGGTAGTAGACAAAGCAAAGCTCTAACACTATCACTAGAAGTTACTGCACCTGAGGAGTTTCACTTTAACTGGTAAATTAGTAATAGTCGTTGAAAGACAGGCCCAATATAATGTTGATGAATTTTATTCTAATGTTAAATTTTATTTGCTACAAAGATATGAAGATCACCTCGTCTATGAGTGTTACTGCGCAACTTTCAAAGATGTTTTCCTTTTAGATTTTTTCTAAGCGAAGTCATTACTAATAGAGCATAGTCAAAGGATTCTTGTCTGTTTTCATCATAAGAGATTGTAATGGTGCGCCCTCCATTATTGTATAGCAGCTCACCAATTGTAGGAAAAATTATGGCCAGAGTTTTAACGGGTAAAAGCTCTCATCTTTGGCACTTCCTTGTCCTTCAAGGCCTGAATTTGAATCTGCATTTGCTTGCAAAAATATTGAACCTAAAGTAACAATAAGTAAAATCAACCTCTTCATAGATCTCTCCATTATAAATTGCTTAAATATATTTTCACAGCACCATATGCCTGTGTGCGTCATTTGTCATCAAATAAGGCCAATCTTTGTATATTTTACAACGGAGTGAATGACCTTTTAGCAACTTAACAGTGACTTATGGTTAGATCGTTAGAATTAGAGATTCCTTAATAGGAAAAATGAAAAACTAATCAAATTCCCAACATTTACCGCGATAAATAGTTTTTTTGACTAGCTTAGAAAAGTTATGCCGAGATTTTATATTTTTAAGCAGCACTCGCTCTAGTACACTTTCTGCTGTATCGCTACTGCTAGTGTGAGGAGACTCAATCATAATGATATTGGCGTGCTTATTGGGAGATAAATTACCACAAGTTTTATCAAGACCTAGGATCTGTGCGTTTTTTAAAGTGGCCCGGTATAAAGCTTTAGAGCAGCTTACTTTGGTTCCAATTTTTTTATTTTGTAGCACAAAAGATCTCATTACATCAAACATGGACAAATAGGGGCCACCACCAATATCGGAGCCAAGGCCCCAGCAAATGCCTGCTTTTTCTATTTTTTTAAAATCAAACAGCCCCGATCCAAGGCCTAAATCTTTTGTGGGAGCATTAGAGGTCGGGCAGTGAGCAATTGCCGTATTCGTTTTTTTCAAGGTTTTAAGCTCTGAAGAGTTTAAGTAAATTCCATGGGCCATGATAGTTTTTGGTCCCAACAGTCCACAAGCATTGTAGATCTCTGTATAACTATTAATACTTTCAAATCCCTTAAACTTATTGTAGATGGACAAGACGTATTCTATCTCCTCTTGTGTTTCACACAAGTGACTTTGAATAAAACAACCGCTTTTTGCTGCAATCTTTGCAGTTTCTTTCATGGTGTGTGGGTCGACAGTCGGTGCAAACCTCGGAGTGATTGCATATTTTTTGCCATACTTTTTAGATTTACTGCGAACAATTTCGACAGCATTTTGACTCGATTGGGTTAAATAATCGGGAGAGTTAATAGTCATTAAAACGTTGCCTACAACAAAGTCACCGTGAAATTGCTCTAGGGCATGATCTACCGTATGTTCATGAATAGATGCAAAACATCCACCACCCAAAGTACCCATTTGCAGTAATTTGTTACAAAATTGTTTTGCCTTTTGTTTTGAATAAGTTTTCTTTTTAAATTTTGCCTCATTGGGCCAAGTATACTTTGATAGCCAAGAAAGCAGTGAGTCTTTGGGCATTAAAGTTACATCATCTTGCACCCAGTGAAAGTGCAGATCTAAAAAAGAGGGCATTGCTAAATATTTTTGAAAATTGTATATGGTGACAGAGCGCTTTAACTTATACAGTTGTAGAATTTTCTCGGCATGGCCAATACTTTCAATTTTATAGAAATGATTGTTTTTTACTCTTCTAAGTGCGATGGCACCACCTTTTACAAGCTCCGACTTAGTGTCGCTTAGGGGATTTAATATATCGCATAACAAAATTTTATAACATGGGTGTTGCAAAACGGTCTCCAACAAATAACAATAGTACCATGAAATTTAATACCAAATTGATCACTATTGCAATGATACTTCTGCCTTTTATGACAGTTATATCGGCACCTATTAAAAATTATGAGATTAATAGCATTTTGCAAATGACTATTAACTCATCTATAAATCCTGCTACTTTGAATTATCTATCATCGGGTTATAAACAGGCCAAAGTAGATGGGGCCAACTTAGTGTTAATAAAAATGAACACACCTGGTGGGCTGGTGTCAACGACAAAAAGTATTTTGACCCTTTTTGGCAGCAGTGACATGCCAACTGTGGTGTGGGTTACACCAGAGGGCGCTTCTGCTACCTCTGCCGGGGCCATTATCGCCAGTGGTGCCCATCTTTTATTCATGTCAGAAGGCACCAATATAGGTGCGGCAACCCCGATCGAATTATCTGGGGATATCAAGCAAGTGGACATGAAAAACAAGGCCATAAACGATTTAGTGGCACTTGTGCAAAGTCTATCTGAGGCCCGCGGCAGAAATGGGGCCCTGTTTGGTCAGATGGTGGAGAAGGCCTCATCATTTAAGGCAAAAGAGGCAAAAAAGAAAAACTTGATAGACGGGATAGTTGATAACAAAGCAGATCTTTTGGATAAGATCAATAACAAAAAAGTGACAGTCAAAGGAACGACTCTAAAATTGATACTTAAGTCAAAGCAGATCATCGAATTTAGTATGGATTTAGGTCAGAGGCTTTTAAACATCTTTGCCAACCCCAGCATGGCCTATGTGCTTCTACTAATTGGCGCAGCTTTAATTTATTTAGAACTGCAGGCCCCAGGTGGCTTTATAGCAGGCAGCATTGGCACCATTTGTCTAATTTTGGCAGGTATTGGTTTTCAAGTACTACCTCTAAATTTTGGGGCATTTGGTCTCATCATCTTGTCATTTGTTATGTTTATCTTGGAGATTTATATCACCAGCTTTGGCATTATTTCGTTGGCGGGTATTGCCGCCTTAATATTTGGTTCTTTGTTTTTATTTAGAACTGATAACGCCTACATCTCACTCAGCAACAGTGTCATATTTTCTTCAGTATCTGCTATTGCACTTTTTTTAGCTTTTGTGACCTTCTTTTTAGTGCGAAATATAATGAATAAAAAACATGTTCAGTTTTTTTCTCTAGTAGGAAAGCAAGGCATTGTGGTTTGTGAGGTAGATTCTCACCAGGCAGGACTATATCGATACCAAGTAAAAATTTCAGGTGAAATATGGAATGCTAGATCTACCAATAAATATAGTGTCGACGATATGGTGACAGTTAAAGAGCATGACGTAAAAGATTTGATGTTAATTGTTTAATTTTTTTTGGAGGGTTGAATATGTTTCCAGTTTTAGTTCCCTTTATTATCATTTTTGTAGTTTTATTATTTAATACATTTAAAATTTTAAATGAATACGAAAGGGCGGTAGTGTTTTTTCTAGGTCGCTTTTCTAGTGTCAGAGGCCCAGGTCTTATCATTTTGATACCTGGTATTGAAAAAATGAGAAGGGTAGACCTTAGAACTGTAACTATGGACATTCCCTCCCAAGATATCATCACCCGCGACAACGTAACTTTAAAAGTTAATGGGGTTGTTTATTTTCGCGTAGAAAATCCAGAAAAATCAATCATTGCCGTAGAAGACTTTCTGCAGGCCACTGGGCAGATTTCTCAAACTACTCTAAGGTCTGTAATTGGCCAATTTGAACTCGATGAAATTTTATCTATGCGCGACAAAATCAACCACAAGTTGCAAACTATTCTAGATGATCAGACAGAACCATGGGGCATAAAAGTCTCCGCTGTAGAGGTAAAGGCCATTGATCTGCCAATTGAAATGCAACGAGCAATGGCCAAGCAAGCAGAAGCAGAAAGAGATAAAAGGGCCAAAATTATTTCCGCACAAGGGGAGATGGAAGCTGCTGTAAAACTGGCCGAGGCAGCAAAAATACTCGACACTCAAAAAAATTCAATAGTGTTAAGATATCTAGATACTATGAAAGAAATTTCGACCGGGGAAGGTAGAAGTACAACTTTTTTCCCACTGCCCATCGATTTTTTAACAAAGCTAGTAAAATAACTCAGTAGGTATCAAAAAAGTGACGGTTACCTTTCATCGGAATATTGGAAGCCGATTTTTATTACATCATCGTCTAATTCATTGATCCAGCGTACTGTGGCCTTTAGTGGGTCTAAATCACCGCACTTGATTATGCATTCAGTGGCAACTTGCAATGCATGATGCTTGAGCATTACAGCACCACAACCCATGTAGCCCTCATTAATTACTAGACCATAAATTTCAGGGGTATATGTACCTAGATCTTTTGCAAAGGATAAAATGGCCATAGTACTGGCGTGTGGCTTAAAGCGGACGAATTTTCTCTTTTGTGAATAGTTGTTGCTTTCGATCAAGAATCACCCTCTTTTTAAAAGATTTACTTAGATTATTGTTTATTATAGTGATTATTTGTTAACATGCCAAAAAAATTCCTTTGTTTATCTAGACATAATAATTTCATCCATTTATATTGGGCATTATAGATATTAGCAATATTTTATTTTTGAGATATGAGAATTTGAGCTTAGATAGATCTACTTCACTTTTTGAAAGTCCATTAATGGATGAGTTGCCCCATTTTGAAAGCTTTTTTCACAATGTGGGGCTAAAGCGTGTAGATGGTGCCATCTTTGGTCTTTTGGTTCTTTCTGAAGAGGCCTTAAGTTCTGAAGAAATTGAGTCTGCCTTGGGATTGTCGCAAAGTGCCACATCTGTTTCTTTAAAAAACCTAACGCACTACTTGGCGATTGAATCAATTGATTGTAGAAAAAGACGTTGTAAGCTCCACAGGGCCCGCAAAGATAGTTTGAGTATTGTTTCTGCAATTATTAGAAAAAGAGAGCAACACATCGTTGAGGAATTTAAACTGATGATCACCAGAAGTTTAAACTATACATTAGAGCATGAAGCAGATCGTACTCCTAAGCGCATCACCAGGTTGAAGTCGATTCTTTTAACCTGCAATTTTTCCCAAACTCTTATGAGTTTTGTAATTGCTTTGGGTGGGCTACAAGCTTCAAAGCAATACACCCAGATCATTGGAAGGCTTCCTGTAGTACTGGATCTATTAATTGGAGGAGCAACTCCAATTGCAAATATGACCTCAAATATTAAAACCAATATTGCACATAAACTAAAAGGTGGATTATCCAAATTACAGGAGAGATATAATGAACAGCAATTATAGCGATGATGAGCGCATTGTTATTACCGGAGTTGGGCTGAGTGCTCCAAATGGTAATAACTTGGAAGAATTTAGAAAGTCACTGTTAGAAAGAAAATCTGGACTTGAGCACATCGAAATTCGACATATGGGCAAAGTTACTACCGGACTTTTGGACTTTGATGAATTCAAGTATTTAAAAAAGAAACACAGAAGAAGGGGAACCAGAGCCGGATCGATTTCGATCTATTGTGCCAATGAGGCATTAGGTGATGCTAAGATTAATATAGAAGAAGTTGATCGCTCTAAAGTTGGGGTATATATCGGTATTACTGAGCATGGAAATGTTAGTACTGAAAATGAAATTCATGATTTGTACAACGAGCATAATAAAAATGCTTCATTTTGGTCTCATCACCACAACCCAAGAACTGTGGCCAACTCTCCAGCTGGAGAAGTAACTTTAAATCTCAAAATAACCGGTCCCCATTATACAATGGGAGCAGCGTGTGCTGCTGGAAATATTGGAATTATTCAAGGTGTACAGATGCTGAAGCTTAAGGAAGTCGACTTGGCACTGGCCGGAGGGGTTTCAGAGAGCCCTGGTACTTTTGGTATATTTGCGGCCTTTGCTGCCCAGGGAGCACTTGGCTCCCACGATGATCCCACCAAGGCCACAAGACCTCTTGATAAAGATAGAAATGGAGTGGTGGTATCTGAAGGTGGTTGCATTTATGCACTTGAGAGACTATCAACTGCCAAGGCACGCAATGCAAAGATTTATGGCGAAATAGTGGGTTACCATATAAATTCAGATGCCACCGATTTTGTACTGCCCAACCCTGCAAGGCAGATGGAATGTATGCAAAAAGCGATGGAAAAGGCGGGCATGACTGCTGAAGATCTTGATATTGTTAATATGCACGCAACCGGCACCCCACAAGGGGATATACAAGAGTGTGAGGCGATCAGTACAGTCTTTGGAGCTTCAGACAACACTCATGTAAATTGTACCAAGGGGTTTATCGGTCATACTATGGGGGCCGCGGGGGCCTTAGAACTTGCTGGTAATTTACCAAGTTTTGTTGACAGTACAGTTCATTCATGTCATGGAATTGAAAACATAGATCCAAAGTGTAATTTAAAAAACTTGGTAGCTGAGGATAATTTGCAAAAAGAGGTAAAAACCATTTTAAATAACTCTTTTGGCATGTTAGGTATCAACTCGACATTAATTGTAAAAAAGTTATAAATTCACCTTAAGTTGTAAGGAGTAAGTGAATATGGAAATGAATACAGAAGTAGTAGATGTGAGAAAAGCAGTTGTTGATATTATTTCAGATATTGCTCTTGACGAGGACCTATCTGAGATCAATGATGGGGCCTCCTTGCGAGACCAGCTCGATTTAGATTCAATGGACTTTTTAGACATTGTTATGGAACTTAAAAAAAGGTATAAGGTGGAAGTGCCCTCAGAAGACTATCCGCAGCTTGCGACGCTAGAGAGTTGTGTTAGGTACCTTTCTCCAAAATTTTGCCAATAAAATTAACATAAGCGGCAACTTTAATGACCACCAAATATGATGTTTTAATCATAGGTGCCGGAATGTCTGGCATGGCGGCAGGTATTCGCCTTGCGATGTTTGGCAAAACAGTTTGCATTGCAGAAATGCACTCTTTGCCCGGGGGACTTAACTCTTTTTATCAAAGAGGTAGTCGGAAGTTTGATGTTGGTCTTCACGCTTTGACCAACTTTGTGAAAAAGGGAACTAAAGGGCACCCGTTAAGTAAAATTCTAAAGCAGTTGCGCATTCGTTATGATAGCTTACAACTAAAAGAGCAAAAGTCGTCTAAGGTTCAATTTAGAGATTTGGAGATCAATTTTTCTAACGATATTGAGCTTTTGATTTCCCAAGTTGCCAAAAATTTCCCCGAAGAAGTTGATGGTTTTTTAGAACTTATTAAAAATATTAATATTCATAAAGACTTACTACCCTCAAAAGACTTTAAATCGGCAAGGCAATTTGTAGGCCAGTATATTAAAAATAAAATGTTAGAGGATATGATTTTTTATCCCATACTTTTTTATGGAAGTTCCACAGAACACGACTTAGATGTCAATTCTTTTATTATCCTCTTTCAAAGTGTATATCTCGAAGGGTTTTCAAGACCCATGGGGGGAGTTAGAACTATAATTGACATCCTTTTGGATAAGTTTAATGCCTTAGGTGGGGAATTAAGGTATCGCCACAAGGTTGAAAAAATTGTTACAAAAAATAGCAAGGTTCAAGGGGCCCTTTTAAACAATGGGGAGATGATAGAAGCCGATTACGTTATTTCATCTATTGGGTACCCTGAAACGATGAGCTTGGTAGAGTCACAGCAGGTTACAACTCCCGCAGTAGGCAGGATTAGTCCCATCGAGACAATTTTTATCTTTGATAAAAAACCAGCTCAATGTGATATCGACTCAACTATAATTTATTACAGCAATCAAGACAGATATAATTACCAAAAACCCACCACCGCAATCGATGAGACCAGTACTTCAATCTGTCTACCGAATAATTTTTCTGATTGTGAATATGACGAGGGGGTTATTCGACTTACTAGTCTTGCTAATTTTGATCTATGGGATAGTTTTAAAAGTACCGAATATAAAGCGCAAAAGCAAAAAGTTGTTGAGCACTCCCTAGAGACTTTAAAAGCAGTAATGCCTTCATTGAATGGAGAGCTTAAGTTTCAAGATGTCTTTACTCCAAAGACTATAAAAAGATTTACAGGTCACATGGCAGGTGCAGTGTATGGAAGTCCTGACAAGCTCCCAGACGGATTGACCGGTATTGAAAATTTGCTCCTCTGTGGTACAGATCAGGGGTTGATTGGCATTGTCGGGACACTACTTAGTGGCATTACAATTAGTAATATGCATATTTTAACACGTGATTGGAAGGGGTAGGGATATGCGTTTTGAACAGGTTCGTATTGAGTCATACGGTTATCACCTTCCCCAAGAGATCTTAACATCTGCTGAAATTGAACAAAAGCTGCAAAGTGTATATGATCGTCTTCGACTGCCCAAGGGCAGACTTGAGTTAATGACTGGAATAAAGCAGAGGCGCTTTTGGAGTCAGGGTACAAGACCATCTGAACTTTCTACTAATGCCGCCTTAGAAGCTTTTGAGCGCTCGAAGATTAACAAAAAAAATATTGATGTTTTAATCCATGCTTCAGTTTGTCGCGATTTTTTAGAGCCATCGACGGCCTCTGTCGTTCACCATAACTTAGGGCTTGATCCCAAGTGTATGATTTTTGATTTGTCCAATGCTTGCCTGGGAGTGATGAGCTCCTTTGTGGTAATTGCCAACATGATAGAGCAAGGGACGATACAATGTGGGATGGTAGTTGCAGGTGAAAATGGTGGGCCTTTGTTACAAGAAACCATCGGTTTTTTAAACAACTCAAAGGACTTAACCCGCAAAAATATAAAAAAATATGTTGCCAACCTCACGATTGGTTCCGCTGCTGTGGCCTTTATTCTTTGTCATAAGTCATTGGCACCTGAGGGACACACCTTGCTTGGAGGCGCTACAATGACCAGATCAAGTGCCAACACCTTATGCCAGGGAGATGGTAACCCCAATTCATTAATGATGGAAACTGATTCCGAAGAGCTGATGAAAGAGGGCGTGGCCCTGGCCCAAGATACTTGGGAGCTTGCCAAAAAGAACTTGGAGTGGACCAATGATAATGTGGACTGGGTTATTGGCCATCAAGTTGGGGTGGCCCATGAAAAGATGACTTTAAAATCTTTGAAATTACACAAATTAAATACTTTTGCTACTTATCCAACTCTGGGTAACACTGGCTCTTCAGCTTTACCGATAACCTTGGCCAAGCTCGACCAGACTCAAGACCTAAAGCGCGGCGAACATGTTGCTATGCTTGGCATTGGCTCAGGGCTGACCTCAACCATTTTGGGGGTAAAATGGTAGTGACAATTCCCCCACATTTAAAAGAGCACTATCCATTTTGTTCAAACTATTTTCTACCGCTGGATGGCCCACACAAAATGCATTTTGTAGATCATCATAAAACCCGTTGCAATGATAAAAATCTAGTCATGCTTCATGGAAACCCCACCTGGTCTTTTTTTTATCGCAATTTGATAAAAGATTTGTCAGAGCATTTTAGAGTTATTGCTCCAGACCATATGGGGTGTGGATTATCGGATAAACCACAAAACTATAATTATACCCTAAAGCAACACATCGATAACTTAGAAGACTTAATAGATAATAAGTTAAAATTAAAGTCGGTATCTTTGATTGTTCACGACTGGGGAGGGGCAATTGGTTTTGGCTATGCCGTTAGGCACCCTGAAAAAATTGAAAAAATTACTATTTTAAATACTGCTGCATTTACAGACACAAAAATTCCAAAGCGTATCAATATTTGCAAAACTCCAGTTATTGGTGAATGGTTTATTAGGATCTTTAATGGCTTTGCATATCCTGCTACCTTTATGACAACAACAAAGGGGCTGTCTTCAATTATAAAAGAGGGGTTTTTACTACCTTATAATAATTATAAAAATAGAATAGCTACCGCCAAATTTGTAACCGACATACCTTTGTCATCGACTCATCCCAGTTTTAAAACACTACTTGATATAGAGAATAAACTCCAGACTCTGACTTGTCCCAAGTTTTTGTTGTGGGGTGCTCGGGATTTTTGCTTTGATTTACACTACTTTAAAAAGTGGCAGCAAATTTATCCAGATGCCGCCTTTAAACTTTTAGAAAATGCCGGTCATTATCTATTAGAAGATGAATTAGAAGAAGCGCTTAGTGCGGTGAGACCCTTTTTGCTAGGTGCTGAAGGTGAGTCATGAATATAGCCAACAGGCTAACTAGCATTGCCAAAAAGACTCCCCATAAACAAGCAATCAGCTTTCCCCAAAAGAGCAAATTTACTTTAAAATATCAATACCTTCATCTAACCTTTGAGCAATTAGAGGCAAAATCCAATCATTATGCACAAAAATTTTCCAGTCTTGGGATGAAAAAAGGGCACAAGACTCTACTTTTTATTAGACCTTGCCTAGATTTTACGGCCATTGTTTTTGCTCTGTTTAAGTTGGGGGTTATTCCCGTTTTAATCGATCCGGGGATGGGGCGAAAGAATCTTTTAAATGCCATTTCACAGGTAGAACCGGACATTTTAATTGCTGAACCGATTGTTCACATTATAAAGAGTTTTTTTAAAGAACAATTTAAATCTATCAAGATTTTTGTTTCAACCTGTAAGTTGCCACTAACAAACACTCATAGTTTAAAAGCACTAATTGCAGGTTTTAAAACAGGTGAGTCGCAACATATTTGTCATGAGGTTGAAGAAGGTGATGTGGCGGCGATCTTATTTACCTCTGGTGGCACTGGGGTACCAAAAGGTGTAGTTTATACCCATAAAATTTTTAATGCTCAGATTGATATCTTGCAAGAGCTATTTTCCCTTAATGACTCAGAGATTGATCTGCCAGGCTTTCCTCTTTTTTCCCTGTTTACTGTAACTATGGGGATGAAAAGTTGTATTCCCGATATGAATCCTGCCAAACCCGCAAATGTTAAGCCACAGCGAATCGTACAAAATATCATAGATCAAAGCTGCACTTTTATTGCTGGATCTCCTGCTATCTGGAAAGTGGTCGGAAACTATTGTAAACAGAACCAAGTAACTTTACCCAGTGTGAAGTATTTGGTTATGTTTGGAGCTCCAGTAGCGACTGATCTTCATCAGATATTTGAAACGATTTTGCCAAATGGCACCACCTACACACCCTATGGCGCTACAGAATCTTTGCCGGTGTCAAACATTTCTGGTGAATATATTTTACAAAACACAAAAGAAGATACTGAGCAAGGCAAAGGCACCTGTATTGGAGTACCGGTACCTACCATCGAAGCCTTGATTATAAGAGTGTCTGACAAACAGATCGATTGCTTTGATGATATTGACAAGCTATCCGTGGGAGAGGTTGGCGAAATTATTGTTTCGGGCAATGTCGTCACTCCAGAGTATTTTAAAATGCCAGAAAAGACCAAACTGGCCAAAATTTATGAGCAGACAGAAAATGGGATAGTTATATGGCATCGCATGGGAGACCTGGGATATTTTGATGAAAGTGGTAAGCTTTGGTTTTGTGGAAGAGCAACACATCGAGTACAAACCGATACTGCAATGCTTTGTAGTGTACAATGTGAGGCAATTTTTAATCAACACCCCAAGGTTGCAAGGTCTGCTTTAATTGGAATAAGCACTGATAAGGTAGGTGTTGTTATCGAGATGATTGATCACAAAATGCCCCATGGCGATGAAAAAGCTCAACTAGAAAAAGAGTTGAGCATTTTGGCGTCTAAGTACACTCATACCCAAGATATAAAGCATTACTTCTATCATAAAAATTTTCCCGTAGATATTAGGCATAACATTAAAATCGACCGCCTAATGCTGCGCAAATTGTTTGACAAAGTATGACAAAATCGCGTAAGGGATAAACAATAAATTTTTATAAAAAGGGGACTTGATGAATAAAATAAGACCAATTGTACTGTGTATTTTCCTCTCTATGATATCACTTACTCAACTTCAGGCAAATTCAAATCATGTTTGTGAAGCTCAACGAGCTGAGTATCCAAGTATTTGGAATGATACTCAATATGAGACGACCATTATGAAATGTTTTGGAAAATCTATCGGACTAGAGATAAGAATGAGTCCTAGGTACATGCGTTTTATGGACTATCAATATGAAGTTGCCGTTCGCAACTTAAGCATTATAGATGATAAAGGGACTGTCTATCGAAACATTATGATTGAACAAGATTTGATTGACCTTATGTCTCATGGACGAATTTTAAGAATTATGCTCAGGACAGCTACAAGTTGTACTATTAATGGACGTACCAGTGACTCAGGATACCTCATAGTCTCAAAAAATCAAGGAGGCCTTATTAATTTCAACAATAAGGTAGATATCCTAACCAACTGTATTGAGATCTAGATTCTTCTGCGCAACATCGATCTTTTATCATCAAAAATCTATTGATTTAATAACTTATTCAACTTATTATTTGATCCAACATTTTATGGGAGATTTCAAGTGTCTGAGATAAACAAAGTAATTAAAAGCTATGATGATGCCATCGCTGGTTTACAGAGCAATATGACTATTATGGTTGGGGGATTTGGACTGTGTGGAATTCCTGAAGGTCTAATCAAAAAGGTTAGTGAAACAGATATCAAGGGTATAACTTGTATCTCAAATAATGCCGGAGTAGACGATTTTGGGTTAGGCCTGTGGCTAAAAAGTCGACAAATAAAGACTATGATCGCATCATACGTCGGTGAAAATGCATTATTTGAAAAATTATTTCTCTCTGGCGAAATGGAGGTGATCTTAACACCTCAAGGCACTTTAGCAGAACAAATAAGGGCCGGAGGGGCAGGTATTCCAGGTTTTTATACAGCAACAGGTTATGGAACTCCAGTGGCCGAAGGTAAAGAGACCAAAGAATTTGATGGGCGGATGTACCTTTTGGAAAAAGGTTTAAAAGCAGATTTCTCCTTTGTAAAGGCATGGAAAGCGGATACTATGGGGAATTTGATATATCGAAAAACAGCTATGAACTTTAATCCAATGATCGCAACAGCAGGCAAAATCACAATTGCGGAAGTGGAAGAAATTGTTCCTGCTGGAGAGCTAGATCCCGATTATATCCACACTCCTGGAATTTATGTGAATAAAGTGATTAAAGGAACCTTTGAAAAACGAATTGAACAAAAAACAACTAAATAACCAAAAACCCCATTAAGAGAGTAAATATATGGCCTTAACAAGAGAAGAAATCGCAAAAAGAATTGCCCTAGAAATGAAAGACGGAGATTATGTAAATCTGGGAATTGGGATTCCAACTCTGGTAGCAAACTACATACCCAAAGGGATAAACGTAGTACTCCAATCTGAAAATGGTCTGCTTGGCATGGGAGAGTTTCCAGCTGAAGAGGACGTTGACGCTGACTTGATCAATGCAGGTAAACAGACTGTTACTGCAGATACAGGGGCCGCATTTTTTTCATCCTCTGAAAGTTTTGCCATGATTCGGGGAGGACATGTAGATATTACAGTCTTAGGGGCGTTTGAAGTGGACCAACTCGGCAATATTGCTTCTTTTATGATCCCAGGAAAACTTGTCAAAGGAATGGGCGGAGCAATGGATCTAGTTGCTGGAGCACAAAATATTGTAGTGGCCATGCAACACGCCAGCAAAAAAGGGCAATCCAAGATCTTAAAAAAGTGCTCTCTTCCTTTAACGGGAGTTAGTTGCATCAAAAAAGTAGTAACCGATTTGTGTGTTATGGAAATTAAAAATGAGGCGTTTCACTTAATTGAGAGAGCACCCGGAGTCAGTGTTGAGCAGATACAACAACTAACTGATGGAACACTTATTGTTGAAGGTGATATTCCTGAAATGCAAATTGATTAATAAATTTATATTTTTTTCTAAGCGACATTCTGGCCAATAAAAAAATTCCCCTTTCGGTCCAACCCAAACTGAAAACTGCAACTGCAACGGCAACAGTTTCTGTTCCTGTTTCTGTTGGGCCCCCGAGAAATATGTAAAAAATGCTTGATGCGTCAATTTGTCTAGAGATTTGGGCATTTTGTGGTATACATTACTGTTTGCATAATGAGATCAAATAATAAAATCAATTAGATGGGAGATTTGTATCAAAGCGCGACTATTAATTTGTATAACTTTATTGCTGGCCACTTATCAGTTAAAGGCCTCCGTGACTGAAACTTATACCTATCGTGCAGGGCTTTTATGGGCATCGGCAGAAGCCGTTTTGACTGTACAAGATGTAGAGCATGCAGGTAAGAAGATGAAGTTACTTTCGTCGAGTATCAAGGCAGATTGGGGATTTGGCACCTATTCTTTAGAATATTCTTCATATGCAAACCTAAATCTGACACCAGTAAAAAGCATTGAGTGTGAAAAACCAGATAGTCCAACAGATGAAAATTGTAAGTCTACTGAGCATATTGGGAATAACCGCTTTTTGTTCAAGAGATCTCATCAAAGTTCAGGAGCTTCAATTATTTCAATTGTTGAAGGTGGATCTGGGGTAGACTTGCACAATATCAATGAACAACAACCCGATTACAATGATCAGGATAATCTAATTTACGATGCAGGAGCAATTCCTCTGTTTATAAAAACACTGGATTTAAGTCCTCAAAATCCTTCACGGACGCTATATGTGGCAATTAACCGGACAATTGCCAAGGCCGAAATTAAATATGTAAAGAAATTATCAGGTAGCGAGATTGAAATTAAAGTAGTTCCACTTGCACCCACTTCTGATGATGTTAAAGAAGCACTCCCTAAAAAAATAATTTATGATACAAAACTTAAAGCGGTAACTAAGATCTATAAAATGTTTCCTTTTGTTGGTGATGTAGCAATTGAATTAGTTAGACCAGATGAACGGGTACAAGTTGAAGATTATGATGATAATGATGACTTCTTTTCGACAAATGTAACTGGCTTCGGGCAATACTAATGATAAAAGATATTTCAAAAATAAAGAATATTTAGTATTTATGGTCAAATTCTTTGTATTTTGTTTCATTTAATAGGATAATAGCGTATGGATTTTGATCTAAATAAATTGAAAGTTTTTTACTATGTCTATCAGACAAAAAGCCCCACAAAAGCGGCCAAGAAGCTCTATATTACTCAGTCAGGTGTGAGCCAACACATAAAAGCTCTCGAGCAAAGAATTGGTGCGACACTTTTTAGTCGCGACAAGAAGTTGCTGCGACCTACGAGTATAGGGCATGAGTTATATAAAACTACACAAGAGTACTTTGCGACCTTGGAAAACTTTGCGCAAAACTTGAGAAACATTGATGGTGCAGTTAAAGCAACGATAAAGATTGGAACCCCTTCAGGATTTTCAATTGCCATGATTTCAAAGCTTGTGGCCGAGTTTCAAAAAAATTACCCCGACATCACATTTATAATTGAGCATGGTAACCCTCAGGAGCTTGAGGCGATGTTGCTAGAGGATAACTTAGATTTTGCCTTTACCGATCCTTACGTAACATTTAGCAATGATATCAAGCAAGTGCCCGTGTTTTGTGAACATGTTGCTCTAATTGGCCCACCAAATCATTTTAAAGACTACAAGGATCAAAACGAATTATTTGATCAGTTAGTTGTAGAAAAATTTATTGTTTATAAAGAAGATGCTCCAATTACAAAAAGTTGGTTTAAGTTTCATTTTGATAAAATTCCCAAATCTCTGGTTATTGCTGCTAGGGTTCTCCAGACACCTACCATTATTCAGATGGTTAAAATGGGAGTGGGGGTGGCCATTGTTCCGCGCTACCTTGTTGACAATTGTGTGGCCAAAAAAGAGCTGTGTTATTTAGAAACCAAGGCCCAGCTTGCCAACACAATAAATCTCACCTACCGAGAAAAAAATCACAGCTTGCGTATTGTGGAGATTTGCCGTGAATTTTTTATTAACTATCTAAAATCTTTTCCCGAGAGATGATGAGTATTTAGGTTAAGGGTTTGTAATTTACTAAAAGGAATTGGTATGGTTCAAATTATTGAAAAGCTCCTAGGAAGAAGGCGAAATTTTTTTATTAATCCCTCGTTTCAGTTGCGTTTTATGGGCTTTATGATTTTTGGGTTAATACTTTCCATCATGTCATTTTATGTAGCAGATATTTATTTTTTCAATTCACTGGTAGCATTTGGCAAGCAAAAAGGTCTAGAAGAGGGGCACATTTACTTTCAGTTGATCAAAGAACAGCACGGTCTGCTAAATAATATTTTTGTAGTTTCTAGAATGATCGTGTTTTGCATTGTGTTGGTTTCAAGTCTTTTTCTCTCTCATAGAGTTGCAGGTCCACTATATCATTTGAATAATTTTTTAAAAAAGGCCACCAACTCTGACAATCTTGAGGACCTTGAAAAACTTAAATTTAGAAAGAGAGATTTTTTCAAAGAGCTGCCTGAATCTGTGAATCAATTTATAGCATCCAGAAAAATCAAAGGGAGCACAACTGAACAATCCAAAAATGATAAGTTAACTGGTTGATGATCCAAAGTAACGCCTTCCAATAATTGAGCATCTCCTTCCTTTTTTTATTTTTGGGATTGTAAGATTGTGAGATTATTGATACTTTCTTTCAACGTTTACACGTTTTTATAACTTCTTTTGGACTGTTAATATGAATATTGTGAGGGCACGGGCCCTAATTATATGGGTACTATTTTTTGTCTCTTACATTGATGGGTACGCATCGCTAGATTTGGGGCCTAAGGTCGACTATTTCAAAATTGATATTTTAAAAATTGATGGAATTAAAAAGGTCGAAAAAGAGGCGATTGTAGAAAAAATTGCTTTAAAAGAGGGGATGGTAGTCGATAACTATACACTCAAAGAGGATCTTGAGCGCATATATAGCATGAAGTATTTTGATTCAGTTTCTGCCCATCACGAGCAAAAACAGGGGAAAAATTATTTAGTTATAAAAGTTAAAGAAAGACCAATTATTTCTAAGATTACCATTTTGGGCAACGATGAAATTGACGAAGAAGACTTAACCGCTGAGATGAAGAGCCAAGAGTTTGCTATTTTAAATATTAGTGATGTTAAGTCCGATGTTGAAACTCTGCAAAAGCATTACGAAGACAAAGGTTTCTATCTGGCCCAAGTGAGTTTTAAAGTTAAAAAAATTAACGATGAGAATATTGAGTTGGTTTTTACAGTGCGAGAGTTTGATAAGGTTAAGGTTAAAAAAATCATCTTCTTGGGCAATCGTGTATTTAGTGATGATCAGCTAAAGGGCATAATGCGAGGAACGAGCGAGGAGGGCTTTCTTTCTTTTATGTCCGGTTCAGGAAATTTCAAAGAATTTCATTTCCAGGCCGATATGGAGATGATTAAGTATTTTTATAAAACTAAAGGATACTTGCAGGCCAACTTGGGGACACCTGAGATTACCATCTCTGAGGATAGAAAGTGGGTTTTTATTACTTTAAAAATAAATGAAGGCCCGCGTTTTTCTGTAAATAATATTACCTTTCAAGGAGAGGTACTTTTTGATGAGAATAAGCTTGCCAAAAAAATATCTCTTAAGACCGGCAATACTTACTCTGAAGAGTCCCTAAGAAAAGACATTCAGCTTCTAACTGAGATGTATCAGGACAAGGGCTATGCCTTTGCAAATGTTTTAAGAACTCTCAGTGTAATTCCCGGTGAAAACAAGGTCGACGTGGAGTTTTCTTTTGAAAAGGGCAAAATCGCCTATTTTGGAAGAATTGACATTAAAGGAAACACCAAGACCAGAGACAAGGTAATTAGAAGAGAGTTAAAAATTCAAGAAGGAACCAAATTCAACGGTACAGATCTTAGACGTTCAAAGGAAAACGTTGCGCGTTTGGGCTTTTTTACACCAGGAAGCATTACTTTTAAAACGATTACAAGAGAAGATCGCGATGATTTGCTCGATATTGAAATTTCTGTTGAGGAGCGAAGTACGGGACAGCTTTCAATGGGGGCCGGTTACTCTTCTGCCAGTAAAGGATTTTTGCAAGCATCTATTGCTCAGATCAACTTTATGGGACGGGGACAAAACCTGAAACTTAGTTTTAAACTGTCAAAACAAAGCAATGAGTTTACGATTAGTTTTACCGAGCCTTATCTGTTTGATAGCAAGTGGTCGGCAGGAGTTGATCTATACAGAAGTGAAAGTTCTATCTCTGATTCCTATGAGTACGAAAAAAAGGGAGCAGGTTTGCGGGTGGGACACCCCATTTTTGAATATACCAGGATGTATGTTAGCTATAAATTTGAAGATACCAAGATCACTAAAGAAAAAGATGAAACACTAGACCTTGAGCTAGAAAATGGAACGGCTTCCACTGTGCGGACTTCTGTTGTATTTGATAAGCGAGATAATCGTTTTGAACCGAGTAAAGGTGGGTATTTCAGTGCTTCCTATGAGTATACAGGACTTGGTGGGAAAAAGAAGTGGCAGAGGTATGAGCTAGAAGGCCGCTATTTTTATAGGGTCTATGGCGATTTGATATTTAGATCGAGGTTATTTTTTGGCAAGCTTGATAAAATTGGTGGACAAGAGATTCCACGAAATGAAAAGTATTTACTAGGTGGATCTAGAAACCTCAGAGGTTATTTGCACAACACTATTGGACCGACCAAAACGGTAGCCGTTACCCAAGATGATGGCTCTACTTTAAATAGAACCTTTCATACCGGTGGATTATTTACCACTTTTGCCGCTTTAGAGCTTGAGCATCCACTGGCCAGAGAAGCAGGCCTTAAATGGGTAGTATTTTTCGACATGGGAAATGTGTATGATAAATACATGGGAAAAAATGATGACTATTCATTAAAAGCTGATTATGGAATTGGATTCCGCTGGTTTTCACCAATTGGTGTACTGCGCTTTGAGCTGGGGTGGCCAATTGGTAAAGATAGTAAGCAAGGAAGCAATTTTAATTTTGATATAGGACAACTTTTTTAAAAAATTGTAGATAGGGAGTATTTATGAACAAAGGTATTATAGTAATTTTAAGTTTTTTCTTTGTATTACCAGTATTTGCCAAAATCACCATTGGTACTGTGGATATGAGAAAGGTGATCACCACAGTTGCAGAGGGAAAAAATATTAAAAGTAAACTAGAAGTCTTTTTTGAAGGAAAGCAAAAGCTTCTAAAGGCCGAAGAGAAAAAAATCAAAAAGCTTCAAGAAGAGTATAAAAAACAAAGTTTAGTGATGAGCGAAAAGGCCAAGCAACAAAAGCAAACTAAGCTCCAAGAGTTGATGATTAAAATCCAACAACAATCTATGAGCTATCAAAAAGAGATGCAAAGCTTGGAAGAAAAATATAAAAGACCACTTCTTGTTAAAGTCAATTCAGTCATTGAAGCGATCTCGAAAAAACAAGGTGTGGATATGACCTTTGAGATAAGTGCTACACCGGTCCTCTATGCAAAAAATAAAAAAGACCTCACAGCTAGTGTCATTAAAGCATACGATAAAAAGCACCCATTTAAGAAGAAAAAGTAGCATCTAGTATGTTATTTAATCGCGAGCAAGTTCTAAAGTTTCTACCACACCGCGATCCATTTTTATTTATAGATTCAGTTGAGTCTATTGAAGGTGGAGAGGGCCAGTTAATTGATGGTGAAGTTCTAATATCATTGAAAGAGCTTATTGGTCTAACTGCAGTTGCAAAATTCAAAGTTAGAGAAGACATGGAAGTTTTTACTGGCCATTTTCCGAAAAAGCCGGTCTTGCCTGGTGTACTGCAGATTGAAATGATGGCCCAAGCTTCAATTTTTGTGGTTTCAAAGCTGTACGCTGACTTTGATAATGTAAACTTAGACGTTGCACTTTTAAAAGTGGAAGAGGCCAAGTTTAGAAAGCCTATTTTGCCGGGAATGGATTTAACGATTAGATCCACTTGCAAGAAGGCCCGTGGTACGATTATGACCTTTATGAGTCATATTTTTGCAGGAAATGAATTGATGTCAGAGGCCTCTGTATTGGCCATTGTAGATTTTAAGGAGGAAAGTAAGGATGTCTGAAAATTCATATTCAACAAGTGAGCTAATCCACCCCACCGCCATTATTTCCAATGAGGCGATAATAGGCCAGGGAGTTAAAGTGGGCCCATATAGTATTATCGGTCCCCATGTGGAAGTCGGAGATGGATGCAACCTACACTCCCACGTTGTCATTGCAGAGCATACCAAAATTGGTAAAAACAACGAATTTTATCAGTTTTCTTCCATTGGAGCTGCTCCACAGGATTATACCTACAAAGGGGAGCCAACCAGGCTTGAAATTGGTGACAATAATATTTTCAGAGAGTGCACCACAATTAATCGCGGTACTTTAAAGCAAGACGGAGTTACCATAATTGGCAATAACTCTCTGATAATGGAGTATGTCCACTTCGGTCACGATGTAGTGATGGGGGACTTTTGTACTATTTCCAATGCAACCCAAATTGCAGGTCACGCCAAGATTGCAGATAGAGTGGTAATAGGTGGTGGAACTGTAATTTCACAATTTTGTTCAATTGGCAAAGGATGCTTTATAGGTGGAGGCTCGGCCTTGGACCGAGATGTTCCAGCATTTTGCACGGCCGTGGGCAACAGGGCCAGACTAAAAGGGGTCAACATCATAGGAATGCGCAGGCAAAACTACAAAAGAGACATTATCTCTGGAGTTGTCGACTTTTTGCGCACCATGGAGTCTTCGGGATTATCTCCTTTGGCCTTTATAAATAATGAAGAAACCATGAGAGAATATCAAGATAATGAAGTCATTGTAGAGATGGTCTCCGATATCAGAAATAGTAAGATCGGTATTGCTCCATTTGTGACATAGTGTGCCAAGGGCGCATATGAAATCGAACTGTCTAATTGTTGTAGGTGAAAAATCAGGTGAAGAGTTATGTTTGAATTTTTTCAAGCAACTCAAGGCCAATTGTCCAGCTGTCCATTTTTGGGGCGTTGGCGGTGATATTCTTGAACAAGAGGGGATGGAGCTACTCTATCACTTAAAAGATTTTTCTAATTGGGGAGTAAGTGAAGTAATTGGAAAACTTCCCTTTTACTATAAGGCCCTTAAAACCCTAGAAGCAGAAGTAAAATCAAGAGAGTGCAAAGTTGCCATCTTGGTGGACTTTCAAAGCTTTAACCTGAAATTGGCCCGCTCTTTAAAGGCCTGTGGAGTGTCGGTATTGTACTATGTGGCACCTAAGGCCTGGGCATGGAAAGCGGGACGAGCAAAAACTTTGGCCCAAGTAGTTCATACTTTATTTACGATTGTTCCCTTTGAGAAGCAGTGGTTTGAAGATCGCGGGGTTCAAAGAGTTCAAAGTGTTACTCATCCATTATATCTGGGCCTAAGTGATACCCAAGTAAAAAGTGATTATCAAAAAGGTAACAAGGTAAATATTCTTTTATTACCGGGTAGTAGAAGATCAGAGGTTAAGAGTTTAATTCCCATTTTTTTTCAAACAGTAAAATCTTTAGCGGATGGATTTGATATTCAGATTTTGCTTGTAAAGTCTTCGAATGTTCCGCCAAGTTATTATGCTGACTATGAGAGCTTGGCCCACCAGGTATTTGGGGATGAGCAGCTAAAGGATGCGTTGCGGCAAGCCGACTTTGCAATTGCCGCTAGTGGCACAGTTACCCTGGCAACTGCAATCGGCCAAATTCCCACTGTGGTTGCTCATCGAGTCTCGCTTTTAAATGAGTTTCTCTTCAATAGCTTTGTTGAATATGAAGGGCCCTTTGCACTTACCAACATAGTGCATCAAAAGATAGTGTTTCCAGAGCTGATTCAGGCAAAGTGCAGTAGCCTCAATATTAAAAAAGAATTGTTGCGGTGGTTAACAGATAAAAACGAATATGACAAAATAAAGGCGGTGTTAAGTAAAACACTTGAACTTATTAGAGTTGAGTCTTTTTCAGTGCCAGAATATATGGCACAGGTGATACGTGAAAGTTATAAAAGATAGTATTTTATTGATTGTTAGTTTAGTTACACTTTGGCCAATCTCCCTGTTATGGGAGTGGGTATATCGCATTAGGCGTCTTGCTTACAACTTTGGAATACTAAAAAGAGAATACTTTGGTGTTCCTATAATTTCTGTTGGCAATTTAACCTTTGGTGGAACCGGAAAAACTCCTTTTACTCTGTGGTTGGCCCGGTACATGGATTCGATTGATAAAAAAGTTTTAATTCTGATGCGTGGACACAAAGGAGCATTAGAGCACAGTCATGGTGTGCTTAAATCTGGAGAAATGTTTAAGGCCACAGCAGAGGATTTTGGAGATGAGGCGATTTTACTCTCTAGGAGAAAGATTAAATCAACTATAGTGGTGGGCAAAAATAGAAGTAAAAATTTAGAGTACTATTTTGATATTGAAAAACCAGATGTGGTGCTACTAGATGATGGGCATCAGCACATCCGCTTGCACCGCTCCTTAAATATAATTCTTTTTGACTCACTCATGCCACTTACCAGGTACCGAGTTGCACCAAGAGGGTATCTGCGCGAAGGATTAAGTGCTTTAAGTGATGCGGATATGGTGGTACTTTCTAGGAGCGATCATGTAACTAGAGATAAGATTTGTGCTTTGTCTGACTTGATCAAAAAATATACAAGAGCAGATATTTTAATCGTAGAAATTAGTTATGTGCCCAAAGGAGTATATGATCTCAACTATGCTCCCTATAAAACGTATGAACAACTAAGAGGCATGAAGGTCATGTGTGTGGCCGGTATTGCTTCTCCTCTTTCTTTTTTTAGAATGGTCGAGTTATCTGGGGCAGAAGTTGTTAAGAAGTTGGCCTTTCCCGATCATCATGACTTTAGAGATAGTGAAATAGACTCTATGCTTGGTGAGGCAAAAAAAATTGGAGCAATTATCTTAACGACAGAAAAGGATATTGTTAAACTTAGAAGACCCACTTTTGAGGATACAATTTTCTATCTCGAGATTGATGTTAATTTTATGCAATCAGAAGACCTTGTAAAGGAGAGAATTTTGCAGGTGTTAAAATGAATTATAAGATATTTTTTTTCGTTTCGCTTTTGGTAATACTATTGTCTTGCTCTGTTTCGCAATACTACGATGTTGACTTGAGTAAAGAGGAGTTGGTAGAGAGCTTTGACTTAAACAAAGAAGAATTTAAGCAGTTTGAAACAAAGCAAATAACTCCTGTTGCAAAGACTGCCCAGCAGGAACAAACTGTCGTTACTACAGATAAAAAGAGCAAACAAGCACAAGTGAAAAAAAAGACTGCAAAGACAATAAAAAAAAATAGCTCTAAAAAAGTTGGCACTGCCAGTGAGCTTTCTCAAACTAAAAAGTTGATAGCTCCCATACCCCAATATCCTCCAGATTATCCTGATAAATACATTGAGCTAGATAAAAAAACTAAGAAATTTTGGAAACTGTTTAAACCACAGGTAGTGCCCGGGGAAGAGTATGTCTATAAGATAAAATATTTCGGCGTTACAGCGGGGTATATAACGTTTAGGACCAAAGATAACTTAATGGTCTCAGGCAGGGAAGTATATCATTTAAATGCGACATTAAAGTCGGCAAAATACTATAAGTACGTCTATAGTTTAAATGACTCGCTAAATAGCTATATTGATAAAGAGACGCTGGTTCCCATCAAATATGCACTTAGTCAAAGAGAGTCGGGAAAGAGCATCGATGATTTACAGTTATTTGACCATAAGGCCTTGAAGACCTACTTTTGGTATAAAAAAATTAAAAAAGAAAAAGTGACTGAGAAAAAAAAGAGTGCATTTTTACCCAAGTACTTTCAAGATTCCTTTTCGATCATGTTTTTTATCCGAGGCGCTCCGCTTAATATAGGCGATATCTACGAAATCCCTATTGTTAATCAAACCAAAGTAAAGATCTTTAGAGTGAAGGTTGTGGGGTATGAGGAGCTTGAAATTAAAGATAAAAAAGTCCAAGCAGTTAAGCTGATGACTAGTACTCTCTTTCCTGGAGAGCTGAAAAAAGGTACCCATATTACTATCTGGCTAAAAAAAGATGGGGCCAAACAGCTACTTAGGTTTTCGGCCAAGATTAAAATTGGTGCCATCTGGGGCAACCTAGTTAAATAGAGAGGAATTGACTTATTAAATTGACTTGTGATAAGTCATTCAAATGATTTAAGTTCGTAATGATCTCAGTAGAGATGTTTCGATGCTCTCTTAAATGGAGAGTTATTTTTATATATTAGAGGTGTTATTAATGGAAAAACAAACAGAAATTAAACAAAAATGGATGGAGGAGTACGAAGTAGTTTACGGCGATGAAGTTGAAGAAAAGGTCGAAACCGATTTTTCTGTGACTTTGGACAGTGCGCAAATGATCAATTTTCAAGAGGGGGAGGTTTTTAAAGGGAAAGTTATCTCGATTGGACCCGACTATGTGATGATTGATATTGGCTACAAACAAGAAGGTTTAATCCACGTCAAAGAATTTTTAAATTATGATGGAACCTTGAAGGTCAAAGAGGGAGAGGAAATTGAAGTTTATTTAGAGCGCTTGGAGTCTACTTTGGGCAACTTGGTTCTATCTAAAGATAAGGCCGAAATTTTACAGGCCTGGGATAAAATTTCTAATGCTTGCGAATCAGGGGAGCCACTTGAAGGTACTGTTATTGCAAAAGTAAAAGGCGGTCTATCTGTTGATATTGGTGTTAAGGCCTTTTTACCAGGTTCTCAAATTGACTTAAGGCCAACTAGATACCTTGATAAGTACATTGGTAAAAAGATGGAATTTAAGGTTATCAAGTTTAACAAAAAACGAGGAAACATTGTTTTATCTCGTCGTGCAATCCTACAAGAAGAGCGTGGTAAACTGCGCAGTGAAATTCTAGGACAGATCCAAGAGGGAATGATCGTTAAAGGTATTGTAAAAAATATTACTGATTATGGTGCGTTTATTGATCTTGGAGGCATTGACGGTCTACTACACATTACAGACATGTCTTGGGGACGAGTTAAGCACCCAAGTAACCTTTTAAATGTGGCCGATGAGATAGAGGTTAAAATATTAAAATTTGATGCAGAAAAAGAGCGTGTCTCTTTAGGACTAAAGCAAGTTCAACCAAATCCTTGGGAAGAGGCCAGAGACAACTATCTTCCAGGAACCAAAGTTGAGGGCGAAATTGTTTCTGTTAAGGATTATGGCATTTTTGTAGAACTAAATGACGGCATAGAGGGACTTGTCCATGTGTCTGAGCTTAGTTGGACTGGCAAAATTAAAAATCCTGCCAAGCACTACACAGTGGGATCTAAGGTTGAAGCACAAATCATTGAAGTTGATGTGGATAATAAACGAATTTCACTAGGTATCAAACAACTCACCCCTAATCCTTGGGATGATATTGTGGAAAAATATCCACTGGGTAAAAAGGTATCTGGTAAGATTAAGTCGATTGTAGACTTTGGGATCTTTGTTGACTTGGGAGAAGAAATTGATGCCTTGATTCATGTATCTGATTTGTCATGGACTAAAAAGAACATCGTTCCAAGTACATTGTTTAAAGAGGGAGAAGATCTTGAGGCAATTGTGCTGTCTGTGGATAAAGAGAGTCAAAAATTTTGTCTTGGTATTAAGCAGTTGGTTGAAGATCCTTGGAAGAAGATTGAAGCAAGGCTTCCAGTTGGAACAGTTGTTGAGGCCGAAATTGTTCGCGTTACCGATTTTGGTGCATTTGTAGAGCTAGAAACTGGCATTGAGGGGCTGATTCATATTTCAGAACTTTCAGAAGAAAGAGTTGAGCGACCTTCTGATGTTGTCAAAAAAGGTGATAAGTGCAAAGCAATGGTAATTTCTTTGGATAAAGAGTCTAAAAAGATTGCTTTATCTTTAAAGGCGGCAGTCAACGCAGAAGGTAAAGGTACAAGCTACTCAGATGATGTAGTTAAAACTTCAACCCTTGCTGATAAGCTTAAAGGCTTCAATGTTGAATAATTTTTTGTAAGTCAAATAGTTGAAAAAAAGGGGGGCGAATGCTCCCTTTTTTTTGGATAAATTTTCATGAGTACAGTTAAGAGTTTATTCTATATTGAGCGGGAAAAATTTCTAAGAAATATGCTAGAGATGGCCTCCATATCTGAGTCTGTTGAACTATTTACGACAGAGGATATAGTGCGAGATTTTCACTTCATTGCAGATATTCTACCCGAACTTATTGTTTTAGACATTCAAACTGTTATTGACGACGTTACTTGGTTTTTTGAAAACTTAGATAATGTGCCAGAAGCTGCGCAGATTCCTGTACTGGTAACAGGTTCTATCGCCGATCTAGATCTTATAAGTGAGTACCGCTGTAGGATTTTGGGTATCATCAAAAAACCCATAACCACTAAGAATATTGCTCAAGTGATACTTGCACCATCTAAATTTAGCTTTGGTAAAAATAATTTGTAGGAAGTAATTGCATGATGATAGTGTTATAATTGTACAATTATAATTTATAAAAATTTCAGGGATTGATTTATGTCAGATGAAAAAGATGTGGCCCCAGCAACTGAAGAGAAAGCTCCCGAGAAAACAGAAGAGAAACCTGCTGAGAAAGTAGAAGAGAAAGTAGAAGAGAAAGTAGAAGAGAAAGTAGAAGAGAAAGTAGAAGAGAAAGTAGAAGAGAAAGTAGAAGAGAAAGTAGAAGAGAAACCTGCTGAGAAAGCAGAAACAAAGCCTGAGCAAAAAGGCGAAAATGAGGCAGAGAAGGTTGATCATGCCCAAGAGAAGTTAGCTAACCCTGTAAAGGCCATAGCATACTTAGGTAATGACACCAACTATATTGAGCATATAAAAAATCGTCTGCAGGAGCATTACCCATCAGATACATTTCATGTTAAAAGTTTCTATAATGAAAAAAACCCCCATGACTTTTCTGCCTATATTAGAAGGTTTATAGAAGCTGACCCATTTTTAATCTTTGCAGATTTTTCCACCAACTTAGATGCCCATATCAAAGTGGTAAAGATTTTAAGAAAAGAAAATACCATTAAAGATATTCCAATGGTGGGGCTTGCAGATGACATGAAGTTGTTTTACCAGTGTAATGAAGCAGGAGTTGATTTTGTGCACATAAAATGTGGTGAGATCGGCTCTGTCGTCTATCACCCGTGTATGGTTGTCTATAAGGAGAATGTAGTTAAACCGGATTATGCTTTGGCCTTATTTGAGCGCGAGACACCTCTATTTGAAATTCTTCGCATTGTCTATATGACTCCTACCACTTTGCGAGTTGAGGGAAATATTAAGCTTAGTAAAGGTGAAAATATTGAACTAGAAACTGGCTTTGAGGAGCCCGTTTTATTTTCCAATAAGTTCGTAGTGCGAAATGTCTCTAGAATTGATGTGGTCTATAATTACGCTTATGCATATGACATCGATTATATCTACGCGGAAAAACCCAAAAAAGATGATCTAGAGGAAACGTGTGATAGTCCAGAAGAGTTAGAAATAATGCTTGAGTTGGAGATGGATGTCTATAAAACAAAACTTGAAAACTCCAAAAAGAACTTAACCGAATTTATCACATCTCGAATCAATGACTTTAGACCTCCAAATGTTAGGATTTTACTAATTGATAAAAACATAAGTATTTTTGATGATCCCAAAAATCACTTTGATATGACTCCTTATAAGATCAACTTTCAATCTAAATTAGGTCCAGGTGCTACAGAAGTAGGGCAATTTCGCCCCGATATTATCGCTTTTCAATTAGTGGTCCATGTCGTTCCTGATATTGATGATGAGACAATTCCCGAAGACGAGCAGCTTAGTTTGGAGGAGCGCGAGGAGCTTTTAGAAAAGATAAAGTCAGAAGAAGCGGAGCAGATGAGCTGGGTTAAGGCCATGATTGCAAAAATTGACTCCATAAAAAACTATGAACCACCGATTCTTTTGTTTAACTGTAAAAAACTAAACTCTACAAAATTGCAAGAAACCTATAGTTATGACCATATTCAATCTATGCCAGATAAGTTTTCAATGGAGCTAATAAACCTGATGGCACAAAAAGTGGAGCAGATGCATCTTAAAGTTGAGGAGGAGCAGGATAAGGTTAGATATGAAGAGCTAAAAAAGAAAGAACCCGAAAAATATAAAGATATGCCCATGAGTGAGGTTTTAGGTCCAAAGGTCTTTTTAAAAGATACCAGCAGACTCAGAGTTGCAAAAATTGCTCACCAAGTAACCCTTACAAGTATGACTGAAGCAGAAATTACTTGTAAGTCTGAGCGACCTTTGATGAGGCAGGCCTATAAAACAAATTTTCCCATCGATATGAGTGTTACAATCTTTCCTCGTGAAGATGAGGTAGCTGATGATAAAAATATGCAAAGTTATCGAGGATTTATTCATAGTATTGGAGAAATTGAAAGACAAGAGGTTCGCCAATTTGTCTATGATGTATTCTTTGCGGATTTAAATGAGAAAAGAAGAGTGGAAAAAGAAGAGCAAGAGCAAAAAATCAAAGATTTAGAAAAAGAAAGAGACCAGACCAAAGAAGAAGAGGACGGTGATCGCACGCCATGAAACGTTTAAGTTGTACCCAAATTCGAGATAATTTTTTAACTTTTTTTCAAAACAATGACCATCTAAAAATCAAGTCATCTTCTTTAGTGCCTAAAAATGACAATACCTTACTATTTATCAACTCGGGTATGGCCCCCCTTAAGAGATATTTTTTAGGACTTGATACACCCACTTCACCCAGGCTTTGCAATATTCAACCATGTGTTCGAACTATTGACATTGATGATGTTGGAGATCGCCACCACATGACTTTTTTTGAGATGTTGGGTAGCTGGTCTATTGGTGATTACTATAAAGAGAAGGCCATTGAACTGGCCTATGAACTGCTTGTAAACCACTTTGGATTTGATCCTGAAAAATTATATGTGACAATCTTTAATGGTGATGAAGCACTAGGCATTGGCCCTGACTTAGAGTCAAGTGCTGCTTGGGAAAAAGTAGGAATTAAAAAGGATCATATTGTACCACTAGGTGTTGATAATTTTTGGGGACCTGCCGGTGAAGTTGGCCCGTGTGGCCCTTGTACCGAGGTTTTTTTTGATACAGGAGAAAAGTTTGGGAAGGCGTATGTTCCCGGAGGCGAATTTGATAGCGAAAGTCGGTATATCGAAATTTGGAATGCCGGTGTTTTTATGGAGCTTAACAAGTTAGCTGATGGTACTTATGATACTCTTCCACTTAAAAGCGTAGATACCGGCTCTGGACTTGAGCGCATGGCGATGATTATGAATGGCGTCGATTCGGTCTATGAGATTGATCTAGTCAAACCCATTTTAGAGTTGGTTCAAAGAAAGTATAAAGGCCTTGGTGAGCAAAAGGAGAGAATGCTTACAGATCACATCAGAACCACCACCATGTTGTTGTCTGAAGGTGTTTTGCCCAGTAACGAAGGGCAAGGCTATATCCCTAGGCGTTTGATCAGAAAATGTGTGGCAACTCTGGCAAGCAAAGGTGTAGAAAAAATTGACTTTCAAGAAATTGTAAAAAAAGTGATTGAGCTAATGGGGCCAAGCTATCCCCATTTGCAAAACTCTGTTGAGATTATTATGCACCACTGGAAATTAGAAACAGATGACTTCCTACCAGTGATTAAGCAGGGGATTAAGCGCATTGAAAATCAGATTCAGGGGTTGAGCACTAAAGTATTTCCTGGTGAGTTTACCTTTGAGTTGGTGACAACTTTTGGTATGCCTTATGATGTGATTGAAAATGAGCTGCAAGAACGTGGATTTACCATCGACAGACCTGGGTTTGATAAATGCTATGAAGATCACAGAAATGTTTCAAGAGTGGTGAAAAAAGCTGCCGGAGTTACATTTGACCAAGACGATATTAAAAAGTTGCTTGCTGGCATTTCTGACACTGAGTTTGTGGGTTACCGAAAATTAAAAACAGATGCATCACTGCTTTTTATTATTAGTCAAAAGCAGGCAGTCAACTCAGTGTCTACAGGTCAGCAGTTTTGGATTGCAGCTGACAAGACACCATTTTATGCAGAAGCTGGAGGCCAAGTAGGTGATGTTGGAGTCATTAAAACCAGCGTTGCAGAGGGAAAAATTACAGATACGATTAAAGTCGATGGTATTTATTTACATGTTGGCACTGTGATATCTGGAGAGATAAAGCTAGCAGATGTTGTCCAATTAGAAGTTAGTGCTAAGGATCGACAAAACACCTGTTGCAACCATTCAGTAACTCATCTGCTGCATGCTGCCTTGCATGAAGTGGTGGGCAAGCATGCTTTGCAAAAGGGATCCCTGGTAGGGCCTACTAGGTTGCGCTTTGACTTTACTCATCAAAAGGCACTTAGTGGTGAAGAACTTGCCATGATTGAGCATAAGGTTAATGAATGGATTAGAACAAATGCTCAGCAAAAAACAGATGTCATGGATTACCAAAAAGCTTTAAAAAGCGGGGCACTGGCCTTGTTTGGGGAAAATTACGACGAATTAGTCAGGGTTGTAAGCTTTGATGGAACCTCTGTTGAGTTGTGTGGAGGCACTCATGTCTCTAATCTCGGAGAAATTGGCCAATTTGTAATCATCTGTGAAAGTAGTATCGCCCGCGGTGTACGAAGAATTGAGGCGACAACAGGAGCAGAGGCCATACAGCTTATGCAACAAAAAAATAAAATTTTAAAAGAGGCCACTTCAGTTTTAGGAGTAAACAATGCACAACTGGTTCCAAGAATCAAGGAGCTGCGGCAAAAAGTTAATGATTTAACCAAGGCAGCACAAAAGGTAGAGGCAACTGATGTGAAGTTTTTGTCCGAGAAAAAATTTAAGATCAATGAAGAATTGGTCTGTGTGATGGCCAGTACTGACTTAGCATCAAAAAAGATCAAAGAGCTGGGAGATACAATTATTCAAAGTGATCAGACCCAAATTTTGTGTCTGATCGGTATTGATAAAAATGCAGCACGGGTATTTACTTGGGTTGATAAGCAATATGCGGGCAAAATTAATGCCTCTAAGCTATTACAAATCCTTCTTGCTCCCATTGATGGCAAAGGTGGGGGAAAACCCAACTTCGCTCAAGGTGGTGGATCTAAAATCGAAAATGTTGGACAAATTTTTAACCTCAGTGACTCAATCAGCACTTGGGTGCAGCAACTTCTTTGAAATAATAAGTGACACAAATTGATAGGCCTTGCTATAATTTTGTTTCGTATTTGAAAGTAGAGGCACGGTCTATGAAACATAAATTGCTAAATAGTTTTTTGATATTAAGCTTTGTTTTGACTCTATCTTGCCAAAGTGATGGCGATGACGAAAACGATGATGGTTATAGAAACGGTATGCGCGAGTTGGTCGCCGACCAGGCATCTGCTTTAGAGATTTGCCAGCATCTTTGGAATCACCAGCTGGATCAATATCCAGCAGGAACAATTGTGGCCCACAAAGTACAAAAGGGCACAATCCAGGTAGAGCAATCTATAGAACAAACAGAAATTTTAGGAAGCTCAACTGATGAAATTGAGCAAAGATATACTGTCAGCTCAACTGACCCCAATAATGTCATAGACGGCCCAGAGTCAAACCGAACGCTTACCAAAAATCAATTTATGAGCAGATGTAAAATTGAGCAGCTGCGCGAAATTAGAGGATTTATTAATACCGAATATAGCTTTATTGGCACAAATTATCACGTTGATGAGTATAAATTGCAGAAATTTAAAAATAAATTTGGTGAGTTTGATACCCAATACTTTAGAATTAGATCAACTCTGCAAAATGGATCGCAAAAGTTAAAGATTAAGTATCGCGTGTGGTTTGCAATGTACGGGCCGCAAAAGCTTATCGTTAAGTCAATTTTAAATGCAAAGCAAATTAGAAGCTCTCGTGGAAGGTCACAAGTGGGAGTTGCTAAAGTTATACGAGAACTCATTTTACACCCTCTGTTTGATTCACAGTAGGATGTAAGTAGTAAAAAAAATTTGGAGAGCAATATGTCGCTTAATGATGAACAAAGAGATAGAGAGTCGATTGAAACCTTATCCAAACTTAAGAGGCATCTTGAAAAGTTTCAAGAAGACAATGCTGAGCACCTTATATGTAACAAAGAGTTGATTGATTTCATGGAAGAGATGGCCGTGCATATAGACAATAAGGTTCGTTTTTTTGAAGGTCAGAGGTATGAGGATGGATACCGCATGTAGTAATGCTTCAGTGACCGTTTTTTAGGTTTTTTTCAGCACAAAAAATACAGCGCGTCGCTTCTGGAACACTCTCTAAACGGTTTTTGGCGATCTCATTTTCACAAACCAAACATTCGCCATAATCGCCATCTGAAATGCGATCAAGTGCTGCTTTTAGTTTTAGTAACCTAAGTTTGGCATTATTTAAATTGGCCTCACTAACACTTTTGGCGTTGATGGCCTCCATGCGTGTCAAGCGACCAATTGCGTTATCCGGGGAAACTGGGACACTTGCTTTTTTATATAATTCAATATCTTGCTCTACGGTTGAAATATTTTTTGAAATCTTATGCTTAAAATAATCGAAATCTATCTCCAAAATAGTTCTCCTAAATGAAGTTAATTTAACGACTACTATAAGCAGAATTAATGCAGTTATACAACAAAAAATATTGTGATTTGGTATAAATTATAGCTATATTAATAATTATCAGTAGATGGAAAGGGCTACCAGCAGGGATTTAACTCAATACCGTAAACTAGCCCGGACACAGTATCGATCACCAACATCAAAGGTGTGGGGGCTGCGCAGCTATTTTGTGCCATTGCGTCAAAACCAAAGTAGATCCCAGGATTTGATTTGAGCGCTTTAATGGTATTGATCGCACTTGTTTTTAAATTGGGGTCAACGTTAGATCTACCATATTGCATGTAATCTACACCGTCTTGTACGGCAGAAATTGCGGCCTTTAAAGTCATTGTACCAGCGGTTTGAGAATCAACCTGCAGTTCATCTTGCCACTGGACAAAAGTGTAATCGTTGAATAGATCTTCGTCTTCTGTATATAGCAGTATAAACTCTTTTACCATTTTGAGAGAATAATCTTTATCTACTCTAAATGTTTGATGACTGCCGCCTTTAAATATGGACTCCAGTTTGACAATTAGGGGGCCAACTTCAGTTGGCACCTGCTCATTAGCTGCATAAGATTGCGTGCAACACAGTATAACCATTATAAACATTGCAAATTTACTCATTTTCTCTCCAATTTTTCTTTAGGCCTAAAGGCCTTTATTTATCAACCAGGGTTACAACTTTAAATAAGTTATCTGCCAAAGCATTTTGCTCAACCCAAATGTGTCCACTTTCACTTTCCCAATCGTAAGTATGACTTTGTGTACCCCATGTATTGCGCACTAGCAGGTGACACTGTCCATTTGCAGCTTTTTTTCTTCCTATAATCATAGAGCCATGTGGCCCACACTCTGTGTTTTCTGGGAAAAAGTAAGTGAGTAGATTGCGGCGATAGCTTTTGTCTTCTAAGACTTTAGAGCAGTACTCAATGCCGATAGGGCGTGCATCCACTCCTTTGTCTAAAACTGCATGAATTTGTTCTAATAAAGTCATGACGTCTTCATCATCTTCATCATCTAGGCATTCACTGCCAAAACACGCTAGAGGCCGGTTGTCTGCATTCAATAGATCGTTGATATTACATTGTACCTCAAGGTGATCAAGAGCTACTGTTTGCCCCTCACATAACAGGTCGGTTACAATTTTTTTTAGGTTGAGCGTTTTAAAAACACTGTTAGTTGCGTCCAAAACTCTAGAGCGTAAGCTACTTGCAAGATGTGTGGGGATCAAATTTTGTTTTATGATAACTTGCTCAATACTTTCTAATAGTTCGTCTAAAGACTCTTTTGCCTCAACGTTTTCAAGCATGTTTATAAAGCGACTCTGGCGCTCACTGTCTAAAGTATAAATTAAGCTTTCTATTTTTAATAACTGCTTATTGATTGCTTCTTTATTGCAACTACCGTGCTTTAGAAGGCTTTTTACTGCACTACAAATGTGACCACTTTCAATATCCTTGTCGTTATAGAAGAAATTGTTGTTGTCGTCTCTATAGTTTACTGCAAGGGCCAAAGCGGAAGTGTAGTGAGGGTTAGGTTCTTGAGTGTTTTGAGTATTGTTAAAAAAGCGATAGGAGTCGACAAGTGAGGCAGCAATATGTGAGTAACAAATGCCAAGGCCCCCCTGATTAGTTACAGGTACCCTTTCCATCGAATAATTTGGGCGATCTAGCCTTATGTCTGTACAATCGTTGGCACTGGCCATTTGATATGAAAATAGTAAGTATATGGCCGTCAGCAGAATTGGTTTAAATTTTATTACATTCACAAATTATGCCTTTTAATCTTAAAAACTTTAAAGATATGTGCTGCTATCAATAAGTATTTACTTTGTAAAAGGGGGGTGAAAAAAAGAAAGGAGCTGTGCGTTATTTTTTCTTAATAACTAGGGCCGGCAGCAATATGAGATCAGTTAGAAGTGCCAGTCCTAAAACTATCGCGCATAATATCCCGAAGTTTCTATTTGGCAGAAAATTGGAAAATACAAATGAACCAAAACCTGCCATTAAGATGAATGAGGTGATGATAAGAGATGGCCCAGTTTTTTGAAATATTTCTAAAAAGCTATCTCGTTCACTGACCCCCTCTTTTTCTAAGCGCTGATAGTGGGTTAAAAAGTGAATAGTATCATCTACGGCGATCCCTAGACATACGCTAGAAACAATGGCAATGGTAAAATCAATGGTGACGCCCCAGATGGTTAAGATGCCACTAGCTAGGGCGATGGGGACAATATTTGGAATAATGGATAAAAGCCCAATTTTTAATGAGCGAAATACTAAAAATAAGATGATGACAATAACTGTAAGGCTTAGACCAAAAGATTTTAAAAAGACGCTGATTACGTGGCTCACCATCCTTTGGGTTAGGGCAACTTTGCCTGTAATGTGGGCACTAAGTCCTAGCTCTTTTGCCTTTTGCTCCATCTGATGCATTTTTTTTACTCCATCAACAGAGTCTTGTACTGTCCACAAAAGCGACATTCTAATAAATTGTTGATTTAAAGACAGTAAGTGGTTTAGGTTTTTTCCCTCTGGAACGCTTAAAGTATATAAAAATATCTGCTCTGCAATGGACTTTTTATTCTTGGCCAAGATGTACTGATCATCTCCTCCACCGTTTAAGGCGCGGTTCATCTGTTTTAAAACATTTAAAATGCTTGAAGCACTATTTATATAGTCCTGGCCTACCAGCCAATCTTGAAACATCTCTACCTTACTTAAAAACTCGTAGGAGTTTACTCCTTCAGCTGATTTGCTATCTAAGATAATTTGCGGGCCAGTTAACCCGCCAAACTCTTTTAACATAAATTCATTGGCCACTCTAATGCCGATGTGGGGAGAGAAGTTTTTGTAGGGGTTGGAGTTAATTTCATTTGTTGAGCCCAAGTAGGTTAGAGCTATCGTAAATAATATAAACGTAGTGATAATGTGAACTTTGTAGCTTTTGATAAAATCAATGTATTTATTTACAAACTCAGGGCTTGGCTTCCAAGTCGTATTTCTTTTTACTTTGCCCACTGGAAAGATAAGCAAAATGGGGATTAAAAGAGTTTGACTATAAACCCATGCAAACATAACTCCAATTCCTGTAATCAATCCAAGATGTTTTAAAGGGATGAGGTCTGCAGTCATTAAACAAAAAAAGCCAATTGCGGTAGTTAGACTGGTTAAAAAAGTAGGTAGAAAGTTTTTTAAAAGTGTATTTTTTAAGGCCTCTTTTTTGGGTTGACCTTGCTCATATTTTTTAAAAAAAGTATCTAGCATGTGAACAGCATCAGCGATACTGATGGCCATAAGAATTATTGGAATAATAAAAGAGATGCCGGTAAAGTGAACTTGCAAAAGGCCACCAATACCTAAGGTGGTCAGATTGGTAAAAAGCACGATTAAAAGGGGGATAATAAGACCCCATACATTTTTAAAAAGATAAAAAAATAAAGCTGCGATAAAAAAAGAGATGAGTGGTATTAACAGGTTGGTATCATTGAAGGCAATCTCTTTTAGTGATGACAGCAGCGATACCTGTCCCAATATGTAAAACTGCAGGTTGGGGTGACTCTTTTTGTATTTTGCAATAACTTTGGAGGCGCCTTTTTTTATCTTGTCAAGATTTGGAACCTCATCAAAATAGGGCCTAAGTGTGGCAAATATTAAAGTGGTAGTTCCTTGTGGGCTAACCAAAAATCCTGGCAAGTCCTCGTGGTTTTTTATAATACTTTTCTTTTTTTCCACATATTCCTCAGTGATCTGATCGTCATCGCCTATTAAAGGTTCGATCAAGATGTCATCCTCTTGTGAAAAAATATGGTTAAAATTTGCCAGGGAGTCGACGCGAATAATATTTTCTTGTTGCCAAAAATCGTTTGTGATGTCTTTTATTGCTTTAAAGGTTTGGGGATTATAAATTGTAGATTTGTCGTAAACAGCAATAACCATCCCTTCATCGTTGCCAAACTTTCTTTCAAAGTCGACAAGGTTGACCATTTCTGCACTTTCTTTGGGAAACCAGGCCTTGGGCCCAAAGTACAGTTTTAACTTAAAAAGGTGGGGAGCAAGTGGTGCTACCAGCAAAAATGATAGTAGGAGACAGGTTTTGGGGTAATCTAACAGCAGATTATAAATTTTTGATTCGTTGTATTTTATTTGCATTTTTAAAATGCCTCCAACCTTTGTTTAAGTGATGTTAAAAACTCACTACAGATCTTACCATCCACTACAAAATGGTTAAATGTAATATTGATGGTTAAAAATGTGTGATTTATTGCTTTTTCATCTTTGAGCACTACACGTTGATGAGTTCCTCCGATGCCAAACATTATGGTTTTGGGAGAAAGGGGGAAAAACGAATGAATACTTCCTTTACCCAAGTTGGAAAATCCAATACTACCTAATGTAATAGCTTTATCTCGTGGAATCATAGAGTTTAAATAAAACAGGGATCTTTGCATCCAAGAGGGCAGTGGCAACAGAAATTTTAACAATTTAAAGACAGGTAACTCAGAGGCCTTAAGATTGTTAATAGGAGTAAGCTCTTTATCAACTTCTTCTAATGACTTGCAATCAACATTTTCCAGCAAATAAGTAGAGGCCACCATCTCGTCTTCATAGGTAGTATCTATTGCAATAGAAAAGGAGACGTGATCAAATACTACTAATTTCTGTCCCAAAATATTTTTTTGCAAAACACTGCCAAGAACTTTAAATTTGGGATTGTCTACAATTGTGTCGGCAATTGCTTTAGTTAAAATAGCATTCATGCCAAGCTTTTTGCTCTTTTTAAATTCCAGCAGGGACTCTATGTCAACTTGAGTGTTCATGTGAATGGGATAGCTATTAGGTAGAGACATTCTAAGTACATTGTTGACAACGGTTCTATACTTACTGAGTCTTTTCACTTGATACATTTATATTCCTTTGATATTAAAATTGTACCTCAAATGTCTATTGTAAGCTTCTTTTATCTATGCAAAAATAATCAAAATTAAATCTTTATAAGGTGAACATATGATGAACTTTAATAAGGAAGCAGCAGCTTTTTTAATCACTGCTTTACTAATTATTTCAAGACCCCTGCCAGCACAGCAGTGGTGCCAAAATCATCAGGAGCTAACAAGTCCTTCTTATAAGCAAATTTTAAAAAAAATTGATGATAGACGGTCTGCTCTTTCAAATCACCCACTAATTAAAGGCCCAGCAGATCAAATTCTTGTTAAACTAATCAATGCCGAAAGTCCTATAATACTTAGGTGGATAAAAAAAAGAAACCTCTCGGATAAAAATTTTAAACAGATGAGTATTTTGTGGCGTAAGTACTACCTTGAAAACTTTGTTATTAATAAATATCCTCTGAATAACCAAGAACTAAATGCCATAATTGAAAACTTCTTACAAGAGGTTAATGCATTAACATTTTCTGTGGATATTAAAAAAAAGTACCAAGATCTGTTTGGGCAGGCCAAAACATACGCTATAAAAAAAGTCGGCCAAATGCCGTTGTCTGCCAAAGATAAAAAAGCGATAGTTGAAAGAATTGAAAAAATCAAATTGTATTGGTTTAGATCTTTAAAAGGCTCAAAGTTTGAAAAAATGCCTTTGGAGTTTATTAAATGGGGTATAGCTTATGACCCGATTCCAAATGAGATTAATATTGGAATTAAAGCTCTAAAATATAGCAATGATGAAACCATTTTTGCTGTTTTTGCTCATGAAATAGGTCACTCATTTGATCCTTGTCGTTGGGTGGCCTTTTTTGATGGCAAGTTTCCTCTTTTAAAAGTAACCAGTTGTCTAAGAACAAAAGATAGTGTCAACGCAAAGCGCAGAGATGATACACCTTTGCAGGAACTTGTAAGTCGTGGGCGCCTAACTGCAGAGTTGGCCCTATCTTTGAAGTTAAATCCCACCTGTAATAAGGTAAATTATCCTCCAACTGGATTTCAAAAAGACCAAATTCAAGAAGCATTTGCCGATTGGTTTTCTACTGAAGTGATCAGTATTGCTCCCTATTTGAGCATAAACTTAAGAAATGATTTGTGTGAAAATACGCAGCTTATGCCAGGATCTTCCTATGTCACAAATGACACAAGGCTTAGTAAAATATACTTTGCCCATCCTCAAGTTAAAAAAAGATTGAAGGTGGTAGGTAGTGTGACATATTGTTCATATTGACTTAAAATTGTCCAAACTTAGGATAAAAAGCAATTAGGCCAAACCAATAGGATTTGAAAAAGATGAATAAATCAATTTTTAGCAATAGACGCAAAAAACTGTTGTCGCTCATGACAGATGGGGTAGCACTAATCCCATCTGCTACTTATAAAACTAAAAGCCATGACACCCTCTTTCCTTTCAGGCAAGACAGCAACTTTCATTACTTGACCGGATACAACGAAGATGGCGCACTTTTAGTTCTTTGTAATAACCATGCAAGCTTAAAAAGTATTTTGTTTGTAACTCCCAATGACCCTCACACTGAGCTTTGGACGGGCAGAAGAATGAGTGCAACAGATGTACAGAAGCTGACTGGAGTCGATGAAGTTATACCGATGACTGAGATGGATGGCAAGTTATCTGAATTTCTAATAGGTCATAAAAAACTTTATATTGATCTGTTTTGCAATGCTAATTTCTTTAATAAAATGGTTGATCAGTGTCGAAAATTATCTCCCAAAAGAAGTAAAGTTGGCCACCGCTCTCCCGAGCAGTTCATTGACTTAACACCGGTCATTGGTAAGCTGCGCTTATTTAAAGATAGCAGTGAGATTGAAAATATAAAGTTGGCATGTGAGATATCTAATAAGGCCCATAAAATGGCCATGGCCCAAGCAAAACCTGGAATGAATGAGAGTCGCCTTCAGGCCTTGATGGAGTATATTTTTAAATGTGAAGGGGCACAGGGACCGGCCTATGGCACCATCATTGCCGGTGGCAATAATGCAACCACTCTTCATTATGAAAACAATGACATGTTACTAGTTGATGGAGAGCTCGTATTAATTGATGCAGGTTGTGAGTATAACTTTTATGCAAGTGATATAACTAGAACCTTTCCGGTAAATGGCAAGTTCACTCCCGTGCAAAGAGATCTTTATCAGTTAGTGTTGGATGCACAAATTAAAGCAATTGATAATATTTCTTGCGGACTCACCTTAAATCAAAACCATGACTTTACAGCAAGAATCATGACCGAAGGGTTGATTGAGTTGAAGCTGCTTGAAGGTAGTGTTGATGAAAATATGGAGGAAAAAAAGTATAAAAAATACTTCCCCCATGGCCTGGGGCACTGGATGGGGGTTGATGTCCACGATAACACCCCTTCTGAAAATGAAAAAGATGAAGAAATTCAATTTAAAGAGGGAATGGTCTTTACTGTGGAGCCTGGTATCTATATTCCCCTTGATGATGAAACAACTAAAGAGGAGTTTAGGGGAATTGGAATTAGAATCGAAGATGATATACTTATCACTAAAGATGGAAAAGAGAATTTAACCCAAAGTACTCCCAAATCGATAGAAGACATTGAAAATGCCTGTAGAGCTGAACCTGAGTGAATTTGACTTTTTTAGACCCTATTTATTTAAAAATAGCTTGAGACTTTTTGTCCAACTTCTAAAGCCGTGTCTTGTATTAATCTCAATACTAATTAATAGTTGATAGCAGCTAGATAGGCCCCAAAAAATCAAATAGCTAAATAGAGCTCCAAAGGGGGCACCCACCACCATAAACGTTCCAATTAAAACATTTTGCTTGGTAGTAGCGATCATTCCACTAGTTAGAACAACACCTGTAAAAAATAGTACCAGGTTTGCCACTAAAAAAATAATGCCAGAGAACTTTAAAACATACAATAAGGCATCTGGTTTGGGAAACTGATCATAATCTTCTTCATGTGCTTCATGTTGTGGAAGTTTATACACTGTATGAGGTGACATAGTGGCGCTCCTTAACAAATGGTAATTAGTCTCTTATATCCAAAACTCTCACCACCACCTACACAAACTGTACCAAGTGGCAGCGATCGTTGGTTACTTTTCGACCAATTAAAGCATCTCTTTAGGTATTTTTTTGCTTATCTTTGAGCAACAACTCGGGTCTTGGCGATAAAGTCGTGAAGCCCTTTTTTATCAGACCGAATGGCCACTAGAAAAAAGCCCATAAAAAGCAATATGCAACTGATGAGTTTACCCACAAACTCTCTCATAATGACCCCGATAGCGCCAATGGATTCATCTTTGTCGCTTCTGAGTACTTTGAGACCACAAATAATTTTTCCAGGAGTTGCAGATTTAAAGTGATAAAATAAATAGTACACCATAAAAATCGACAAAACGTTAATCACAATGACTATCATGTATAAGATCAAGCCGACTACCATATCTTGATCAGATATTGTTTGAAATTTTAGTTGAGTTAAATATAGCTCTTGGTCAAAGTTGAATACTATCTGAAATATCAATGCTATGAAGGCACTTAAGGACCAAAATAATAGCCCATCAATAAATGTGGCAGTGGCCCTAATAAAAAAGCCAGCAGGTCTATATGTCTTTGTGGAGTTTTGTAGTTTCTTTGCCTGCTTTGTTTGTTTTTTACCCACTAGATCGCCCTCCCTTGAAAAAGGTTATCATATGTATCATATCATGAATTTTTTAAAATTATTGGTATTATAGTTACCTGTCGCTTGATGAAGCAGGTGGATGCTGCGATGCGCCGCCCTTTTGGTTTTGATTAGTTTTTTTAGGTTTCATTCCAGTATAAACTTTGTCCGTATTACTACCACTTGCAAAGTTTTTTCTAAAAGTGTCATTACATTGATTTGCATAAGCAACAAATTTACAAAGCTGTTTCATGTCTTGCTGATTGATACACTGGCTGAGTCCTTTGGAAGCACGGCCAAAAAGGGTTGCAGCAAAATCTTCACACGAGTTAACCAGTTCAACATTTTCAACATATTTAGGGTCAAACTTTTTATTCCATACATTTATTATAGAATCTAACATGCCCTTGGATGCAATTTTTTCTTTAATTAACTGGTCTTTTATACTTTTGAAGCTGGATTTTAGATGTTTAAATTTGCATTTTTTTCTAAGCTTATCTACTAGATCTTTATTTTTATCTGTCGCCCTTTTTGCACATTTACCATTAATTCTGGATTTTTCAGTTAAGTGTGTGACTAATGCTGTTACTCCCAGCGCACCAGCAATGAAGGGGGCGATCATCGCCATCGCACCAAATTTTACAATCAAAAGTGCGGCAATAATGACTCCAACTGCTATGGAGGCATATGTGGAAGCGTTTGCCTGTGCAGAGGAAAGTACTACATTTTCTAAAAAAGAACTGGCACTATTTTTCACTTCATTAGGCGCAAATATTGCTTTACTGACATAGTTATAATCGTCTTCGAGATAAGTATTTACAAATGGAGAAACAACATACTTTTGTCCGTTTATGGTATAGATACCAAGGTCTGGATTGACAGATTTAATTTTAATAGCGGCAGGAATCCCTTTTGCAGATAAAACTATGGTGTTATCGTGTGGTATTACTTTCAGCTGAATTTTACTTACAACGTTTGGTGTTTTGCTTTTTAGGGTATTTATAAATTTCTTATCTTTTTTTGATTGATAAATCTTAGTCAAAGAATCCAGCAGTCGTCTTTGTTTTTTATAGTCCAGAGACAGCTGAAACTTTCTCTCAATATATTGCTCACTTTTTTGTACAATTTGTTCCAGGTTTTTAATCGTATTTTCTTCTTTTACGTTGTGTACTTCTCCTAACGCTTCACCTGCATAAACAAATGAGAACAATTGCATGTTGAGTAAAAAAAAGGCCATAACAAAATGTAACATGTCCCATCCCCTAAATTTAAAAGTTTATATTGAGTAACACTCCACTATTCTTGTCGGTAAATTTTGTGTGAACTTTAAGCTATTAAAACGGTACACATTTGCCCTCTATATGCAAATTGCAAATGATATTAAAATCATAACTATCTAGTAAATGTTTTGCAGAAGGAACTTGCATGTCAGCTAAATTGAACTTGTATTTTTCACTAAGTTGTAGATTAGTTTGGTTTTTTTCAATCATTTTTCAGTTCATCTTTAGTGGTGTGGCCCTTGCAAATGCTCCTACTGGCTTTAATCCTGATCAATTGATGGTGCAAAAAAATGGCTATATGGGTGGGGATATTGCTCATTCCAAAAGTGCATCTGAGATGAACGATCATCAGACGCAGTGTCGTGCTGGGCAGAATGTTTGTGATCGGATGGATATGTATTGCCAAATGGGCAGCACGTCAAAAGGGCACGGAGTGGTAGCTGCTAATACAAGCCATGCCGTGAAATCTGGGCAGGATGTAATGCGTGGTACAGCAAATACAGACCACGGTATGGGACAAATTCACGGCATTGGAAGAGATTGTGCAAAATCTACATCATCCTGTCAAGAATGGTCGTCCACTTGTGGCTACATCCAACACTTAGGGGCTGACGGCACTCTAACAAAGCTTGCCCAAAATGCGAAGAAGGGTCTCAAGAGCTTGCAACAACATTATCAACAAAAAGTTGTACCACAACTTAAAATTGCAAAACAAAAAGGATATACCAAACTTACTGTTGGCCCTCATAAAGTTCCATTTGCGCAATTAATGAAAGTGCAACTAAAAGAGCTAGTTAGTTACTTTAAAGGGATTAGAAAATCTACAAGTAAAATGCAGAGTATGATCAGCAGTACTGTGTGTAATGCCAATTGCGCTATTAGTGGCAGTAGAGAACCTCTCTATAATATTGCAAAACATGAAGTTTATGTTGAATATGTTAGAGCTCGTAAAGAGATAGATACATACTCTTTTATTAAACCTGTGCATTCATCAAAATTAATAACTACCTCTACCGATAAAAATCCAATTGTTAAATTTTTAGAATTTTTTAAAATTCCTGTCGATAGTGCTTACGCTATTGTACTCGGTACTGCTGGAAAGCCCCTGGGGAAGGCAATTATCGATGGTACGCTAAGTACAGCAGGAAAAGCAGCAGGTCAATCAAAAGCAGGGGTTCAAGGTGTTGCTGAGGGCGCACCGGGGACACACACAGAGGAAGAAACCCTAGACAATATAGCCACTAATTTTGGTTTAGAAGCGGGTACAGAAAGAGGCAGAGAGGGAGCTAAAGGCTACGTTAATTCAGGCATACAAGCAACGGCCATAGTCGTGGAAAATGCAGCAAAAAGTAAAATAAAAACGATCATCGCAAGGCGTGCTGCCAACAAGGCGGCGTTAGGTGAGATGCAGCGAAGGCAACTCAGGAATAATTCAAGTTTGGGTAGAGCGCAAAAATATGCATCTAAAAAGGCCACAAAATTCTCTGTATTAAAAAAGAAAACTAAGGAGAAAGCTGGAAGGGCCGTGAGGGATGCTAAAAAAAAGGGTACTAAAAAAGCCGCTAAAAAGGCCGGCCAAAGAGCAGCTCAAGAAGCAGCACGACAGGGTGCTGGTAAGAAAGCTCAAAAAAAGGCCGCTCAAAGAGCGACTCAAGCAGCAACAAAGGCCGCAGCTAAAAAAGCAGCTGCACGACAAGCAGTTAAGGTTGCAGCGGTTAGGATGGCAAAAACGGCTGCAGGACAAGTCGCAAGAAGAGCAGTGTATTTTGTACCTGTTGTCGGACAAGTAATCGGTGCAGTTGATGCCGCTGTCACAATTTATCAATCGGTGGCACCTCTAGCAAAAGCGATTAGAAATACCCCATGGTTGCCAGAGTCGATCCAACAAGGCGCAGGAGTAGTCGAAGATGAAATCAATGATTTTGAAAGTAATACCACGATTGGAGGTACATCTATAGCCCAACATAAAAAAGATTTAGATGCTTCTATGGCCAGAGGTTGGAGTGCGACAACAGGTGCATATGACTCAGTAGTAGACTCGGCGAGTCGAGGGATGGAAAACACAGCAAATGCTTACAATTCTGTAAGGGGAGCGGTAAATAGAAGAGCAACCCAGGCGTCCGCTTGGTTAGGAGGAGTATTTGGAAGCGACAATGCCTTTTTGATGCCAATCAAAAAATGTATAGGCCCAAACATTGTAGAAAAAATTCTTTGTGAAATTGATAGCTTGATGATTGGTGAGGCCTATGCTGGCATTCCGTATCCTCAAATACTGGCCAGTACTCACTATAGTCCTGCGGCTGGAAATGTCCTACTTAGAACTGCGGGAAGTCTTTTTGGAAGATCAACTGTCGACACTACCTTTTCATGTGTGCAGGGGATGACCTCAAGTGCAAGAAGTGAAATGATAGAAACTGTAGAACATCACCATCAAAAAGGTGAAAATACCCTTTTTTGGCGAAGAGATCGAAAATTAGAGTTGCACAAAGAGCTAAAAATGAAAGAAAGAGAGCAAAAGCGCAACTCGTATATTATGGATGACTTTTCTCCTAAAAGCATATTTTCCAAGATCACTAAATTTGTTATGAGCTCACTTGCTAATGTTTTTAATGCAAACGCCGCTGCCAAGCGGAGTAATTATGTTCTCAAGCTTCCAAAGTTACCTTGTACAACCAGTATAAATGGAACATGCTATTCTACTTCGAAGATATTAAGTGGACGACTGCCTGTAGTAAATGAATACAACGCCGGATATATTACTAAAGACTTTCTAGAAGCAAGACAACTCATCGCCAAGATTGGAGATGGTTTTAGTTACAAAAGGGGCATTGATCAAGAGACTTGGGATAATATGAATAAATTGGCCAGCAAAAGAGATGGTTTGAAGAGGTTGAGATACAGGCTTGAAGCAGAAATCAACAGACGCAGAGTAAACTCAAATCGAAGGCCCCTAAATTTTGATTTATACCGCAAAAATTACATTCAAAATGTGTATGCAATATCAGCGAGGGAGCTAAATATTCAAAAACTGATTAAAAGTGGTACTTCAGTTGAATATACCCCACTAAGACCTACTACTGAAGTGTCTGCATCCGATATTTATACATCTGAAGACGATTCTTTAGACTCATCTTATGACAATTTGGAAAGTGCAGTCCAAAATAAAATAATTTTAGATGAAGAAGAAAAAAGGAGTAGTAGCGCAGTTGTTAAAAAAGATGAAGACGAGAATAAAGGCTACAATCAGTTATATATTAAAGGATTGGGAATACATAAAAATCCGGACTTGAGTTTATTTAGAATAATTTCAAGAAAATATATGCAACGCTACATGGATCGTAATTAACATTTTGATTGTACAATATAAAGTTTACAAATGAGTATTATTGAGCGATGCGGTGTGTTATGCTTGGTTCTCAAAATGTTATATTTATGAGGAGAAGTGTAAATGCACAAAACTACTATTGTAATTATGTTTTTAATTCAAGTTATAAGCTTCCATGTAGCACATTCATCACAGGATAGAGGTTGCACAATAGGGACAACAACTTACAAAAGCTGTACTGAGATGTTCGACACCAATAATTCAAATGAAAGTGTTGATTGTGGCGACAATCCCAAAGATGATTTTGGTGACCTCACCATTTTATCATGCCAAAGTAGCGATGGAACATTGCTTGAGTGTCGATTGTTGTCAGCTGAAGGTGGTGAGGTACAGTGCTTTTTAGCGAACTAGAAGATTATAAGCGTAGGCCTAGTAGCTTCTTTTACCTAAAAAATCTATGATCATTTCAATTGGTATTAAGGCCTGCTGAACCTGCTTCTGCGTTCGGTAGCTTCTGATTTCTGTGCTTATAATTTTTAAAATGTCTTGTGATTCGTTTAGTAAGGAGTTTGCCATATTTTTTACTACGTGGATCGCATCTAGCATATTGTCTGGCGCAACCAAGCTGCCAAGGTCTGCACCTTCAAGGTATTTATTTTGCATTCCGGGATTAAGTTGCATCCACTCAAAAACCACGGAATTTACGATTCCATTTTTTAAGTCTAAAGCAGTATTTTTGGGGGCATTTTTACTAAAATCGAGGGTATCATCCATCAGTTGAAAGGCCAGGCCTAGATTAATTCCAAGTTGCCGACAATGTTCAATGAGGCCTTTGGGGGCCTGTGCCAAGTATGCCGGTGCAATGGAACAAAAGCTCATCACACTGCCAGTTTTTTTAATAGCAATCTCGTTGATAATTTGGCGGGTGTACTTGCGACTTTCTGAGGTATCTAGCTGTAGCCATTCGCCTTCTGCTAAATCTGAAATAACTTGTGCCATCTCAATAACTAAGTCAATATTGCCCTCTTTTGCCAAGTTGCTCATGACATTTGCCAGTAGATAATCTCCTGCCAGGACCGCTTTTTTATTTGAGCCAACGATGTTTATGGAGGGCATGCCCCTTCTAATTGTTGCACCATCGACTACATCATCATGGGATAAGCTAGCAGCGTGCACCAACTCAATGGATTTTGCAAAAGGCATTATCTTGGGTACCGAAACTCCAAACAGGTCGCTCATTAAAAAAGTAAGCAGTGGGCGCAACCTCTTGCCTCCAACCAAAACAGTCCTACCGAGTAGCTCATTGATTGCAGACTCACAGTTTTTAGACTTAATATGCATATTGAGGTCGTTGACGCCCTCAGTAATTTCAGGTGGAATATTTTTCAGTAATTCTGCTAACATCTAAGTTCCAAATTAAAACTAATTCATGGCCTTTAAAAATAGATAATTAATGAGTTATTGACAAGGTTTAATTCTATGTATTAGTCATAAGATTATAATTTATTAAATATATGCTATGGGCCAATGGGTGAATAAGTGAGCTTAATTCCACTAGAGACACAAAAAAAAGAATCTTACAAGATATTCGATGAAATTGCAGGTACTTACGATTTTTTAAACCACTTGCTATCCATGGGGCTAGACACCTATTGGAGAAAAAAATTTATAGCAAAACTGCCAAAAAAATCAAATTTGCGTTGTTTGGACTTGGCATGCGGTACAGGTGATGTGCCCATTACGCTTGCCAAAGATAAAAGAGTAAAAAATATAATTGGAATAGACCTATCCAAAGAGATGGTCGAGCTTGGTAGAGCAAAAGTAAAAAAAAGAAACCTAGAAGATAAAATAGATCTGCGCATAGGAGATGCCACCGCAATTGATTTTGAAGATAAGTCTTTTGATGTGGTCACCATCTCTTTTGGGATACGCAATTTTTTTGATCCCAACAAATCATTGAGAGAAATTCAAAGAGTGTTAAAACCTGGTGGAAAGTTGTTAATTATGGAGTTTGCTCTTCCTGAATCTTTGATCATTAAAAAGCTGTACCTGTTTTACTTTAGATACATCTTGCCATTTATTGGAAATTTTATTTCAAAGCATGTTGATGCATATACTTACTTAAATAAGTCAGTAGAGCAATTTCCCTATGGAGACAACTTCCTAGTGATGCTGGAGCAGGCCAATTTTTGTCGCGTAGACTATGGCCGTTGTTCTTTTGGAGTTGCTATGTTGTATCAAGGGGTAAGATGTGATTAATAATTTTTCTCCGCAAAAGGCACAACTTCTTGCTGTGATAAAAAAATTATTTTCAGGTTCACTCGATACATATTTAAAAAAGGCCAATGAAAATGCCCAATTCCAAAGTATCAGTATCTCAACTCCATTAAATGATATTACTGAATCCATAGGCCTGGTGGAAGTATCACCCCTATTTTATTTTAAAGATTTAGATAACATTCAAGAGTTTTTAGCACTGGGAAGTGTTGCTATTGATGGGGGAGTTGGGGCCAATCAAGTTGATGCCTGTGAGCTTATGGCAGAAAATAAGCATTTGAGATTTTTTGGAGGGCAGCGCTTTAACCAAGAAACGCCAGATAGCGAGTGGGAAAAATTTGGTAAGCACTTTTTCTTTTTGCCGCTTCTGGAGTTTTCCAATAACTTGACTGATTTTAATAAGGTGGTGCTGACCGTTAACTTTTGTTCCAGTATCATAAATGATGAATCAAAAAGAATAAAATTAGTTGAGAGGATTGAACAGGTCCTTACCACGCCCCCAAGTTTTCAGTCTTCTTTGACCCTCAAAAAATGCTACACCTCAATTGCGAGGAAACAGTGGAATGACGTTATTGACAGATGTTTGGATGAGATTGAAAATCAAAATATTGAAAAAGTAGTGATTGCCAGAAAGGAAATATTAAAAGCACAACACGCATTTAATCCCAAGGATCTGTTAAGGAGAGTGCAGCAAAGTTGTCATAGCTCTTACTTGGTCTATTTGCAAATAGATGATGATACTGCATTTTTATCTCTTTCTCCTGAGAGGTTATTTTTAATTGAAGAGGGCAAGATTTTTGTAGATTCCCTAGCGGGAACAGTGCGCAGAGGTAATACCAAAATAGAGGATGATGAGCTTGCCCAGCTTTTACAGTCTTCTGCAAAAGATTTGAATGAACATCGCATTGTTTCCTGTGAAGTAGAAGAAAAACTTGCAAAATTGTGTGACTGTGTGGAAGTTGTAGTGCAAGAAGATATTCGAAAACTCCCTTTTATTCAACATCTTCATACCTCCTTTTTTGGAGTATTAAATAAAGATGTTTCGGTGGCAGCTACCATTAAAACTCTACATCCAACTCCTGCAGTTGGTGGTCGCCCATGGTCTGAGGCATTTGACTTACAGCTTGATTCAGAGAATTTTGATAGAGGTCTATATGCGGGACCAATAGGTTATATGTCTGCCAACACTTGTGAATTTGTGGTGGGTATACGTAGCACTTTAATCAATGGAAGAGACATTCATATATATGGGGGGGCCGGAATTGTTACCGGTTCTCAAGGGTCAAAAGAGTGGATAGAGATCGACAACAAAATGCAAAACTTCCTACAGATCCTCTAGGGTTTTTGACAAACAACCTGAATTGGATGTGGGCATCTTTGATCATTGATCAATTGGTCAAACATGATTTGAATCATTTTGTCATCTCTCCTGGGCTGCGAAATGCCCCTCTAATCGCTGCAGTTGAGGCACACCCACTTGCAACACATACTGTAATAATTGATGAAAGGTCGGCATCTTATTATGCTTTGGGGTATGCTAAAGCACAAGCAAGCAGTGCTGTACTTGTGTGCACTTCCGGAACGGCAATGGCCAATTATATGCCTGCGGTTATTGAGGCCTATAAATCTGATACACCTTTGTTTATCTTAACTGCCGACAGGCCCACAGAGCTTATAAGTTCTGGTGATAATCAAACAATGGATCAGATAAACTTATTCGATAAATACACACAAGCTTTTTTAAATCTTACAACTCCAACAGAAGAGATCTCTCCAAATGCATTGAGTAGATCGATTGCAAACCTTATATTTAAGTCCAAGTATCCCGTTTTAAAACCAGTACATATGAACTGTCCTTTTCGCGAACCCTTAGGCAGTGATAAGGCCTTTGTGTCTTCGTTATACCTAAATTGGGCCAAAGAGATCTATGCGACAAAGCAACCTGCAACCAATAACCTCATTGCAAAGCAATCAGACATCGATGTGCACCTACCTGCCACGGATAGAGTTTGTGTAGTAATAGGCACTTTAGAGAATAACTTAAATAAAAAGCATATAAAAAAACTCATAGGAGCGCTTAAAGTTCCATTTTACTTGGATGTTACAAGCTCTTTGCGCTTTGGATTTACAAATAATAATAACTTTATCCCTTCTTTGGACAATCAGTTTATTAAGGAGACAATTTTTAACAAACCATTTGATACTATAATTCATATAGGTGGCAAAGTAGTCTCAAAATCTTATTATCAGTATTTAAAACAGATGCCACCAAAGCAGATGATTGTAGCAAATAAAAGCCTGGAGCGCCAAGACCCCAGTGATCTGACAACGTTGAAAGTCAATATATGTCCCAATCAATATGCAAAATTACTACGTGATACCCACCTTACAAAGATGGAGGCATTTTCAACTTCTTGCCAAGAGTTTATCCCTAAGGCAAAGCAATTAGTAATTGATCTGCCTATAAATTATTGGAATGTAGCAAATGTGATCCTAGAACAGATTAAGTCAGGCGCAGCACTATATTTGGGAAATAGTATGGCAATTCGCTGCTTTGATTCTTATGTCGCACCTGCAAAACCCAAAGAACTACAAGTAGTGTCTAATCGTGGGGTGAGTGGCATAGAGGGGTTTGTGGCCAGTGCTTGTGGATATGCTAAGGGTTGTAATGATGCTGTCACTTTAGTGATAGGTGACATCTCGATGTTACATGATTTAAGCTCATTAAGTATTCTAAGTGAGACCGTGAGTCCTGTTACTATCGTAGTGATTAACAATGGTGGAGGTAAGATTTTTAAACATCTTCCAATTGGTAATGAACCGCAATTAACTCCCATAATTACCTCTCCCCATAACTTTAATTTTGAATTTATTGCAAGACAGTTTGGGATTAACTATCAAATAGCTGACAGTGTAAAATGCTTTAAACAAGTATACAGTGACTCTCAAAGAGTACAAGAGCACACACTCATAGAGCTCCAAACATTAGATGAAGATAATTTAAATGCACATAGAAAGCTTAATAACTTATATAAGGAGCAAACGTGATACCGTTAGAAGACTGGATTAAAACTGGTGATTATCAAGATATTATCTACGAAAAATCGCGAGGTATGGCCAAAATTACTATTAATCGACCTGAGGTGAGAAATGCCTTTAGACCTCAAACTGTCAAAGAGATGATCAAGGCCCTTGATGATGCCAGAAATGATGATCATATCGGTGTAGTGATTTTGACAGGACAGGGGCCTGATGCCTTTTGTGCTGGTGGAGATCAAAGGGTGAGAGGGACAGCAGGCTATGTTGACCATCAAGGGACTGCTCGCTTAAATGTTCTGGATTTTCAAAGACAAATTAGAACATGTCCCAAACCTGTAATTGCCATGGTGGCCGGATTTGCCGTTGGAGGTGGACATGTGTTGCACCTGATGTGTGACTTAACAATAGCTGCTGATAATGCCAAGTTTGGCCAAACAGGTCCAAAGGTTGGATCTTTTGATGGAGGGTATGGCGCCAGCTATATGGCCCGAATTGTAGGCCAAAAGAAGGCCCGTGAAATTTGGTTTTTGTGTCGAATCTATAGTGCACAAGAGGCAATCGATATGGGACTTGTAAACAAGGTAGTCCCTTATGAAGATTTAGAAAGAGTAACCATAGAGTGGGCCCAAGAGATTATTGCCAAATCACCAATTGCCATTCGTTGTCTAAAGGCCGCTATGAATGCAGACTGTGATGGTCAAGCAGGCCTGCAAGAATTGGCCGGAGCTGCTACAATGCTTTTTTACATGACTGATGAAGGGGCCGAAGGGAAAAACGCCTTTTTAGAAAAAAGAAAACCAGATTATGGAGATATGGAAAAATTCCCAAGAAGACCCTAAAAATTTATGAATAAATTGCAAATTTGGATTTTAGCTATTCGCCCCAAGACTTTACCTGCCTCTGTCGGGCCAGTATTGTTAGGTCTTGGGATTGCACACTTTGTTGAGGGTACATTAAGTATTTCTGTAGCAGTAGCAACTGCTTTGTGCGCCATTTTAATGCAAATAGCTACTAATTTAGTCAATGACTACTTTGATTTTAAAAGTGGTGTAGATGGGGATGAGCGCTTAGGTCCTTTGCGAGTAACCTCGCAGGGATTAATGGCCCCCAAAACAGTACAGTGGGGTTATCGCATTTGCTTTATCTTGGCATTTCTTTGCGGGATATACTTAATCACCATTGGAGGGTGGCCCATAGCTACCATTGGTATTTTTTCCCTGCTTTTTGCCTATATCTATACTGCAGGCCCTCTGCCCATTTCTCATCTGGGGCTGGGTGAGGTTGTTGCTCTTATCTTTTTTGGGCCCATAGCAGTTTGGGGAACCTATTTTCTCCAAGTTGGTCGAGTTGACTTTTTTCCTCTACTTATTGGGTTGGGTCCAGGCCTTATTGCTGCTACAATTATGGCATGTAATAATTTAAGAGATATTGAGAGTGATAAAAAAAATGGTAAAAAAACTCTTGCAGTACGTCTTGGTGAAAAGGTTGCAAGAATCTTGTGTTTAAGGCTAGTTATTTTTTCTGCAATTGTGCCCCTTGTTACTTATCACTTTATACAGGTACCTTGGATTTTAATTGTACCTTTAACTCCCATTTTATTTTATAAAACTTGGAGATTATTATTGCTGGGAAAAATTGACGAGCAGTTTAACTATGCACTAGCAAGAATTGGCCAATATCTGTTTTTATATTGCATGTTGTTTGCACTAACTCTAAACATAGGACTAAGATGAGTTTTCAATTTGTAAAGTTTTCACTGAAGCCATTTCATATGCTGCTTAAAAATCCTCTTAAAATGGGAGACTCCATATTAAAAAATAGAACCGGCTACATTGTAAGGCTAACAGATAAAAATGGTGTCCATGGCGAGGGGGAAATTTCTCCTTTTCCTGGATTGCATAAAGAAACTTTAAGACAAACAATTCAGTCACTAGATTCTATTACGCCAAAGCTGCGCTATAGAACATTTACAATTTCTGACTTATCACTAACTTCTCCCTTGTTTGGAATTTTGTGTGAACAAGAGCTAAAGGGAGCTTCCTCATCGGTATTGTTTGGGTTGGAGTCGGCAGTTGTATCGTGGCTTAAAAAGGTTGATAACAATCTTTTTACTCGTTCATTTAATGCCAATAAATGGGTTGGGGATGTTCCTGTAAACGGTCTATTTATTCCTGGCAAAAAGATTGCTTCAAAAGATAAAATGAAAAAACTATTAGATGAGTGGCACTTGTGTGGAATAACGACAGTCAAGATAAAAGTTGGAACTGAAGGAAGATTTATAGCTGAAGATATTGATACGATCAATACTATAAACCAACTATCAGAGCATAGTTTGTCTTTGCGGATTGATGGCAACAGACGGCTTGTATTTGAAGATTACTTACAGCTTATGGCATCCATTGATACCGACAATGTTGATTATGTAGAAGAGCCTCTGGCCTTGATGAATCGCTGGGAGGAAGCTTATAGTCGCAAAAAAGTTCCTCTTGCAATAGACGAAAGTTTGCGTGATTTACTGGAGGAGTCATTTGACCAAATAGCACAAAAACTTCCAGTGGGAACCAAGGCATGGGTTTTAAAGCCAACAGTCACTGGTGGAATATCTAAAACATTAGAATTAATCGCTTTGGGCCAAAAACTTGGAGTTGTGGTGGTGATAAGTTCTACTTTTGACTCTCCCGTGGCCATGAACCTACTCAAACTTTTGGCCCACCAACAAAATCAGATCAAATTAACACCTGCAGGATTAGATACACTACGCTTTTTTTAAGAATATGTTCACAATTTTAGGAGAAATTTTAAATGCCAAAGTTCGCTCTATATTATGTCCCACCTTGTGAGGGAGAACTTGAAGAATTCTACCGGCTTGGCAGCTCTTTGCTTACTTATGATGTAAGAAAAAATCTAGAGCTTGACCCAAATGAGCATTTTAAAAGTTTTAAAAGTGATTGGACTAAATTATCACAAGAGTACGGGTTTCACGTGACAATAGGGGATGCCATAAATTTTAGCTTAGATGTTTTGCCACAAATAGAAAAAGAAATAGAGGACATTTTAAAAGTTTTAAATCCAAGCAAAAAATGGCTATTAACCCCAAAAACAGACGCGTTCGTCGGACTGCGGGGAGAAGACAAAGAGATAATAGTCCTAAACTATGATGCCAACACATACCTTCAACTATTCCATACCATGGTTGTATGTAAGCTGCATCCATGCGGTACTGGTTCGCTGTACTCTGACAGAAAGAGGGTGGGGTCAAAAAAAAGCGACAACCGCCCCAGCTACATTGACAACAAGGTAGATATCTTTCATACCAACACGGGGCTTGATGATTATAGGCCCCACTTTACACTTTTTAACCCCTATAGGTATCCAGATATTGGTAGCGTCCAAAACAAGCTGCAAAAGATGTTTGCTCCTTTTTGTCAAAAAAGCATCGAAGTGGAGACCATTTCACTATTGGTGCAAGACAACGACACAAGTCAATTTAGAATAATCCGCGAGTTTTGTCGTGCAGATTATGAGTAAATTGCATCGCAAACATGCAAATTTGAGTTGGCCCAATTAGTTTGCACAAATTAGGCCCCAACACAGTTTTATTTACCGATGCTAATAGTTGACAATGATTGAGTTATTTTAAAGAATCTCGATACACCATGTTTACTGGCAAGATAAGTTGCCAGTTTAGTCAAAAAAGGCCGATATTCCGATCAGAAAATTAAAATAACAGTCGAGACGGAATAATGCTCTTTTCCTTTATTTTTCGATAGTTAAAGAGCAAGTTTTCCCAAAATTTACCGATAAGAACAAATGATTTGGTCGGTTTTTGGAACTAAATTATAATTATGAGTAGATAGTATTATTTACGGGGGGTATTACGATGAAAGGCTTAAAACTCTTTTTATTCGTGGTGTTTGTCATTTTAGTTTCTGCATGTACCTGAACTTTTCACCTATCGCATAGCATCCATTAAATATTGATAACCATTTAAAATGATCAATAAAAATCATAATAATTTTCTTATTTTTGTACCCAAATGGCCGAGATTAGGCCCAAAACTCCTCAGAAATCGTTT
>JADHTQ010000060.1 GCA_016784965.1 Bacteriovoracaceae bacterium | reverse complement strand
TGGGCAGAAGAATTAGAGATATGGGTATTGTGCCTGGTACCTCCATTAAAATGGTAGGAGAGGCACCCTTGTTTGACCCCGTTATGGTGAAGTATAAAGACACCGTCTTAACTCTAAGAAACAATGAAGCCGACAGCATTATCGTAAACGCTGGAAGGGGGCAGTAATGAAAGAGTTTAATGTCGCAATTGCTGGTAATCCAAATAGTGGAAAAACTACTCTGTTTAATGCGTTAGCAGGCACCAACCACCAAGTTGCCAACTACGCCGGGGTCACAGTTGAGAAAAAAAGTGGAACCATTCATTACAAGGATAAGACCATTCACATTACAGACCTTCCTGGAACTTACTCTCTGTCTCCGTTTTCCGTGGAAGAAAAAGTTGCCAGAGATTACATCTTTGAACAAAAACCAGATCTAATCGTTCAAGTGATTGATGCATCCAATTTGGAGAGAAACCTGTATCTTACAGTACAACTGTTAGAGCTCAATGTACCCATGATTATAGCACTTAACATGATGGATGTTGCCAAACTCAGAGATACAACCGTTGATGCTGAGGCTTTATCAAAAAAGTTAAAACTTCCTGTGATCACTACAGTTGCCAGAAAGGAGGAAGGAAAAGAAAAACTTTTAGATGCCGTAATCAATCATGATTTTTCCAAAAAGCAAATTAGTATAAAAGAGTTCTCTTATGGAAATGACATGGATAAAGCTCTTATGGAAATGTCCAGTAAAATGGACCCTTCTAATCCATTTGTAAAAAACTTTGGTGCCAAGTTTCTTGCTCTTCGTTACATTGAAGAAGATGCAAAGATTTTGGCCCTTGGTAAAAAGCACATTGTGGCCCATGACCAGCTCGAACAAATTGCAGCAATCGTACGAGCGCACATTAAAGAAACAACTGATACTGACCTAGGATGTATTATTGCTGATTACCGCTATGGTATAGTCAGTTCAGTTATCAAGGATATTGTTAAATCTAAGGCCTTAAGTATAGACCGGGTATTTGTTTCAGATCGAATAGATCGAGTTGTTACTCATAAGTTTGTTGGACCAATAGTTCTTTTGGGCATTTTATATTTTTCCTACCACTTTACATTTTGGGCCAGTGAGTACCCCATTAGCTTACTTGAATCTTTTTTTGGATTTATCTCCGGTTTGGCACAAACCTATTTACCTGATGGACACTTGAAATCACTTGTAGTGTCCGGGATCATAGATGGAGTGGGAGGTGTGTTAGGATTTACTCCCTTAATTTTATTTATGTTTTTTATGATCGCGATCTTAGAAGATACAGGCTATATGGCACGAGTGGCCTACATGCTTGATCGGATTTTTCGCTTCTTTGGCCTGCAGGGAAATTCAGTTATACCTTATGTCATATCAGGTGGGATTGCTGGTGGTTGTGCAGTTCCCGGAGTCATGGCCACAAGGACCATTAAAGGCCAAAAAGAGCGATTGATCACGATGTTGACCGCACCTTTTATGCTTTGTGGTGCCAAGCTGCCCGTTTTGTCACTATTGATTGCAGCTTTTTTTCCGGGACACAAGGCCTCTTTGTTGCTTCTATTTACAGTTGTAGGTTGGCTTTCTGCTTTAATTTTGGCCAAGGTATTTGGCAATACAATTATAAAAGGAGAAACTTCCAGTTTTTTAATGGAACTTCCTCCCTATAGGTTTCCCACGTTAAAAGGCCTTTCATTACATGCTTGGCAAAAAACTTGGATGTATGTCAAAAAAGCAGGAACTATCATTTTAGCAATTGCTGTCATTTTATGGGCACTCATGACTTTTCCCAGCTTGCCTGAGTCAGAAATGTCAAAATATGAAGATGAAAATCTTCAAGCTCAAGCTGCCCTAAAATATTCATTCGCTGGAAGGGTTGGAACTTCTCTTGAGTCTATAACCAAGTATGCTGGATTTGATTGGCGAACAAATATTGCACTACTTAGTGGTATTGCAGCAAAAGAGCTGGTTGTTTCTGCTTTAGGCACTGCTTATTCACTAGGCGAAGTAGATGCAGAAGAGTCACAACCATTATCAGAGAAGTTGGCAAGTGATCCAAGCTGGAATGTTGGAGTAGCACTTGCTTTAATCTTATTTACCCTGTTTTATTCTCCATGTTTTGTAACTTTAGTTATGATCGCAAAAGAATCTGGGAGCTGGAAATACAGTCTATTTACCTTGTTTGCCTACACTTTGTTGGCCTTTATCATATCGGTCGTTGTTTACAGTAGCTACAATGCCCTGGTCGTAACCAAGATCTCCATGGATATCTTGCTGTTTAGGTTCAGTTTGGCCTTTGCCGTTATCTACTTTATAAAACGTTTTTATTCAAAACTCATGAATACTGCAGGCAGTTGTGGATGTTCTGATACAGACTGTGAGGAATCACTATTAAAAATTTAGTAATAATTTTTTAAGCAGGAAGTAAAATATGTTTGAGCAAGTGCATGGATCTAGTGATCAAAATAACTTAGAGTTTGATGACATTATCGAAATGGCCATTATTGAAGAAGAAAATAGTTATCAAACTTATAGAGAATTAGCAGAAAAAATAGAAGATAAGCATGCAAAAGAACTACTGCACTTGCTTGCCACAGAAGAAAACGAACATATTTGCTTTCTCGAACAATTTTATGGAGAAGGTCCCCGTGAGTTTAATGTCGGCCAAAATGCACCTGCTGACAATTTAGCTCACTTAAAGGCCAATGATGTTTTAGTTGATACATCGATAAATAACTTGTTGATGTACGCTCTAAATAAAGAGCACGAATCATACCTATTTTACAATAAAATGGCCAAACGATCTACAAAACCAGAAGCAAGAGACACCTTTATTAAACTTGCCAGGTTAGAGCTTACGCATATACAGAAATTACAGAAGCTATGCCCTGCCTATATCGGGCATAGCTTCTTAAGTGAAGATGCAGTTTTAACTAATTAACCAAGGAGTTTAAAAATGAGTTTTATTGTTATCGTTGCAATTACTGGTAGTGTTTTATGCATATTTACAGGCCTTGTATGTAGTGAAATGTAAATAGATTTTAAAATCTATACTGTAGCGAAGTATATACAGTATCATTAAAACGGCTAAGGCCCCAAAAAGAATGATCAGTTGGGGCACCAAGAAGCTCGACTCCCAATGAAATGATGGCCCTTTTTAAGAATTTATATGCAACTTGACTCTTAAGCAAATTATCCTTACGAGAAAAATCATACTTCCAGTTTACCATCCAAGTAAAATTATCAGTAATTTTCAAGTTACCCAAAATTCCAAATGCCCGTTTCCATTTGGCAACATTGCTATAAAAGTTACCCTTTGTGCTGTTGTCTGTTAATGAGTGCAGGTAGTTTATAGACACATCATATTTATTTTTTTTGTATGCAATCTCAGAATGAAAGTAACTTTTACGATTGTAAATGGGAGAAATTTTAAAATATTCGGCATCAAATGAGACATGAGAATTAGTAGCAATCGTTACAGGATCAATAATCAAAAGGTCGGTCTTGAAGTCACCATTAGGATCAATAACTGCAAGCCCTGCTCCAAAGGTAAGTTTCTTATAAGTTTGAGTTGTTTCAATACCATATAACATATGACTGCTGGCAAAAGGGTGTAGCAGCACATCGACAACACCATAGTTTTGTTTTTTAGAAAGGTGTCCGTCACCATGAAATCTTAAACGATTTTCTGGTTTAAAAAGAGCATAACCCCAAACTTTTCCACTACTCCATTTATATCCAAGGCGCAGTCCAATTGATTTATTCTTTAGAATATCCCACGTATTTACCTTGTGTAGATCATAGTGAATAGGTAGCAGTTGCCCTTTTAACAAAAACTTTGACGGTGGTAGGTAGGCCCACTCCACTGGACTTTTAACTAAACCATCTTGAACTTGGTACTTGGGATTTAAATTTGGAACAAAGATTGAAGATGCAAAAATCGACACATACATACCACTAGAAAAGTTATAATTGAGATTTGCCCCAATTAACCCCTCTTGCTTATCTCCCAGTAGACTAAGACCTTGTTTACCATTTAAATCATCCAGTTCCCAAAAGCTCTCAGATGGGTTCCAGTCCAACAATTGTCGCCCAATTGTGAAGTTTCCCGATGAGAAGTTATACATAAGGTAGATTTCAGAAATTGAAAACGCATAATCTTGAACTTGATAGAAATATCTACTATTTACATCGAGGCTGTAGCTAAAAGACTTGCTCCAATTATTCTTTGTTTGATAATCTAAGGTGATCCAGTTTCTCACATCAGTTTTGGCCGGAACGTCACTTAATCTCGTAAAAGTTTCAAACCCCACAGTTGCCAGGCCCCCCCAAACATATGGGCCTTGACAACAGCTGATTATCAATAAAATCAGAAGCTTAATATTTATTTTGGCAATAATTTTCATGCAATATGTGTCCATATATATAAATTATATCAAGATAATAACGCAGCGCCTTATTTAATGCTAGCTAAAACATGATAACCATGAAGATATTACAATCTGGCATTTTTACGTGTCGCGTTATCTTCTTTTTGTGTAAAATTGCAGTCTAAACTAGTAGATAAACGGGTTGTATGAAAATTATAAAAAAATTCATTTGTTATGGGTTGGTCTTACTAATCTTTTCTATTGGTCTGTTTGGCTGTGGCTTCTTAAATGACGAGCAAATTGCAGGTCAGGATGTCTATTCAGAGTTCAGCTCCACTTGTGACATTGAGCCAAACGTATGGGCCAGGCTATTTACTTCCGATATTAAACAGCAGATAAAATGCCTTGAAAAAAGCTTCTCACAATTTTCACAATACGTTGCAACCACCGACAGCGAAGCAATTTCTGAGCAAGAACTGGGGATTTTTATAAAGCGATTTTTTAAAAATAATAGTGACTCCATCATCGGCGCCATTGAATTACTACTAAGGGCCAACACCATGGTTCTAAGTGACAAGGTGGCACAACTATCAACTCCCAATATAGAGCATCTAAGCAAACTCCTCGTCACCATAAACCAAAATGCCATGGTTATATATCAGACCCTAAAAACAGCAAATGATGAAAACTTCTGGGAGTCCAGCAAAGAGATGAAACAAGCAATCTCCAATATTTGCAATACAACTTTAGAGGTCATTTCAAAGACTAATCAAGTAGATACTACTTTAGATCTTCAAGTGTTCTTCGATGAGCTAACTACAAGCTTAAAAAAATTTAATCCCCAATTTCACATCAAAGATGGCATCTTAGATGCCCTATTTTTTTTAAAAAAGCTCTTTATCGGTGGACAGGAGCACACCGTTACACTGTTTGAGCTAAAAGAAATATTAACAAAAGCACCCGATGTTGTTTCCACCATTTTTGATCTGTATTTTGTTTCTAAGAAATCTTTTAATAATGATACTGATAAACTACTTAGCTACTATCTAAAAAAAATAAATTTAATTCAATCACAACTGCTACAAACCTCTAGAAGTCACAATGATGCCATTTTCACAACAGCTGACATTGTGACAACACTCAACAAGATTACAAATAATAAGTACAACATACATACATATAAAAGCACCATCGAAATTGTTAAGAAAAAACTGCTTGGAGGAAATCAAGCAGTATATACAATAACTGACATTCATAGCATTTTACAATATATTAAAGAATATACAGAAGTTACGCTCTTTAGTAGTATAACCTACGATCACTTCTTGCCCCAAATGTCAGACCCTGCTCCTATTGGTAGCTTAGCTTTTTCAAACCTGCCGCTTTATAAAAGCTTCACAAAAGATAGATTAATAACTCTTAAAAAAGACTTTGTGGACACAGTAAAGACAACTAGGTTATATCGAGATAAAAGTGGTATCCAATTTTTTACTAAAGACCCAATTAGAACCAAGCATGGCCTTCAACAAGCAGTACAAATTAAATGGGTAATGCAGAAGTTACTACAGGCCTACGGGCATCGAAACTCTGCTTGCTCTAATGCCCCATATGTGATCAACATAGAGGAGGTTAATTCTTTTTTACATGACTTTAAACCTCTCCTTCAAGCATTTCGCTTATGGACCAAAAACCCCAAAACATTTGCATCTAACACTCTACTGCTTGCAGATCTTTTTCAAATGAACTCCAACGGCAACAACACTTTAAATATTCAAGAAATAACCCAATATTCTTCTTTAGTACTAACGGCGATTAAAACTGCAAAGAATCTTACAGAGAAGTTAAAAAATTATTGTCGTTTTGGCACAGATGAACAAGATCCATTATTTGACGTAGCATGCTATCGAAAATTCTTTTTTGATATCTTATTTAATGAGCTGGAATTAACAAAATATTTTAGTAACCTCTACAATTATACCCAAAATACATCCATAGAAGAGCAGCATCAATTTTTAAGCGACATTGAGCGTTTTGCCAGACAAAACGCAGATGAGAACATCCCAGTAAGCATTCGAAACTTATCATTAATTATTGGAGCTATCTTAAATATCGAAACAGTTATGATCAGGTTTGATAAGAACAAAAATAATGTTTTAGAGCCGGCAGAAACAAAGTTTGCTTTTCCCGTTTACAAAGATGTCATTACCAAAATTGCAGGTTTTGGATCTGACCCAGAAAGTAAAAGAAAAAGTGCACATTATGCATATCCCATTTACCTTTATGTGGTGGAAAAAATGAAAAGACCTATGCCATTTTTAGGATTTCATTTCTCCTTTTTATGGTACCAAATGGCCAGTGATCAACAGGTGTTTGCTGGAAGAAAAAATGTTGCTGGCATCTTGTATTACTTAGTTAAAGAAAAAAACCAACAAATTATGGCACAAGATTAGCTTAGATCACACGAAAGTTTAATACTTGCTTTGATCTTTTAGCTTTTTTAATTATTTTTCTGCCCAGAAAAACTGTAGATACTTGCTTTTTATCATCTTCTTTTTCTAAATAGAAACTATATGCACCCGCTTTTAAACTCACCTTGCCCATTCGAAGATCATGAGGCAGAGTCGACCAATATCGTATATCTGCTCGCTCTGATTCTTTAATTGCCTTATTAGAGAGTGCATACATGCCGGTGGCCAACAAAAGGCCAAGACCGCTACCACTACCTCTTTTAACTGCAGAGATATAAGCAGTATAAGCAGCAGCAATGGCCAGAGCATGCTTGACTGCTACTCTTGTACCAATAGTAGTATAGGCCAGTGCTTTTTTTTCATCCATCGCCTCATGGGCCATATCTGAAAGTGGGTTGATCACCGGCAGAGCAACTCTTTTTACTACCTTGCCCGTTTCATCTTTAACTAAAAGCTTAGTGCTGTAGAGTGTTTTTTGTTCTAAGACCTGTGGCAGCTCAAAGGTAATATATGGCTCGATACCACTTGAAAGTGATAACAGTACCAGAGTGAATGCCAAGGGGCTTAAGTGCTTTGCATTGTTTGGCACAATCATAACTGGAATCCTGCCCATGGGCAGAGGAAACTTGACTATATTGGGAGTTTTGGGGGCAATCAGGCCAAGTTGGACAATCACACTCACATTATGCTTTTTTTGTTTTTTTCTTTTAATGGCCTTCAATGACTTATTTATAAATGAGACCAATTGTTTGGAATGTTTTCCACTTTTTACAAACTGTTTTTTTACCTTTTTAATACCTAATTTATGAAATTTGTCAAAATTGCTTCTAAACTCTGTGCTTTTATGATTATAAACTGGATAGGCATTATAATTTTTATCTAGCAAGGTCTTAGCATCCAGGTAGAGCTGCCGTGCTATCTGTAAGTCAGCACTACTACCTATTTGCTCATGGATGAGCCCGCCAAACAACTTGGCGGACATATCATCCTTATAGGTACTCTTACCCAATTTTGAAGCTTTATAACTTTCAAGCAGTGTATCCCATTCTAGTATTACTGCTCGTGAAGCAGCTAAATGTCTTTGTCTCTGAGATTGCTCAAGCACTTTTTTAGCTACTTTTTTTATTTTTTCTTTTTCATCTTTTAGCTCATATGCTTCATAGTAACCCTGTTGAAATAACATGTAATGATTTAAGGCCAGATAAAAGCGAAGCAGGGATCTTTCGTAGCGCTCACCATAATAATTATCAGCACTAGCATTTGCAACAGTTGCCAATACTTTTTTACTGACACTCACTGTATAGAGTTTATTGCTTAAATTGCGAGCTTTATCAAATGACTGCAATGATTGATAATAATTGCCCTTCATATGATGAAGCATCCCGACCTCTAAAAACTTCAAAAGCTTGGATCTCTCTTCGGGATAAAACTTCTTGCTTTTAACAAGCTCAATGGCGGCATCATATTTTTTTTGTCTTACATGTTTATTTAACAGTGCAACTGTTTGTCTACTGGTTGTACTGCAACCAGCAAGTAAAATTAGTAGTATAAAAGCTAGAGCAGAAAGTTTCATATATTACCAACCGGCTCCACTTTGTTTTGAGTACTTGTTAATTTTGGCCCTAGTTCTTAGCACTTCGATGCCTCTTCCAATATCAGTCATTCTAATATTTACTGAATATTGCTTGATGGTTTTGCCGCCTCTGGTTCTTGGTTTCATCCTTACTGCACCAAAAATCATCAAGTCTGCTCCTGCTTGTCTTCCAACAGCAGTCACCTGAGATGGATCTACCATCCCATCATTTTGATAAGTAATTTCTTGTAACAACTTCTCCCTGGCGGCAGCATCAATTAAAATATACTCACCTGAAGAAGAAAATTCATTTAGCATTTCATCATTTAAATCCTCAATGGGAAAATAGGCCTCCGAAGTTCTATTTTGCACATCACAGATAAATAGTTTTGGCTCACGACCTAGTTTGCCCAAATAGCGCTGAAATCCACGATGTTTAGTAATTTGTCGCAAGACATCTTTAGTCACGAGTTCAGTGTCTCTGGTAACCCATTTGTCTGTAATTTCCATGGCCGCTTCATCTGCTTCATCGCCTGAAACTCGTTTGGCCTTAAAACCACCACAACTTTGTAGTATAAATGTTAGACTTAAAAATAGTATTAACGTTAAATTCTTTTTCATTATTTTCTCCTTCACTATGTCGTCTTATTTCGCTTTAGCTTTTTTTGTTGTAAAGTTTAGCTGAGTAATATTATTTTCAATGTACTCTTTAATTTGAGGCAGAGCTTTTGCATAAGCCTGAGAATAATCTCTGCCAATGGTTGTCACACTAAAAGTCAATGCAGAGCTTTTTTGTTTCCACCGATTATGGGCCTCAACATTAAGAGTAAATTTATGCTTTTGAAAGCCTTTTACATTCATAAATTGCTGCTTAGAAATCAACTCTCCTTCTACTTTGTGAGTCGATTTTTTGCTATCAAACTTATAACCAAAATCGCTTAGAACAGAAGTCATAAAGGACGCAATGTCTGTAGATCCTTGCTCTTTAACATCAATGGCCAGCACTACTTTTGAAACTGCCTTTTTAATTTTTTTAAAAATTTCACTAAACTTCACGGGAGAAGGAATCGATTTATTACTTAAAAATTCATATCTAATTTGTAGCCCTTCCCTTTTTTTAAACAGTTTTGACAACTTGTGGATCGATTGCGCCGAGTGGTCCAAAGCATAGGTCTTCATTTTCTCGTCTAGTCTGCGAATTTTTTTTCTCAGGTTTCTTGCAGCTTTCAATTTGTCTAGTACCGCTAAAACATAAATACCAGTGTTTGTTTCGTGATTCTTTCTGATTTCAATGCCACTAAAGGCATCATTAACCTCTTCAATGATCTCTTCAGAAAGCCTAAGGCTTGACTCATCATTGTTGGAAGATAGGTTTTGAGAGTATTTAGAAGTAATCTGTGTTTCAAAAATTTTAGCAATTGCTGCGCGTGCCCTGGTTTGGGCCAGAGTTGCTCCGGCCGCTTCACCAATTGCACATAATTCATATTTTTTGCAGTGCCTGTTTGGTTCCTGTACCCACTTAGGCAGCTCTGCCATTACCTCAAATGTTGTTAGCAAAGAAAGTATGATGAATTTAGCAGCACGTAACCGGCCCATCTAAGACTCCAATTTATCAAATTTTTCACTGACGTCTTGTAAGGCCTTTTCAACCTTCTCTTTGGATTCAGGGTTACTTGCACTTCCTTTTAATTTTTTTATTGCCCGCTTCATAGCATCTTTAATAGTGCTTTTTTTCATTCTTACTAGTGAAGAGCAGATCAATCCGACTCTGTCTGCTTCTGCTCCTAGGGAAACCTTATATCTTCTTTTTTCCCAATAACTTCTGCGTTGCTGTGCCCCCACTAAAAAACTTTGAATCTCTTGTGCTAGGGTTTCTTCCATATACTGGTCAACCTCAGAGTCTGCATCTCCTTGCACCGATTGAGCATATGAGCCTTTAATAAATTGTGTCAGTTGTGCAGCAATTTTAGAGGTGGCCTGTACTTCAGCAGATTTTGTACACAATCGTTTATTTTTTATAAGGCCTGTGGTTGAAACAAAGTAGCTGAATTTTTTATGGTCGTCAGAGTGTTTTTTGGCCCAAAGCTGAGGTTCATTCAACCATCCAGGAACTGCAGAGTACTGAGCATCAAGTACTATAAATTCCTTAGTAAACTCGCGATCTTCACCATCATTTCCATCTTTTCCAGGTGTCGAGCAACCAAAATTTAAAATTTGCGCAGATACTAAAAAAATCATCAAAATCTTTTTCATTTTTATCTCCTTTTTTAAGGATAATTTTATGTTAAAATTAAGCTACAAAATTGGCATTTTATAAGAGAAATTAAACCCTTAAATCTATACACTTGTCAAATCTGAGATATCGTGAAAAACTCATTCCTTAAAAACTCATTCCTTTTTTAGTTTTCGACAAGGAAGGCCAAATGATACCTACGACAGCGCGCACAATGTTGACGATTTGCATCTATTTTCTTGCAAACATTTGCTTTTCAAACACTCTGATTCTTGAAGAGATACAAAAAGCAATTATTAAAGACTTCCACTTAGAGGGAAAGATAAAATTAGTTGAAACTACTCCCATAAAAAATAATAAAACTGAAGCGAAAAAGAGCAAAAGGCCAACTCTTTCAGTAGGTCGAAAAAAGGTTCAAGAACAATTAAAAAGAAATCGCATGCGCATAAAACAAATGCAAAAGAAATCTTCGGCTCCAAAAAGGCCTAAGCAACACAAAAAAAATTCTGATTGGATGCAATCAAAACAACAGCAAGTTGCAAATTGGCAGGATAAAAGGATCAAGCAAGTAAATAATTGGCAAATCAAAAAACAAAAAATGATCAATAAATGGATCTCTGAAAGAAAAAAATTTTTAAAAAGAATTCCTGTTTACAAAAAAAATCTTTTATCTGCTTCCGACTTTAAAGATGAAGCAATTTTAAAAAACACAAAAAGCACAAACGATAAGACGAGGGAATACATCAATAGACACAAATTGCAGCAAAAAAAAACCAAACAAGAGCGCTCATCTAAAAAAGTCGCTGTAAAAATGCCTATCTTTTCAGACTATTTCGTCATTGATAGCGCTTTAAATGTTGACATCAAAGACCAGGGGAAAAGACCAACATGCGCTGCCTTTTCAGGAGTTCGGGCGATTGAAATTAAAATGTCTCAACAAAACATAAATAAAAAACTATCTGAACAATACTTTTTTTGGTCCAGTAAGCCAAAATGCCAACAAACCCCCTGCCCAAAGTCTGGCTCCTGGGTAATAAATGGCTATAGGCTCAGTCAAAATGCCACAGCTCCAAATATTCCCCTACTATCAAACTGTAACTATAAAGCAAGGGCGGTTAGGGGGAATGCAACTCAAACACCGCTTAAATCTGGCTGTCAAAATGGATTCGCCCAAGTTGTTCAATTTAGCGAGGTACAAACTTTACCGGAAATTGTCTCTGCAATAAAAAATGGACATCCCGTTGTCGGAGGTTTCAAGCTCTCTGAAAATTTTTATAACAATACTGGCTATGTATTTAAAAGTAAGGTAAAAAAGACACAAACTTCCTTAGATGGCCATGCAAAAGGACACGCATTACTTTTGGTAGGAATAATGAAGTTACCTCCTGAACTTAAAAAGTCCGAAGGTTCAATTTGCCTTATAACTGCAAACAGCTGGGGTGTTGGCTGGGGCAAAGGAGGGCATGCATGTATAAGTCAAAAATGGATTAATGCTTACCGCTTTGATGTACCCTTTATTGCACTTGAAAAGATTAAGGTTCTTTAACGTTAGGAGTAAACTATGTTATCCAAAATGCTTGTAATACTTATGTTGTTTCGCTCAGTGTATGCCTTCGCCGGCCAAAACATCGGTGTTATAGTGAAAATCAAAGGAGACGTTAAGGTATTTACTAATCCTGGCAAAAAAATAAAAGGGCCCTCGCCCCATGTATTGTTTGAAGGTTTATACTATTCTGTCAGGCTTGCCAAGCTGGGATTTAAAGTTCAAAACAATAATATTATCACTACAGGAAAGGATTCTAGGGCCAGAGTTGTTTTTAAAAATGGAGATCAATACAATATTGGAGAAGCCACAGTCTATAAGGCAACCTTTTCATCCTACAAGTATAAAAAGAAAAAATCTTCTTCCATTGTAAACTTAATACGGGGTAAATTCAGGGCCATTGTTTCCCAAAAAGGGCCACGTAAAAATTTGAAAGTAGAGACTAAAAATGCTTCCTTTGGAGTGCGTGGCACAGACTTTTTTATTAATAAATTGGGAAATACAAAGACAACCGATGTATCTGTTTTACGAGGAGAGGTCGCTTTAGTTAAAAAAAAAGGTATCAAAAAACCTACCATTGTTAAAAGAGGGTTTTCTGCCAAAGTTGACAAACCTGCTGTGGTCCTAGTTAAACCCACAACAAAAAGACAATTATTAATAATCCAAAAAAACTCTAGGATCGTACTCAAACCTGATGAAAGGCCCAAAGCATCACCCAAAATACTAAAAGAGATTCAACAACTCGAAAAGATGGCAGTTAAGTCTACACTTGAGGATATTAAAGACAATGATCCTGAGCTATACGCCCATTTTCAAAAAAAGAGGTCCAAATCTATTTCTACTATAAACACCCAGGTTATTAAAAGAATTTTCAAAAATGCCCCAGAGGAGGTTTTACAAAAAGACGATCTTGAATATCTAGAAGAAGATGCATATCAAAAATATTTCAATCTTGAGAAATAGACTCTTTAAAGTTGTTATAGAAGCGCTTTTCAAATTCCTTAAAGTTTCTAAAGTTCTCTTTTTTTCTAAACACTCTTGCTAGATCAGCTACAAACTCCTGCTCAAATGATTTCATTTGCGCCACGCCTTCATTTTTTTGCAAAGGTTTTATCCTTTCATGCATTTTCATAAGCTTTTTAATAAATTCATTTTCAAGAGAAATAAATTCAATAATTTTTTCTTCTGCAAAATTAAATTTTTTGATAAATAGATCGTTTAAAGCAACTACCCAACGTTCATGATACTGCTGGTCTAACTTCATTTTTACAAAACCCTTAGTATAAATAACATTTTCCACATAACTATTTTTATAATCCCAAGTTTGCGTCGGTGAGTACGCAGGAGCAATTTTTCTAGTATATGTATTGGAACCCACAGTACTTGTATCAATACTTGCAGAAGGATTTTGTTGTTTTAAATAGTCTTGGTAAACTTCTGTTTTCACAATTGTAATTAGTAGCGCGATTGCTAAAACTGGTATGGAATACTTGCCATATCTGATAATATTTTCTTTTAAGACAGCACTCCTTTTAATTTTTTCTTCTTCTTGTGCCTGTTGCAACATCTTTTGGGCAAACTCCATTTGCTGCTGTTGTTTATTTTTTTCATACTCATCTCTTGTCCGCTGAAATTCACGTCTATCTTTTTCTAACCTTTCTACATCTTTTTTAAACTTATGTGCTTGCTCAATCTGAACTTTGATCTTATTTTCCTCTGCTCGAAGCTCCATCTGCATCTCATAACGTTTAGTTATATCAGCTTCAATTTCTTTTTTATTTTGTTGGTCTGCTTGCAAACTAGACTCAAGAGCAATTTTTTGTGACGTGACCCGCTCCACTATCTCGTTCATTCTATCGTGTTCTTCAGTAAGCCATTTAATTGTATGTTCCATCTTAGACTTTTGTGCCATTAAGTCTTCAGATTCTTTCTGGATCGATACTTTTTCAGAAATAATTTTATCAAACTGTATTTTTTGCTCTTGAGTTTGCCCCTGTTGAATTCTAAACTCTTCGTTCATTTGATCTATCTTAGTTGTCATATTTTTGGTTTCTATTTCTAGTTTTTCATTGTTTTTAACCAATTTCTCACTAACTTCTCCTATTTCTTCTGCTAGCTCGTCTTTTTCCCTGTGCAACTGCTTTAGCTCATAACTAAGCGTATCTTTTTTATCTAACAATTGACTTGAATCCTCTTTGAGGCTTGCAAGTTTTTTGTGCTCTTGAAGATACTCTTTACGAATACTATCTACTGATGCAGTTACCTCTGACTTTTGCGCCATAAGCTTTGTAATCTCTTCTGCACACAACTTAGCTTTTTGTTCATCAAGTACCAGTTGCTCATTAATTATTTTAATTTGAGCAACTTGCTCATTCATTTTCGAAATTTCTACATCAATTTCAGATCTTCTGCTGATAAAAGCTTCCAGCTCCATTTTCAATTGTATTTTTTTGCGCTCTAACTCCTTTATCTCATAATCTTCTTTCTCTTTTTTGTTTTGCATTTCAACTTGTTCATCTTTTAGCAACTGTAACTTTTCTTGTTCGCTTTGATACTCCTTATGCATTTTTTCCAAAGAAAGACCGGCTTCATGCTTTTGTTTTTCTAAGTCTTTTAGTCTCTGTTTACACTCATTTTCCTTCTCTATCTCATTTGTTATACTTATTTTTATTCGCTCAATCTCTAGAGTTTGCTCATCCATCTTCTCAATCTCAAGGTCAAGCTTCTTTCTATTGTTGTAAATTGTGTCAACTTCTTCTTCTAGCCTTTTCTTTTTGCTTTGCAAGTCCTCCAAGTTAGAAATCATTTGATATTTTTTATCTTCAAGTTGTTTTACATCTTGTCTATAGCTTTCAGCGTTGGCAATATCGTCTTTCATGCGCTCTTTGGTACTGTTTAATTCTGTGATTTCTTCAGTGATTTTTTGAACTGCCCTATCGCAATAATTTTTGTTATCCTCCAACTCATCTAATTTGCGCCCAAGTTCACCTATTGTGGTATTTAGCAATGCTACTTTTTCCCTTTTAACTGCATCTTTGTCTTGCAAACACTTAATCTCAAACTCAAGATCCTCTTTCTGTTTTTTATGTACTTCTTCAAAGTACTTCATTCCAGATTCTAAATCCTTCTTTTTCATTATTAATTTTTCTAACTCTAGCTGCTCATCTTGTTGAGTTTTTAGGATTTCTTGATGTTTGTTTTGTTCTTTTGCAATCTCTGATCGATAGTTTTCTACTTTCTCTTTTTGACGTAATAAGTTGTTTTTATAGTCTTCAATCTCAGATTCTTTTTTCTTTTTATCGTATTCTAAAGTCACCAGTTCAGATTTATAATCCTCAATTAAGTCTACCGCTTCGTTACTTTTTTTCTCCAATCTATTTAATTGTTCAATTTTTTCTAACTCATTTTTTCGAGCAATTTCTAAATCCAAACTAACTTTACTCTTTTCTTCTTTGATTTTTCTTACATCTTCTGTAAGCTTGTGAACATCATCTATATCAGCTTTAATCTTACGTAATTGTTGTGTCAGGTTTTCCACTTCTTCTTTTTTTCTAGTATTTTGGTCATCTATCTCTTTTCTAACAGATAAAAAGTGTTCTATTTCGCATTCTGTTTCTAGCTTTTTGTCCTTTAAGCAATCTATTTGGTTTTTAAGTTCGCTACTTTGGTCCTCTAAGCGTGTCTTAAATTTTATTAGTTCTTCATTCAACTCCTGTTTTTTATGTTCTAGTTTGCTTACATCATTTCCTATTTTTTCTTTTTGCCCCCAAAGTTCATTAATCTCTTTATCAAGTGCCCTTTTATCAATCCTTCTAAGCTCAATATCTTCAATTTGTTCTTTTAACTGTTCTCTTTTGTTTTTTAATAGCTCAAAGTCTTTAGATATCTCTATTGTCTCACGCTTTTCTCTTTCAAACTTCTCTTTAAGTTGACGCTTTTGGTACTCGTAGTCTTTTTGTAAATTGTCATACTCAAATCTTCTTTGTTTTAAGTCGATATTTAGCTCTTCTAATAATCGCTCATTTTCAATTCTCTTTTTTGAAGTTTCGCTCTTTGCTTTTTGTTCTTCTAGAAACAATGTCTGCATTTTTTTATTTTGATCACTATAATCTTGTTCCAACAGTTTCACCCTGGCTTCTAGCTTATCGAGCTCCTGTTGTGCAGCTTCCTTCTTGTTAGTGAGCACCCCTATTACTCTTTCATTTTCCATAACAAGATGCTTATAACGGCTTGTCTTTTTATCAATATCCCACAATGCCTCTCTTTTAAATTTATCGATTTGAACCAAAGAATCACTACTGTGAGCTAACCCTCCCTCTATTTCCTTTAATTCTGTAAGTTTTTTCGCCTTACTCACCTAAATTACTCCGATATATAGAACATACTTCTTCCCAATCACCTATCGGAAATTTATGACAAAGAGTTCAGCATAAAATTACAAAACCTGCAAAAAAATGACATAATATTGACTAATGAGACGTGGCATAGATACAATTGCCCTACAACTTGTACTTTTAACCTGCGCTGGAGCCGCAATATGTTCATAATTGAAACAAAAAATTTGGCCAAATCCTATGGCAGCAAGCAGGTACTTTTTGATGTATCAATTAATGTAAGTGCCTCAAAGGTATTTGGACTTATCGGTCCAAACGGTGCCGGCAAGACGACTTTTATTAAATCTATCCTAAATCTTACTAAAATTAAGTCGGGCAGTGTTTTAATTCAAGGCAAACCGGCAACTGCTTACAATGCAAGAAAAAACGTTGCCTTTTTGCCAGAAAAATTTAACTTCTTTCCCTACTACTCTGTCTATGGAACATTGGCATTTTATGCCAAAATGTATGAAGTAGATAAGCTTTCGCTTCGTGAAAAAATACATCAAGTTTTGAGGAAACTTAAACTTTTTGAAATTCAAAAGCAAAAAGTTAAAACATTGTCTAAAGGACAACTGCAAAGGCTTGGTATTGCTGCTTTAGTAATTTCTGATGCTCCCCTTTTGATTGTAGATGAACCATTTACAGGCCTTGATCCAATTGGCATCAAAGATTTAAAATCAATTCTTTTAGAACTTAAGAAGGTCGGTAAAACCATTTTTATCAATAGTCACATCCTTTCTGAAGTTGAGCAAATTTGTGATGAAATTGCCGTTTTAAACGAAGGGAAAGTACTATCTATTGGACCAATTGATAAGCTTAAAGGTGATCAAACACTCGAAAATTTCTTTTACAATTCTATTGAGGGAAATAATGTTACATAAAAAACTTGGGGTCTTATATTTAAATTCTTTTTTAAAAGAATATAATAGCAAAACGCTTATATCTCTTTTTGTACTGACAATTATTATCATTTTACTAATCATTAGTGTTGATAATTTTGCAAGCAAAAATCTAGGGCAATCCATTGAGATGACCGGCCTTTTTGGAAAAAAAATCATTCTCTTTTATGGCATTATCAGCATGTGGAATGGTGTTTTAGCAACTCTTTTGGGAGTTAATTGTGTTAAAAGTGATTATGAGTTCAACCTATTGCCTCAACTGCTAGCATTTCCCTTAAGTCGAAGTCATTATTTGGCCATTCGTATTTTGGGGGCCTGGACAATTGTGGAACTATACTATCTGGTCTCATTAATCCTGGGAATTTCACTGTTTTCAATTACTGATTCCACATTTAATTTTGATATTAAAGTATTTTATGCCTTCGCCATTTGCAGTATAACTACTTTAATAATTATCTCACTTAGTGTCTTTTTTTCTCTGTTATTTAACAAGTTAATATCATTTATCATCACGATCTTTACGAGCATGGCAGTTGCTATGTCAAATAGTTATTATAGTGAGCACCCTATTTTTGAAAAATCTTTGTCTGAGTTTAACCTCTTTACAGCTCTTGGTGCCTTTTTCCACTGCTTGCTGCCGCGTCTTGAAACTTTTAACAAAATTTCAAATTTAGTTTTAGCTAACAAAGAAGTTAATTTTAACCTTTGGGCCGAATTTGGGCACCTCTTTTTCTCTTTAGCTCTTTTATATTTAATAACTTTACAGTTGTTTAAAAGAATTGAAATTTAAAAAAGTTAACTAATGCGAGAATCGCGGCTATCTCTAATAGCACGCACACTGGCAACTAGTTTAATAGAGACAAAAAGTATTATAAATTGTACGATCAATCCAACACCCAAATAAAAGTATTGATATCTGCCCAAATGGGGTTTTCCTACAGACAAAATCTTAAAATCGCCCCACAATCGCCCCTTAAAGTTATCAAAGATTGAATTTTTGAAGTCACAGCCAGGATCTTTTTCCGGCATAGATGAATGTTGATATTTAATCCATTTGATGCAATTTCTGTAATAGAGGACATCTTTTTCTGGTCTTTCTTTTTGATACTTTGCTTGTTTTAAAATAACTTTAATTTCTTCATCTAAAATTTTGCGGTCGTGAGCATACGTCATAACTGCACTACTCACCAACCAAATACCTACTCCCCCAACTATAAAGCTGATAATTAGTAAAAAAAAACTAGCACTTTCTACTAAATGCTTTTTTCTGTGCAGTTTTTTGATCTGTTTTTTTTTAGTCTTGACTATTTTCTGCTTCATTTTTTTCACAAATTTTGTTAACCCCAGTTTTAATATCCATTAGAATATTTACCATAATAATTGAGATACCCAAAACCCAGATTCCCAGACCAATTACACCTACAAATATTCCAATAAAAACTCTTTTAATTAATTCATGATCCGTTGGATCATTAATAGTTTGTTGGATCCAATTGATAAAGAAAAATATCGGTACCAATAAAAGGCCCAAGATTACTAATTCTACGGTTTTTCTTTGTACTTTACTTCTTATAGACTTAATTAAATGAGTGCCTGTTTTTTCACTTTTTTTATCATTTTCTGATGGTAGCACGATTACCTCTCAATATTAACTATGTAAAAACGTTTGAAATCTAATCGGAAATTTTAAAGATTTTGTTAAACAAAACTTCTGTTAACTTATAGGGCTAACTTGTAAATCCTTGATTTTCTATGTAGCCTCGATTCAAATCTGGTCCAAATACCACTTACTTGTTTGTTTTCCTCCAACTCTCGATTGGTTTCAATGTACTTGATTCCTCTTTTTTTACAGGCCTCAAACATTGAGCTAGTCATAATCATAAGAACTGCTTTTGAAGGATAGTTAGATTTACTTCCTGCTAGTAAAAAATCCACCGTATCGAAGTTTCTAAGCCCTTTTAGAAGGTGATAAAAGCCAAATGGAAATAGTCTACCATTTGCCTTTTTAAAAGCACTACTCATATTTGGCATCCCAACAAAAAAGCCCGCCATTTTATCATCGCTGTCGACTACAAAATGTACAAATTCTGGGTCGAGATAAGAGAGATAGTTTCTGGTGTAAAACTCTTGTTGTTTGGTACTAAGTGGTACTACTCCATAAATCTCTTTAAAAGCATCCTCAAGGGCCTCCCAAAAAGCTGGGGCGTAAGTTAACAACTCTGCTTTACTCTTTGGAACAACCACCCGCAAACCATTGTTTTTTTCTAGGCGCTTTTTCATTTTGGTAAACAGCAAATCATTTTCGGGAAAGGCCACCCTATATTCAATGTAGTCTGCATCTTTTTTATAACCTAAGCTTTCAATGTGATCTTGGTAATAGGCCTTATTATATACCCCTGCAATTGGTGGAGTCTCGTCAAAGCCCTCAATCAAAAGCCCTTCAGGATCTAAATCACAAAAGCCAAAAGGTCCTGCAACCTCTTTCATGCCATTTTGTTTAAACCACTCCTGCAAATCGGCAAACAAAAGTTTGCTAATTTCTTTATCATCGATTGTTTCAAACCAGCCAAAACGCCCTCTTTTATAACCCAATTTTTGCTCTTCACTTTGGTTAATTATTCCACAAATCCTACCCACGACAGCATCATTTTCGTCTAGGGCAAGAAGAAGCCGTACGCTGGCAACTTCAAAAGCCGGATTTTTCTCTTTAGTGAAAAAGCTGATTTCATCTGCAATGATTTGCGGTATATAGTTTTGATCATCTTGATAAATTCTATGAGCACAGTGCACCCAACGTTTCAAATCCCGCTTAGTCTTAACTTCAATCACCCGATAATTCATCATGATGCTCCTTAATGTGGTGGCCACTTTAGCTTTAATTTATTTACGTAGGGATAACAATATGTCAAATCTGACAATATTGACAGTAAGGAATTTAATAATTTAGATATTAATCAGCAATCTTTATGCTGCATCAACTAAACCTTCATTGTTTGCAGTACAATATGCATCAATGTGTTCGGCCAACCTATGTTGCCACCAATTAACTTTTCTCATAGAAAGTACAGTCTCACCTTGGGCACATTGTTCTAAATACCTCGTAACATCTGCCATAAAACGTTTTTTGGCCTGCAAAAATGCCACTAAATCTGGATGATGATGTTTTCTTGCCACCTGCTCTTCATAGTTAAAATGCTCTTGTGCCTGATTCATGAACTTTTCTAACAACTCACAGCGCAAATCACCGGTAAATTGGGTTCTTAAGGCCTCACTCATCATGTTGAGAGATTGAATCATCTCTTCATGTTGAGCACTCAATTTCTGATCAATATCATACTCATAACAAAACATACCCCCCCCTTTGTTACAATAATTGTACCCTTATATTTTAACATGCTGGATCATAAACATCAACATAATTATATTATAAAATATAATTTAAATATATTATAATATTCACATATACTATATTTAGAAATACCAATTACTTAGCGTTGTTGCTCTACGTAGTTTAAGTTTAACTATCTTAAACTTAGTCTTCTTCGTGAGTACCAATGCTAAACTTTTGATCATAAATTGTGGCCCGCCTTGCAATTTGAAAGGCCACTATTGAAGAAATGGTAGATGGCAATACGTATGCTGGGCCCATAATTTCTGCACCCATCATCGAAGCCGCTAAAGGAATATTCATACTAGCAGATAAAACGCCACTCATTCCTGCGGCCAAAAACGCATAATAGGTACCACTTGTTGCCGCTACCCCCAACAATTGCGCAAAGGCCGCTCCAATAAAAAGCCCCATAATCATAGAGGGTCCTGTAAACCCTGCACTAAGACCTGAGCCGACTGTTACACAATTTGTGACCCCTTTTAGAATTGCTAATATGAAAAAGGTGATAAATAAAAAGCGTCCTTGAAGCTGGCCCTGCCACGGCCATAATCCTTCCCCAGTAGTTAGATTTTTAAAATATGAACTGCTTGTTCCAATTAGGCCCTCATGAACAAAAAATGCCATCCCTGTGATAATAACTGCTCCAAGTATCATATTTCTAAGTTTCAACTTATCTCGCCCCATCATATTTCTCACCCAACCATAAAAAGTAATATAGCCCAAAGAATAGTATCCAGTTACTGTTCCAATCAATAAAATCCACAATAAATCAGTAAGTGGGAAGGGTTTTGCCAAAACATGAAAGGGATAGATTGTTTCATAGTTTAAAAAACGCACTAGTGCCACACTCAAACAGGAGGTCATAATGGCGGGAAACAGATCCAAGTAGCGCATATTGGCCCGCTTTAGTACCTCTACTGCAAAAAGGCCTGCACTAACTGGAGCTTGAAAGACAATTGCACAGATCGCTGAAGCTCCACAAATGGTCATGGTTCTCCTATCGTCTTTATTAAAACCAAATTTTTCTAAAAAATTGCCCATGCCAAACATAAATCCTGAGTTTACCCGGATTAAAGGCCCCACCAGTCCTCCACTACCTCCACATGCAAGTGTAACGGTGACTGCTAAAAATTTGCATATTGATGTGGAAATTGTCATGTTGCCAGTTTTAGAGTTGACCGCATTCATGTAGCGAGGTACTCCTTCACCGGCAGACTGAGGACGTATTTTATAAATTATCAGGCCACACAACAAGGCGCCAACAATGGGAAAAAAGTACAGTGGGATCCCCCTGCTGGCAATCAGGCCATAGGCATTTATAATTAAATAGCGCAAAAAATAAGTTAGGGCCGTTCCATAAATGGAAGCAACTGTTGCAAAGTATATCCACTTTAAAACGTAGTATCTTGAAACTTGTGCCTCAGGCATTAAAGCACCAAATTTAATTTATTTAACAAACAAAACATGATTTGATTATACCCATCTTTTAAAAAAAATGCATCGCAAATGAATGCCGTCCAAGCTTATTGCGTTTTGCGTCATTTTGTGCTATAAAATTTATCAAATTAGCAATTTAAAAACGGTCAATTAATTTATGCCAACACTACCAAGCTACTTACTATTTTATATCCTGTTGTTTTTAGGGATGCTGACAAACTCAAATCTTTTGCACGCAAACTGCATAGCTAGCTCAAATCTTTTTATGGATGCATTTCACACAAAATTTTTCTCTAAAGTTTCAAAGTCAAAGAAGTTTATGACCCCGGTCCAGTCCCAGTTAGAGTCTTTAGAAAAATCAATTCTACCTGTGGCCAAAAAACTGAACCTAGTAGATGTCAGATGGGGTCAAGCACTAACTTTTTCTAGGTCTGTCTACGATACTCCACTCATTAGAGTCTCACTTTCAGGCCCGACTAATGCCGGCAAATCAACTCTGTTTAATGCGATCACATCGGGGCACTGGATGGGCGATATTGCCTCATCTGCCAAGGATGAGAAAATCCTCATCTCATCAATCAGTAGAGGTACAGGTCACACCAAGACACCCGTAATTTCCATTAATCCTCAACATAATGTTGATGAGGTTATTACCCCTTTTACAACTCAGTACGGTGCAATTAAAAGACTAACTCACGCCACTGATCCTGAGCAAGCTGATAGCACTGCTTACTTACATCAATCAGAGGGCCTGCCAAAAAAGATTGCTCTAATTGACCTACCTGATACCAATTCTAAAAACCTAGAAAATAAAAAAAGGGCCCTGGAGTGGATCCGCTCCTCTGAAGTTATCGCCTTTGTTTTTAACCAGCACACAATGGGTGACAAGGCCAATTTAGAGTTCATGCAACAAACTTTAGCAGAAATTGGAGATCGCAAAATAATTCTTATTGATAGATTCTTTCAAGAAGGTATGAATAGTGAAGACTTCAGCAGGCAAGTAACAGATGGTTTTTTACAAATCGCCCACACTCTCTTTCCAAGAGCTAAAGAATTTGTTGGAACTGATCAACTGCCACATCAAATCATTGGTTGCTATAACATGGCCCTATCGCCAAAAGTGGCCACTTCCACCA
>JADHTQ010000016.1 GCA_016784965.1 Bacteriovoracaceae bacterium | reverse complement strand
ACAAAACTTCAGATTGAACAAAAAGGTTCATTTTTAAGGCCAAAAGTCCGTAAAGTAGTTGGCCCTTGAGGGCCCAAATTGTACGTTGGTCATGATTCCTTACAAGGTATCCGGTCGTTTTTCCCCATTAGCTACAGAGGCATGTTGAGCATGACCTATTAAATTGGCACTTTTGCTACCCAATTAAGCTAGATACCAGATATTGATGACTTCCATAAACCTTTGAATTATAAGGATTATGTGCTCGACTATACTCATAGGCCCAGTAAATCTGCCACTCAATGATAAAATCTATATAGAGACAAACGTATTTTGTTAAGGTTTATAGGCATAGACCGACAAGTATTAAGGGCCGCATCATGAAAGTATGGTTGATACACATTCACAGAAGCTTTATTTATGCTTTGATTTTATTTTTGTTGCAAGCATGTATTGCTGTGCCCAGAATGGGATCAAGAGATAATGTTGAGGGTTCATCTCCGCAAATTGCAGATTCTAACCTACCTGTGCCCGGGGCAGGTGGTGGAAGTCAGGAGACTCCAGGTTCAGTTAATGATAGTGATGGGGGCGATTTAAATGTTGCTAACGATTTATTTGCCAACGGAAGGGCCGAGTTGCGCCATCTCGTTGATCCGTTTGATGGCACCTATAAAACAAAAGTAACGATCCCTAAAAATTTTACGGGATTTATGTATCTATCGGGTCTTAATATTACCTCTTTGTCAGATAGGTTAATATATGTACGGTTTAAGTTTGGAAGGGAACTTGAGCCCATAATGATTCCCGCAACTATTGGTAGGGGAGAGGGGATCACTCCACAAACGGACATCGAGGTGGTTATCCTAGATATTCAAGATAAACCATTTGAAAATATAAGATTGCTGTATGACCTCTTCGACTACAACGATTACGATGTTGATGAAGATGGCAACACAGACGGGGTTGAGCAGACTACACCTGTTACCGATCCAAGAAATAACGGTCTGTATTGTCGCGGACTCCATCTACAAAATGACCCGACCTTTGTGGGAACAACTTGCGCAAGCAGTGGTCAGCGATGCCTCTACTCCTATGCTAAGATCGTAGACAACGGTCTGGCCCTGCCAAGTGCCACAAATCCTTCGACATATGTATCACTAATCCCTTCAGAACCCTCAATTGACCTCAAAGGAAGTGGTTATACTTCCATGACTCAAGCCGATGCCCTTAAAAAATGTCTACCAGACAGCAATAAAGCAAATGATCTAAATCGGGTGTTGGGAGGTACTTCAGATATTAATACTGCAACGGCCATGGTTTATGACTCGTTTTTAACAAGTACAATTATTAAATCTAGTGCAGACTATAGTACTTATAAATACCGGGGACCATTTAGAACTATAGCTTCATCGATGTGGGAAATATCAGGTGCTGCAATATTTTCAAATGTTACTGACGGTGCCGGGAGCATAACCCCTTCAGGTATTTTTCAAAAGAGTCTATCAAATGATCCCAATGATTTCGATCCACAAAAGGGTTATCGTTCTTTTTTATTTCCCAGGGATTCAAAACTTGACCTAAAAAGTGGTGTAGAGCATTTTGCCTCCAGCAGTCCTTTTGGTACAAAATCACTAACTACTTTAACTACAGGGGGAGCGAGTGGTTTTGTTGATGGATGCAATGTAAGAGTCAGAAGTTACGATGCATATTCGAATGAAAGCATCTCTTCATGTAATGTTACTGCTGCAATTGAGCTTGTTACCTATGATAAATCTACTGGAGCAGAAATCATTTTAAATTCGAGTAACAGTTTGAAGCTACAGTTAATTAGGCCCAGTCTACTAGATTACCAAGGCAGAGAGGTCTTATACTCTGCAATGACCACGTGTTCAAGTAGTGCGGGATGTGCAACAAACGAGTGTTGTTATAATAACAGGTGTTGGTCAAAAGAGCTTGTGTCCCAATGTATAGAAGATGCCGTTACTGTTGGGAACCTAGGAATAGGACTTCCCTGTACAAGTGACTATGAGTGTTCGAGCTTGTGCTGTAATCAATCAACGGGTGCCTGTAGCGTTCATATAAACAACAATACAGAGCAAAACCTCTGCGGTAAGGCCCCTGGACAAAAGTGTGTGGCCAAGGAGTGGTGTCGGCGAGAAAATGTTACTGAGTGCAACATCTATAAAACAGGAACCAGTGCTACTGGGGCTTTGCAGTGTGCTTTGCGATGTTTTACCATACCAACTTTTGGAAGGTGCTTGGATGGAACTTGTATTCCACCTGCAACACCTGCAATTCCTACATATGATCCAAACTCGTGTACTACTGCCCTTGATCTACCCAACTAACATAAGTACAACCTCTACTTAAGTTTTAAGTCCTTCAAACAGGCAAATGGGTTGTTTTTTTTCTGCTTGTTTTTTTGGGGCTTTGTCTTAGTTGATTTAACTTTATCATTGCGGGGGGTTTTGGGGACCGGCAATTCATCAGATTTACAACTAAGGGCAATTCTTTTGCGTTCAAAATCTAACGAGATAACTTTTACTTTCAAAGCTTGTCCAATGTTGAGCGCGTCTAAAGCATTTTCTACGAAGGAGTCTGAGATTTGGGAAATGTGAAGTAATCCGTTTTCCTTGATACCAATATCTACAAATGCACCAAACTGAGTTATATTGGTGACTACACCTGGATACCATTGCCCCTCTTTTAAATCTGACATTTGAGAAATATCTTTTCTAAACTCGGTAGATTTAAATTCGACTCTTGGGTCTTGAACCGGAGCTTTTAGTGCTTTGATGATATCTTGATGGGTGTAAGCACCGACTAAATTTTTAAAGTGGTTGTCCCGTTCTAGTTGATCAATAATTGAAGGTTCCTGGCATAGCTTGGCCAGTTTCATATTTTGGTTTTTGGCCCATAATGAAATATGGTGATACTGCTCTGGATGGATAAATGTACTATCTAGGGGAGTTGTCCCATTATAGATTCTTAAAAATCCTGCAGACTGTTCAAACACTTTAGCAGAAAAACGACTCACTTTTAAAAGCTCTTGTCTATCCTTGAAATGCCCATTTTTTTCTCGGAATTTGACTATATTTTTTGCCAGAGTAGGTCCAACTCCTGAAATGTAAGCAAGTAGTGGGGCAGATGCAGTATTGAGGTCGACACCTACATAATTCACACATCCTTCGACTACAGCACTTAAAGATTTTTTTAACTTTGACTGATTTACATCGTGTTGATATTGGCCGACACCAATAGATTTGGGATCGATTTTAACAAGCTCTGCCAAAGGGTCTTGGAAGCGTCTGGCAATAGAGATGGCGCCCCTTACTGTTGGGTCCTTGTCTGGAAACTCTTTTCTGGCCAATTCGGAAGTGGAGTAGATACTGGCCCCTGATTCTGAAACCAAGGTGGCCTTAACCTCTTTTGACTTTACTTGTTTTATATTTTTTTCGATAAATGCAAGGGTTTCACGGCCATATGTTCCGTTACCGATAGCAATGTGAATAACATTGAATTTCTCAAGGAGGGTCTCGATCATCATTGCAGACTTGGAAATGTCATTTTGTGGTGGGTGAGGGTATATAACAGTGTCAATAATAAATTTTCCAGTATTATCGATTACAGCAATTTTGCAGCCGGTTCTAACACCTGGATCAATTCCTAAAACGCTTTTGGCACCGAGATAAGGCGACAGAAGCAATGTTTTTAGGTTTTTTCCAAAGACATCGATAGCGGACTCATCACCACAGTTTTTAAGTTCAGCTTTAATTTCTAAATCAAGCGAGGGGTGAATGTAATTGCGATATGCTTTTTGAGCACAGTTGGTTAAGAGGTCGCTCAAAGCAGAGCCTTGTTTTATGAACTTTGCACATATGTAAGGTATTGCTGACTCTTCAGGAAAGGCCACATCCACCTTTAAAATTTTTTGAGTCATGGCCCTTTTTATGGCGAGAAAGCGGTGTGATTTTTTAGGAGACTTAAGCATTTTAATCGGTTCGTTAAAGTTAAAATAGTCTTTGTATTTATGGGAATCTTTTATATCTTGGATTTTTTCTTTTTTGATAGATACCAGTTGGGCCTCATTCCAATAATCAATTCTAAGTTGTTCTTTGATTTTGGGAGTGTGTGTCATCCTCTCAATAATTATATTACAAGCACCATTAACTGCATCTTCAAAAGAGTTTATATTCAGTGCAGGGTTTAAAAACTCACTAAGGTGTTTGTTTTTAATCTCCTCCAACTTCTGCATAGAGTTTAGTAATATATTAGCAAGAGGCTCAAGACCAGCTTCTTTGGCAATCACACCTTTGGTTTTTTTCTTTGATTTATAGGGAGCATAGATGTCTTCTAGTTGATTAATGGTCTTACAGTTTTGGATCTGTTTTAAAAGCTCTGGAGTCATTTTTTCCATCTTGCCAATGGTATCAATAATATAAGTTCTACGCTTTTCTCGCTCTAAGTATTGATCATAGCTATCTTGAATGGCCCGTATTTGGACTTCATCAAGTCCTCCGGTTGCTTCTTTTCTGTAACGAGTGATAAATGGCACAGTACATCCCTCATTAATAAGCAAGTTTAGTACACTTGAGGTTTGATTTAACGAAGTATTTGTGTGCTTTGAGGAAAAATTAACTGCTTGTTGGTCTATATCCACTGTACATTCCTTGTTATTAAAAGTTTTACTACAGTTAGTTTAAAAATGAAGCAGTTTGTTGTCAATTGCAGTTGTTCAATTTTGCTTGCCAAGCAAATGGTCAATATATTAAGGTTAAGTGCACATTTTCGCTTAAAAAATTTTACAAGGATCTAAAAAGAGATGAATGATAAACAAATCATCTATTCGATGTCGAGGGTAGGTAAGGTATATCGACAAAAGCACATTTTAAAAGATATTTCATTGTCCTATTTTTATGGGGCCAAAATTGGTGTGTTGGGCCTAAATGGTGCAGGCAAGAGTACTCTACTTAAAATTATGGCCGGTCTCGATGATGATTATTTAGGAGAAGCCGTTTTATCTAAAGGCCACAGTGTTGGTTTTTTAGAGCAGGAGCCGCAACTTGATCCCAACAAAACAGTTAAGGACATTGTGCAAGAAGGGGTACAAGAGGTTGTCGATTTATTAAAAGAGTTTGACGACGTTAATAACCAGTTTGCTGAACCTATGAGCGACGATGAAATGAATAAATTGCTAGATCGTCAAGCAAAACTGCAAGATAAGCTAGATGCTACCAATGCTTGGGACCTCGATAGTAAGCTGGACCTTGCCATGGATGCACTTCGCTGCCCACCTTCAGATCAGACAATCCAGACACTTTCTGGAGGTGAAAAAAGAAGAGTTGCCCTTTGTAGGTTATTACTAAAAGAACCAGACATCTTACTTTTAGATGAGCCAACCAACCATTTAGATGCAGAAACTGTGTGGTGGTTAGAAAGACATCTGCAACAGTATAAAGGTACTGTAATTGCGGTCACTCACGACCGATACTTTTTAGACAATGTCGCGGGTTGGATTTTGGAATTAGATCGAGGAGAAGGTATTCCATTTCAAGGAAACTATACTAGTTGGCTTGAACAAAAAAGCAAAAGGCTAGCAGTTGAACAAAAGCAGGAGTCTAAAAAACAAAAGCTACTAAAGCAAGAGTTAGAGTGGATAAGAAGCAATCCCAAGGCCCGGCAGGCCAAAAGTAAGGCGCGTATTTCGAATTATGAAAGTAGGCTCAAACACCAAAAAGAGCAGCGCAATGAGACCACCGAACTTTTTATTCCTTCGGGAGCCAGGCTTGGTGATCTTGTGATTGAGGCCAATAATGTATCTAAGGCGTATGGAGATAAATTGCTCTATGAAGATCTAAATTTCAAGTTACCTCCTGGTGGTATAATTGGAGTAATTGGTGCCAATGGTGCTGGTAAGACAACTTTGTTTAAAATGATTTTAGGAGATGAAAAGCCAGATAGTGGCAGTTTCAAAATTGGAGAGACGGTTAATCTTTCATATGTGGACCAAGGTCGTTTGATGGACTCTGATCAGTCTGTCTATGATGTAATATCAGGAGGAACTGAATTTTTGCAACTTGGCAAAAGATCGGTCAATGCAAGGGCATATATATCTAAGTTTAATTTTTCTAGTGAAGACCACAACAAAAAAGTAGGCCTTTTATCTGGTGGTGAAAGAAATAGAGTCCATCTGGCAACTATGCTCAAGCAAGAGGGCAATGTACTGCTGCTTGATGAGCCGACAAACGATTTGGATGTAAATACTCTTCGGGCCCTAGAAGAAGCTTTGATGGAGTACCCGGGTTGTGCTGTAGTTATTTCCCACGATCGTTATTTCCTCGATAGAATTGCCACCCATATCCTGGCGTTTGAAGGTGAAAGTAGGAGCATGTGGTTTGAAGGAAGTTTTTCCGACTATGAAGAAGACAAGAAAAAGCGGCTAGGAGAAAACGCTATTAACCCACATAGGTTAACTTATAAAAAATTAAAAAGAGATTGAGTCAAAACATGTTAGGTCACATCGTTTCAAAGTTTGGAGGCAGTATCGTTAAAGATGCTGATTCAATGAATATATGTGCTGATATCGTGAAAAAGTTCACCAATATTAAAGTGGTTATTTTGAGTGCTACGTTTAATACAACAAACGTATTAGATAAAATTGCAAGCCTTGCTCGGGCCGGAATTGAAGATGATGCTCTTGGGCTTTTGTTTAAGTTAAGAGATGACCATTTAAAAATTGTTCGTGATCTAGACATTGAAGAGAACTCAAGTGTAGTCGAAGAGCTTGAAGAGTTAATTAATGAAGGGAAGTCTTTGGTAAAAGGTATTGTATTACTAAAGGCATGTCCTCCCAAAATCTTAGATAGTCTATACAGTTTGGGAGAGCGGATTTCCACAATATTGTTTGCCGAAGTTTTGACCAGAAAATTTTATGGTGAAAAAGATATTAAGCTCTTTGATGTGAGAAAGATTCTTAAAACAAATTCAGATTTTACAAAGGCCACACCCAGACTAGAAAAAATTGCTGAGTTGACAAAAATTCACTTAATGCCGCTTATCCAAAAAGATGAGACAATTGTTGTAACTCAAGGATTTATTGGAGAGGATGTAGATGGCATGACCACTACCTTGGGGCGTGAGGGATCTGACTTTTCTGCAGCTTTGATTGCAGAGGCAACGAGGGCTTCATTGCTACAAATTTGGACAGATACTCCAGGTATTGCTACAATTGATCCAAAATTTTCCGACAAGGCACGCTTTATTCCTGAAATGACTTATCGAGAAGCAAGAGTGCTGGCCCATCTGGGGGCAAAGGTTTTGTTTCCCAATACTTTATCACCAATGATGAGGATTAATAGTCCAGTTTTTGTAGGGTCTGGTGTTGAGCCTGAGCTTGGGGGAACCTGGATAAAAAGTGATATCTCTGATCTTCCATATCTAAGGGCGATTACTTTTATGCGTAATAAGTCGATTGTCACCCTATGTGGCTATGATTTTGAAAGCTCCCATGATTTTTTCAGACAGACGATATCAACACTTCATCACTTTAATGTGGGCTATGATTTTGTTAATTTCACTGGTAACTCAGTAAGTTTTTTATGTCATAATGTAGATGATTTATCAGAACAAGTTGTAGAGAAGCTTATAAAATATGGACATATTCAGATTGAGGATGACCTATCTTTAGTTTCGTTTGCCGGTAGTAGAATGGACCGCGCTCCAAACTTGATTGCAGAAATTTTTAACTCACTCACTAGCCGCTCTATCCGTATGGTGAAATTGGGGACAACTGCACATAGTATCAGCTTTGTGGTACCCGGATTTGATACTGACTATGTTGTTTCGGCCTTTCATGACTATTTATTACAACAAAATTATTAAATGAACTGGAGAGATCATGGATAATAAATTATTAGAGGAGTTGTCTAATAGCTTTGGACCTAGTGGCTTTGAAGCAGATGTAAAAAAACTAATTGGCAGCAAACTTACAAAACTCAAAATTGCCTTTAAAGAAGATAAGTTGGGTAATATTATCGCAAAGCTGGGTAGTGTTAGTTCAAAGAAAAAACCTAAAATATTACTTGATGCCCACATGGATGAAGTTGGCTTTATCATTAAACATATAACTAGGGGCGGTTTTTTAAATATTGTAACATTGGGAGGGGTCGCACCCTCAGTTCTTGTAAGCTCGCTGGTAAAATTAAAAAGCGATGATGACAAGTTTATAACAGGTGTGACCACTACAACTCCACCGCATGTCAGTAAAGATAAAAAGCCAGAAGTTGAGGATATTTACATAGATATCGGTGCAAAAAGTGCTGCCGATGTAGAAAAGCTTAATTTGCGAGTGGGCTCGCCTGGTCTTATCGACTTTAACTTTAAAAAACTTTTTAACCAGCGCTTTCTTGGTAAAGCATTCGATGATAGAGTCGGGTGTTGCTTGCTTTTAGAATTGGCCAAAAAAATAGGCAAAAACACAAAGCTTATAAATGAATTTGAATTTTATATTTCTTTTAGTGTACAAGAAGAAATGGGATTGCGAGGAATTGCTGCTGTGATTGAGGAAGTCGAACCAGACCTATTCTTAGCAGTTGAGGGTACAATTTGCGCTGATATTCCAGGTCTTAGTGATGATAAAAAAATTACAGAGTTGGGCCTTGGACCTGCAATTACTGTCATGGATAGGGGTATTGTGACTAATCCAAAATTGATAAAGTTTATAACAAATGTTGCCTCTAAAAATAAAATTCCATACCAGTTTAAAACACCAGCTTTTGGCGGAACTAACTCAGGTATGGTCCATAAAATGAAAAAAGGGATTAATGCCTTGACTGTGGCAGTTCCCTGTAGATACATCCATACTCAGCAAGGAATGCTTTCAAGTACTGATTATGACCATACATTAAAGCTTTTGGAGTCTGTTGTTAAAGCAGCTAAACCTGTTTTAAAGTAAGACAACCAACAACAGGACATACACTTAGGCAAAAGGCACAGCCTACACATTTTTCATCATCAACGACAGTTTTTCGAGATGTATTGTCGAAAGTTATGGCCTGATGTCCACCATCACGGCAAGCCACAAAACAAGCCCCACAGTTGATACAAGTGCCTTCATCAATGTTGGAGACGACGTGTTCTTCTCCTGAGAGGTCATCATGTGTTTTGATAAACGGTAGTGATTTAGAACAAATTTCTTCGACCGTAGTAATTTTGTGGGCCTTCATAAAGTGAATAAGCCCACTTTTTAAATCATTTATAATGTCGAATCCATAGTGCATGACAGCTGTGCAGAATTGAACATTTGAAGCACCTACGGCCATAAGCTCGATTGCATCAATCCAGGTAACAGGTCCACCAGTTCCAGTTATGGGGATATCCACATTTCTTTTTATTTCGGCAATGTTTCTTAGGGTAATTGGTTTAATCGCAGGACCAGTGTAACCACTATAAGTGGAACTTCCGCCCACGTTGGGTTTGGGAACAAAAGTATCGAGATCAATTCCCATCAAGGATGGTATGGAATTACTGGCACAAATCCCATCTGCTCCGCTATCTTTTACTGCTTGAGCGATTTCTACAATATCTGTAACCTGAGGAGTAATTTTTATTATTATGGGAACTTTTGTAGCCGCATTTTTAATCCAAGTTGCTACTTTTTTTACAAGTGCAGGGTCTTGACCCAACATAAACCCTGGTTTGGACCCTAAGGTGCCTTGTGGGCAAGAAAAGCTACATTCAATAATATCGACGCCACAGGCCTCTAACCTTTTGACTAAGCTCTCCCAGTCTTGCTTTTTTTCACCCATTATGGATGCAATTACTACTTTTGTGGGAAACTCTTTTTTTAAAGTAGCAACTCTTTTTTCAACTACCTCTATGTGATGCTCACTTATTAGATCGATATTACCAAGGCCCATAAGTTTTGAGTTATTAAATTCAAGACCCTCCATCATCGGGTATTTTAGCGGTACTGCATTTTCTGTAACACTTGTGGTTTTTAAAACAGCGCCGGCCCATCCAGCTTTGAAAGCGTTTCTAATCATGTCCAAGTCATCAGTTGGTGGTGCTGCTGCTAAGACAAACGGATTTTCAAATGTTACTCCACAAAAGTTTGTGCTGAGATTAACTTTTTCATTTTGATAAAGCTCTTGGACACTCAAGTCATCAAATTCTTCATTAAATGAAGTAAGAACTGCCTTGGCGCAATTGCGGCCATCTTGCACGGCATGCACTACAGACTGGTCTGACAGGACGAGGTCACCTGTGCAAAAAACATTCTTTAAGCTAGTTTTGTTAGCATCTTCTTTAATTTTAATGTTTTGGTTTTTTAAAAATTGGTGGTCAATTTTCTCGCCAACTCCTAAAATTACAGTATCGCAGTCAATTGTAAAAGTTGCACCATCGATTGGGTCAACAGTTTTTCTTCCATCAACACCAACTGGTCCATGTTGCATAAGTTGGCACTTTACACCTGTAACCTTTTTATCTCCCAGAATTTCAATGGGAGAGCTAAAGTATCTTATGGTCACCCCCAAAGCATCCGCTGTGGCCTTCTCTTTACTCCAACCAGGCATTTCGGCTTTAGAGCGACGATACAGTATGGTTACATCTTCAGCCCCATGCAGTGCTGAGATGTTTGCTGAATCAATGGCAGAGTTTCCTCCTCCGATGATGACGACTTTTTCACCAATAGAGACAGGTTTATCTAATTTTTTTGCTTTCAAAATTTCTTTGGCCAAAAAAACTTGTTCTAATTCAACCCCTGGAATGTCTAGTGTAGAAGGAGCAGTCAAACCGGTGGCCAAGATGACCGCATCAAAGTCCTCGCGAAGTTTTTTGATAGCAGGAGCCGCTTCGCCCACAGCAAATTCAATAGCAGGATTTTTTATCCAGTCAGTTTCTGCTCTAACAATATGATGAGGAAGTTTGTAGTGTGGTATCCCATCGTACAATAGCCCTCCTAGGTAGTTTTCTTTTTCAAAGACCTCAACACCAATGCCATTTCTGGAGAGCTCAAATGCTGCTGACATTCCAGCAGGTCCAGAACCTACGATTGCAACCTTTTTTCCAATTTGAGCTGTAGGAATAATTTTGGGGCCTTCTGATACATACATATCACATACAAACTGTTGCAGTTTGTTTATCATAATGGGGCTGATAAGTTTTTCGCTAGTACAGTGCTTTTTACAGGTCTCATCTGCGTTGCAAATCCGAGCACAGCAGGCACCAAAGATGTTGGCGGATTTTATTAGTTGGTATGCGCCTTTATAGTTTTGAAACCTAATGTTTCTAATAAACTCCTTTACGGGGATACCCGTTGGGCAACCATCTTGGCATGGAGCATCGGTGCAAAGCAAGCACCTGGAGGCTTCTTGGAGGGCCTGCTCTTCTGTAAAGGGTTTTGATATTTTTTTTAAAATTGTTTCATTCATGTCATATCTCAACTTTCTGGTTAAAATCCCTAATTAATTCATCTATAGCAGAAACACTCCCAAAGGTTTGTTGCCAGTAATTTTTGTGATCAAACCATTGAGCGTTCAATTCTTCCAAATTTTTATTTTGTTGCTCGATCCAAGTAAAGTACTTTAAATTGTGAACTCTTTTTCTATCGTAATAATTTAGCTCAAGCATGTGATCGGTCGTTATTTGGTCGATTAGTTCGGTGTCACGGGCAGCAGTTATATTGCTATATGCTCCAAGCTCATCCGTTAGCTCCCCAAGTCTAGAACCGTATAACTCCATGGAATCGGTAAAGACAGTTGCAACAAAATCATTTGAAGTTAGTTCATAGTATTTTGCAAACTTAATAGCAGCGATTAGATTGCCGATTCCAGAAATGCCTATTAGATCTAACTGATCTAATAATTCCTCAGATACCCCTTGCTTTTTTAAGGCCTCTTTGCCTTTTTTATCATTAAATAAACGCAGCAGTCGCATTGTATGCTCATCATCAACAGCAATCACCATATCAGTATTTTTCATATCGTGAATCCAGGGGACATGTTTGTCGCCGATTCCCTCAATGCGGTGGCCACCGTATCCATTATTTAAAAGAGTGGGGCATTGCAAGGCCTCTACGGCGGCAATTTTGGTATTGGGATAAACTGATTTTAAATAGTATCCACTGCCAAGAGTTCCCCCTGAACCTGATGAATATACAGCTCCTGCAAAATTATTATTGGGCTTCATAACCTGCTTTAATGCATCATTGATTGCACTTCCTGTCACGTGATAATGCCAAAGAGGGTTGCCCAATTCTTCAAACTGGTTGAAAATATGAACGTCTTTGCGGGTAGTTTTGAGCTCCCAACATTTGTCAAAAATTTCTTTAACATTACTTTCGCATCCAGGAGTTGCAATAATTTCTCCAGCTACTTTACTTAGCCAGCTAAAGCGCTCTTGTGACATCTCTTCAGGCAAAATAGCAATTGATTTAAGGCCCAGCAGCGCAGAGACAAAAGCTCCTCCCCGACAAAAGTTTCCAGTGGAGGGCCAAACTGCATGTGAGCCAACTGGATCATATTGACCTGTCACCAATCTTGGCGCCAAACATCCAAAGGTTGCACCAACTTTATGGGCACCCGTAGGAAAAAACTTACCGACAATGGCGACGATGTTTGCCTTACATCCCGTTAGGGCAGGAGGGAGTACTAGATAATTGGTATCTTTAAATCCCCCGCCTTTTTCAATCTGTTCATTTTTCCAGGTTATCCTAAACAGGTTTCGAGGATGAATTTCCCAAAGCCCAATGTTTTTTAGCTCGCTTTTAATCTTACCTGGAATTTTTGAGGGGTCTTTCATTTGTTCAAAGGTGGGCAAAATGATTCCACGCTCTCTACAGTATTCGATATTTTTTTTCAGTTGCAATTCATTAATAGTGAGATTGATCATATTTTGCGCTCCGTTATCAATCGACAATATCAGCTAGCTGATTAATCGGTTCGGGAAGTGGTGGTAATTTAACTTTTGCTGCTTCGGTATCTTTTAGTCCTGTGCCAGTGGTCAAAATTACAATGCTGTCATCTTTGCCGATATTCTTTTTTACTTGTAAAAAACCGGCAAATGAAGCCGCTGCTGCTGGTTCCACGAAAAGACCAGTGGTAGATGATAAGAGTTTTTGTGACTTTAAAATTTCATCATCAGAAACCTTAATACATTGCCCTTTATATTTTTTTAATAGCTTTAAGGCATAATATCCATTTTGGGGTACATCTACTTTTATTGAGTCAGCGATAGTATCACTGCAAATTTTTTCAAATTTCCCTTTGTGTAATGCTTGATATATAGCATCGCTGCCTGCTGCTTGGACCGCATAGACAGTGGGGGTAGAGCCAATAATGTTTAACTCTTTTAAATCAGTGAAGCCCTTGTATACACCAGCTAAGATTACACCGTCACCAGTGGGGACAAAAATATGTTTTGGTACTTTGCCAAGTTGTTTGAAAATTTCCAAGGCGACGGTTTTTTTCCCCTCGATGGTTAACGGATTATAAGCCGTATTTCGACTTAAACAATTACTGTGAAAGCGTGTGTACTCCAGTGATAACTTATATGCTTTATCGTAGTTTCCATTTACTAAAATAAGCTTTGCCCCGTATTGCATGACTTGAATCATCTTTGCAATAGGTGCATCTTGCGGCAAAAAAATGGTGACTTTAAGACCCGCAGCGGCACCTATTCCTGCCATGGATGATGCGGCATTACCTGTGGATGCCAAAACGATTTGCTTAATTTGATGTTGCTTAGCAAAAGCACAAACCAAATGAGATGCGCGGTCTTTTAGTGAACCAGTAGGGTTTGCTCCATCATTTTTTAAAAAAAGATTGGAAAAACCGAAGGCCTTATTTAGGCGGCCAGGCTTCCAAAAGGGTGTATCTCCAACATGAATTGAAGGGAAGAATTCTTTATCAACAGGTAGTAGCTCATGTACATTGAAATTGGGCCCAACTTCACCGGTCAGCTTTACGGTTAGGATTCCTCGTAACGGAGTGTCGCCTCTTTGAATTTTTGTGCAATCGGGACAGACCATAAATTTTGGAGAAATCTCGTAAGTCTTATCGCAATCAGTACACTGATACTTGAATGTTATTGGCATAACAAATACTCACTTAAAAAGACATGGTACACCAAGAGTTTGTAGAAAAAAAGTATTATCTTACCTTAATTACTTGATTTTCCCCATGCAATTCTTAACAATAGTGTATGCGTGCGCCCGAGTTGCACTATAGTACAAATCATTTAATATGTGCATAATTTGCACAAAAGGGACTTTATGGGAAAACTACTAAGAATTTTTGCACTAGGGGGCAACGAGCTTTCGCCAACAGACCGCGTTGATCCCAAAAGTGGAGAACTCATAGTTCCAGATGTGCCTAGACAGTGGAGAAGGGCAGCCAGAACTTGTAGACTTATTGCTGATATTGTTCAAAAACACCCAGACAACCATTATATTCTAACCCACGGCAATGGCCCCCAAGTGGGGAACATTCTTTTTCGTGCAGAGTATGCCAGAGAGGTATTACACACCATTTCCTTGGATGTGTGTGGGGCAAATTCTCAAGGAGCAATTGGCTACATGCTGGCCCAATTATCAAACTCGTTAAAACTAAGAGGAATAAATAAAATTGCAGCAGAAACAGTAACCCAAGTGATTGTTGATGAAAACGATCCGGCCTTTTTAAATTACACAAAATTTATCGGTCCTATTTTATGTAAAGAGGAGATCAAGGAAAAGCAAGAGGCCGGGATTGAAGTTAAATGTTACAAGAAAAATGATTTAGGTGAAAAAATGTGGAGGCGAGTTGTTCCTTCACCAAAGCCCAAAGAAATTGTAGAAATTGATTTGATAGAGTCAAATTTATTAGCTGGAATGATTCCAATTGCAGTCGGTGGTGGTGGAATACCAGTCAAGTTAGTCTCTCCTAGAATTGAAAAAGGCGAAGAAATTTATGAATGCAACCATGGTGTGATACTTAATAGACCTTACGTAGAGGGACAAAAGGCCGCCAAAATTGTTTCAGGAATTGAAGCGGTTATCGATAAAGATTTAGCGACGGCCCTTTTGGGAGTTCAGCTAATAAAGCGGGCAAAAAAACGTGGAGAAGACCTCGAAGGAGAGCTGACAATTTTTACCGATGTGGAGAATGTAAAACTCAATTTTCAAACACCAGATGAAGTAGATTTGACCAAATTGACCTTGGCAGAACTTAAAGGCCACTATGAGAAAGGAGAATTCCCTCCAGGTAGTATGGGGCCTAAAGTAGAGGCCATTATAAAATTTTTAGAAGGAGGCGGAAAAAAGGCCTACATTACCAAAGTAAGATTATTTCAAGAAACCTTAGAGGGTAAAGCCGGAACGACAATTGTTCCATAATAAAAAGAGGTAGTAGATGACAGTTTTTAAAGAGTTAGTGGAACAAATGGAAGGTCTCGATAGCAAATTATTTGGTAAGGATTTTCTACTTACTTGGGATAAGTCCCTCGATGACATTAGACAAACACTAAGTATTGCAAAGCTCTTGAAGTACTTAAGAGATAGTAATATGTCTGCAAAAGTCATAAATTCAGGTCTTGCAATTTCTTTGTTTAGGGATAACTCCACTCGAACTCGCTTCTCATTTGCCTCTGCTGCAAACCTTTTAGGACTTACCGTACAAGACCTTGATGAAGCTAAATCACAAATTGCTCATGGTGAAACAGTGAGAGAAACCGCGAATATGATCTCTTTTATGAGCGATATAATCGGCATTAGGGATGATATGTACATAGGTCTTGGACACGAGTACATGTTGGAAGTTGGACGGGCTTTGGATGAAGGGTTTAGTGAAGGCGTGCTTCCCAGAAGACCCGGAATAATTAATCTTCAATGTGACATTGATCATCCAACGCAATCGCTGGCAGACCTATTACACCTAGATAACTATTTTGGGGGATTAGAGAATTTAAAAGGTAAAAAAATGGCGATGACTTGGGCATATTCTCCCAGTTACGGTAAACCACTGTCAGTACCGCAAGGAATTATTGGCTTGATGACCCGTCTGGGCATGGAAATAACGCTGGCCCATCCAGAAGGATATAATTTAATTCCAGATGTTATTAGTAAATCTTCTGAATTTGCAAACAACAGTGGGGGCAGCTTTAAGGTCACAAACTCAATGGATGAAGCCTTTAAAGGGGCAGACATTGTTTATCCAAAAAGTTGGGCCCCTTACACGGTGATGCAAGAACGTACCCAATTGGTGCAAAACCAAGAGTTTGATGGACTAAAAGATTTGGAACAAAACTGTCTGGCCCAAAATGCAAAATTTAAAGACTGGGAATGTACTGAAGAAAAAATGAGTTTAACTAAAGACAAAAAGGCACTCTACATGCACTGTTTACCTGCGGATATCACTGGTGTGTCCTGCAAAGAGGGCGAGGTTGCAAAAAGTGTTTTTGAAAGATACAGAATTGATACTTACAAAGAAGCAAGTGCTAAACCTTATATTATCGCTGCTATGATGATGGGAAATCTATTTGAAGATCCAAAAAAGATATTGGGCAATCTAAGAGTGACAAACAAAACTAGAATGGGAATTAATAAATAAAGGAAATATAAATGGATATCAAGCAGAGAATTGAAAATTATCGCCACGATTCAATTAATTTTATGAGAGACCTTATCCGCATTCCTGGTATCAGCTGTCAAGAAAGAGATGTAGCTTTGCGTATTTTACGGGAGATGAAGCACCTTGGATTTGAGCATTCATGGATTGATGACTATGGAAACGTCATTGGTAAAATTGGAAATGGTCCGATTAAACTTCTTTTTGATTCTCACATAGATACTGTGGATGTTGGTAACCTGGAAAACTGGGGGTTTGATCCATATGATGGCAAGGTTGAAGATGGATACATATACGGACGAGGGGCCAGCGATAACCACAATGGTACTGTAGCGCAAGTTTTTGGAGCTGCTTTATTTAAAGAAATCGGAGACCTTCTGGATCAATTTACCATTTACGTTGTAGGTACAGTCCAGGAGGAAGATTGTGATGGATTGGGCCTTAGATACATATTAGAGCACTCAATTGGTAGTGTCGATTATGTTTGTTTGGGTGAAGCCACGGACATGAAAGTTTTTAGAGGTCACCGAGGGAGAATGGAAATAAGTGTCACTGCCAAAGGAGTTTCTTGTCATGGTTCGGCTCCATTGCGTGGAGAGAATGCGGTTTATCGTATGATGCCGCTGATATCAGATATTGAAAAATTGAACAAAAAACTAAAGCCTGACAAATTCCTAGGAAAAGGTACCTGTGTGGTAACCCATGTATCCTGTGAGACACCAAGCTTGTGTGCCGTGCCGGATCTGTGTAAGATTCATATCGATAGAAGGCTGTCAAATGGTGAGGATAAAACTTTAGCTGTTTTACAAATTGAAGAACTTGCAAGCTTTGATCCCAAAAATATGAAAGTTGAGATATTACATTACGATGCTCCATCCTATCAGGGAAAAGTTTTAGAAACTGAAAAATATTATCCAACTTGGGTGCTACCTGAAGACCATCCTTTGGTGAAAGCTGGAGTCGATGCAGCTTCAAAAGTTCTTGGGAAGAAAGTTACAACTAGCAAGTGGGTGTTTAGCACTAACGGGATTGCCAGTATGGGGCAGTTGGGCATTCCAACGATTGGATTTGGACCTGCTAGTGAGGTGAGTGCTCACTCTACTGATGATAAAATTAAAATTAGTGATATGATCAATGCTATTGAATTTTATGCAAAACTTCCGGAGTCTATATTGAAATTTCATAGCACAACTGTAAAAAAAGAAGCAGCTTTTAGTTTTTAACTATCACAAAAGAAGGCAAAAATGTATTTTACACTCAATGGCGAACTGATTGATTATAGCGGCGATTCTGAGCTTTCTCTTTTGGGATATCTAAGAGAAAAAAGAGGTATTATCTCCGTAAAAAATGGATGTAGTATAGATAATAACTGTGGTGGCTCTTGTGGAGCCTGTACTGTGATGATGAATGATCGTGCGACTTTGTCTTGCACTACTCCAATGAAAAGAGTGGAAGGTAAAAAAGTTGTGACGACAGATGGACTAGAGGCAAGAATCCAAGAAGCATTTGCTAAAGCTTTTATGATTAAAGGTGGCGTGCAATGCGGTTTTTGTATACCTGGTATTGTGATGAACGCAGTTGCTTTTTTAAAAAGAAATCCTCTGCCAACTCGTGATGATGTCAAAAAAGTTCTAAATCGCAATCTGTGTAGATGTACAGGATATAAAAAAATAGTAGATTCCATTATCTATGCATCCCAGATTTTAGCAGGTACTGAGACTTTACCAGTAAGCAGAAGCTCTGGTCTTGTAGGCAGCAGTCTTTTAAAGTACGATGGCCATGATACTGTTTTGGGTAAGCGTCCCTTTGTCTGTGATTTAAAAGAAGAAGGTATGCGACATGCAGCTTTAAAGTTTTCAGATCACCCTCGGGCAGAAGTTATATCGATTGATATCTCTGAGGCAAAGAGAGTTACAGGTGTAATAAAAGTCATTACTGCCAAGGATATTCCTGGGGCACGAACTATTGGGCTTATTGCCAAAGATTGGCCCATAATGATTGATGAAGGTGAGCAAACCCGTTATGTGGGAGATGTGCTAGCTGGTGTTGTTGCCTTGGATGAAGCTACTGCAAAAAAAGCAGTGAGTAAGATCAAGGTAAAGTATGAAGTATTAACGCCACTTTGTACTGTTGATCAGGCAATGCGCAAAGATGCCCCCTTGATTCATCACAAATCTAACATCCTTTCTCAAACGAAGCTAAAGCGAGGTGACCTTGAAGAAGCAATAATGAATTCAAGTTTCATATCTGAAGGGACGTATTATACTCAAAGAGTAGAGCATGCTTTTTTAGAAACAGAGTGCTGTCTGGCCATTTCAAAAAATGTCAATGGAGAAGAGGGGCTTAAAGTATACTCTCAAGGCCAAGGTGCTTTTGAAGATCGCAAACAAATTGCAACACTAACGGGCCTTCCCCTGGAGCAGGTGAATGTTGTTCAAGTTCAAAATGGTGGAGGTTTTGGTGGGAAGGAAGACTTAACAGTTCAAGGTCATGCTGCGGTCTTTGCCTTTTTAACCAAGTACCCAGTTAGATTACATCTAAATCGATCGGAGTCCATGAGGATGCATCCCAAGCGCCATCCAATGAGAATGAAATATATGGTAGGGTGTGATAGCAAAGGTAAACTTACATTTGTACAAAGTGAAATTCATGGCGATACCGGTGCTTATGCATCGGTTGGAATGAAGGTTTTAGAGCGAGCAGCGGGACACGCAACAGGTGCTTATCATGTGCCTACTGTAGATATAAATGCACTGGCAGTGTATACCAATAATGTTCCTTGTGGCGCCATGAGGGGTTTTGGGGTTAACCAAACGGCATTTGCCATAGAAAGTTGTATCGATGACCTTTGTGAAAAAGGTGGTTTTGATCGCTGGCAATTTCGCTTTGACAATGCACTAGATACTGGATCAATGACTGCTACGGGACAAGTTCTAAAAGGCGACATAGGTTTAAAAGAAACTTTAATGGCAGTTAAATCTTATTTTTATGAGGCACCGTTTGCAGGTATTGCCTGCGGTATAAAAAATTCTGGCATTGGCAATGGAATGCCCGATGGCGGGCAGGCCAAGATCGTAATTAACTCCAGACACAAAATTGCAATCTATCATGGTTGGACTGAGATGGGGCAAGGTGTTCATACCATGGCCATCCAAACAGTATGCCAAGAAACAGGCCTTGACCCCGCTTTATTTGAAGTTATTGTAGATACCAAACAAAACACTGTTTGTGGGATGACGACTTCATCCCGTGGAACCGTGATGGTAGGAAATTCTTTGATAGATGCATGTAAACAATTGAAGGAGGATTTACTGGTTAATGAACTAGAAGACCTTGTGGGCAATGAATATAAAGGAGAATGGGTTTGTGATTGGACAACTGAGCCAGGCTCTACAAAAGATAGCATTGAAGCAGTCACTCACTACTCTTACAGTTATGCAACTCAACTAGTAACTTTAAATGAAGCTGGAAAAATTGATAAAGTTTATGCTGCCCATGATGCAGGCAAGATCATGAACCCCACATTGTTTACAGGTCAAATTGAAGGTTCAGTTCACATGGGGCTGGGGTATGCAATAAGTGAAAACTTTCCCATGAAAGATGGATGGCCCGTTTATTCTAAGCTGTCTCAGCTTGGTATTTTAAAGGCAAAAGATACACCCGATGTGGAAGTAATAGGAATTGAAGCCTATGATATCCATGGTCCCTACGGTGCAAGAGGTGTTGGGGAGGTTGGGTTAGTTCCAACTGCAGCAGCGGTGTCGAATGCTTTATATCAGTTTGATCAGGTGAGGCGCTACAGCCTACCCATTGGCATAATCAAAAAGAAAAAAGGTCGGTAATGTCTCAAATTATTTTAAAAAATGGAACGGTTGTCACATTAGGTGACAATAATCAAGTCCTACAAGACCACTTCGTATCAATTCGTGATGATGTAATTGAAAAGGTGGCCCACAATAAAGAACTGGCGGACTTTAAAATTGATAGCGATGCGACCATTATAAATGCATCACAGAAGTTAGTTATGCCAGGATTTATCAATGCTCACATGCACTACTATAGCAGCTTTGCACGTGGTTTAAATAAAGCGGCACCTTCCAATAACTTCACAGAAATTTTAAATAATCTGTGGTGGCGTCTGGATAAAAAGTTGACTCTTGATGATTGTTATTTCAGTGCGCTTGTGGCCAATATTGAGGCCATTAAAAAAGGCACAACGACCATTATAGATCATCATGCATCGGTTAATGCTGTAAAGGGCTCTTTAGATAAAATAGCTCAAGCCGTGAAGCAGTCAGGGCTTCGGGCTTGCCTTTGTTATGAGGTTTCTGATCGCGATGGTGAAGCAATCGCAAAACAGGGCATAGCTGAAAATACAGAGTTTATTCAGAGTATAAACGAGTCGAACTCAGATCAATTAAAGGCCCTTTTTGGGCTCCATGCCTCTTTTACCATTTCTGATGAAACCTTAAAGCAAGCTGTTTTGGCGGCAAAAAATTGCCAAGCATTTTTTCACATACACACTGCTGAGGATTTGGCAGATCAAGAAATAACCCTTGAAAAAACAGGCAAAAGAGTGGTCGAGCGTTTATATAGTGCAGGAGTTCTTGGAGATAAAACTATTTGTGTACATGGTGTTCACTTAAACGACTCGGAGATAGATTTACTAAAAACCACAGATACAATGGTTGTTTGTAATCCACAATCAAACATGAACAATGCTGTTGGAATTTCTGATATAGTTAAAATGACTGAGAAAGGCCTTTTGGTAGGTCTAGGCACTGATGCCATGACAGTCAATATGCTGGAGGAGTTGCGATTTGCTATATGGTCTCAAAAACTAAAATATAATCATCCGGGCGTTGGTTTTATGGAGTGTATAAATGCACTAATTAATAATAATGCCAAAATTGTGAGGCGGCTATGGGATGAAAAGATTGGAGAGCTAAAGGAAGGTTTTAAGGCAGATGTTATTTTAATGGATTACTCACCTCCAACGCCCCTTGATAGTCAGACATTTGCAGGCCACCTAGTGTTTGGTGTTTCTCAGGCATCAGTAGATACAACGATAGCAAATGGTAAGATTTTAATGCAGAATAAAAAGTTACAAGACTTAGATGAGAGACAAATACATGACCAAGCCTTAGAGCTTGCTCAAAGGCTCTGGTCAGAATTTTAGTCTATAGTGATTGGATTGTAATAACTGCTTCTGGATTACCTTGTAATTTCATACGAGAATCCATTGTTCCACAAAATCCATACCCCTCGTTAACGTGAGCAACCCACAGGTACTCGTGAACGACAGCACATACACTATTGCTATAATCGGTTAAGGAAATATACATTCTGTGTTGTGATTCACTATTCATCTTAAGTTGAGCAGTATATCTAGTGGCATTACATTCAACTTTTTCTACATTTTCTATCTTTAAAATTTGATCTTGAGACTCATCGCGATCTAAGTATTTTAAAGAAATCCTGATACTTGTCATACCCTCTTCACCGTCTCTCGAGTTAAGTGACAAGCTGGCAGTTTCAAGGTTTTCAAAGCCATAACGTGCATCTGAAATTTCCATTTCTTCTGCGCTTAAAACTGGTCGCTCCCAAGTGGGGTCATAAATTGCTGATGCTGATTGAGCTACTAATAAAATAATGAAGACTAATAATTTTTTTGAAGTTAACATTTTTTCTCCTCTTTTTTTAAAGTTAAGTTTTGTTGCTTGAGTACTTAAACTACAATTAGAAAAAAAGGAAATTATTTGTAGTAAAGTGGTCAAGTATTTTAATTAATTTTGTATGTTGATTATGTTATTTCAGTTGGTTAATTTCGTTCCTGACTGGGCCAAAGCATAATAGACAAAATTAATTAACTTTTTATTTACAATGTTTGTCAGAATAGTTATTGTGCCATAGTTGCTTATAGATGACTATTTAGGGCCGGCATACAATGCGGCTTTAGGGATTACAATAATGATGTGTATACCTGTACAAGACTGTACTATCCGATCTAGGGAACATAATGAGTAGCGTTTCATGCGCAGAGCGAAATCTAAATAAAATAGTTATATTTCAGAGGAAAACACTTGCTAATATTATAATATCAAAATATTATGATGTTGCAATTTATAGCGTTGAGGAAGAGAGAGTTTATTCGTAAGGAGGGATAAAATGAAGAAACTGTTTGTATTGTTAGTATTTGTATTGTTGTCAGGAAGTGCCTTTGCAACCGTTGATCATGGACCAACATCTTCAAATGAGGTGACTAAAAGTTGGTGGCCAGGAGACTTGGATAATGATTACCGTTATGGAAGAGATGAGTGGTTTTGTGAAGCAAGAGATTCTGAGCATGGACGCAGAAGAGATGGAGATTGGGGACCCGCAGGTAGAGATGGAGATTGGGGACCAGCAGATGGAGACTGGGGATTTTTTAGAGTAGTCCGTCGTTATGATGATTACTATTCTGCAAGATCGAGGTACCGTCAAGATGCCAGAGACCGTGCATTGGAAAAATGTCATCGAGACTTTGATACTTGTATAGTTAGATGTACAAGAGACAACCGAAGATATAGAAGATACTAAAAAATATCTGTATTTTTTGTATAAAAAAGGCCACAAAGCAGCATCTTTGTGGCTTTTTTATTTTTTCCGACAACTTTACACCGGTGTATAATGCAAACTCTACGGTTACAATTTGCATTTACAATTCATGTATAGATCGAAGAGCAATAATCTATAAATTTTTTTTTATTTTTTTTAAAAAAAATACTTGCAAGTATTATAATATCAAAATATCATAATATTACGATTTAATACATTGATAAACTTAGTTTATTCACACGGAGGGTAAAGATGAAAAAACTATTTGTATTGCTAGTATTTGTACTATTGTCAGGAAGTGCTTTTGCGACAACAACTCAAGAGTCAGCTTCTTCAAATGATGTCACTAAAGGCTGGTGGCCAGGAGATTGGGGACCTGGTGATTGGGACTGGGATGGTGACTATGGAAGAAGAGGTTGGTATTGCGAGGCAAGAGATACTAATTACGATGGAGGTGGAAGAGGCCGTGATCGAGATTGGGGCCCAGGAGATTGGGGGCCTGGCGACTGGGATCGTGATGGTTACTACTATGCAAGGTCAAGGTACCGCGATGATGCTAGAGACCGTGCATTAGAAAGATGTCAGCGCGATTTCGACACTTGCCAAGTTAGGTGTAGAAGAGAAAACAGAAGAGAAAACAGAAGATATAGAAGATACTAATAGCAACGCAAGTATCTTTTATTGAAAAAAGGCCAGAAAACATCGGTTTCCTGGCCTTTTTGTTTTTATTGCCCATCAATTTGTAATTATTTCACACTTCAATATATATTAGGGTGTAAATTTTATCATTAATTTCAGCCAATTAGGCGTCTTGTTTTAGCGAGAGAGAAAATTAAAAAAATGATCCTGAAAGTGGTAGATAAATAAATCTATTTAGGGTAGGGTGGTGCAAAGCGTTATTTATTGTACTGCATTTAATTGTGGTTAGGAGGATCGGATCTCGTGAAAAAATTAACTATATACAGTCTATTTGTTGTGTTTTTATCTTTTAACATGGTTTCAAGTAGCTTTGCCTTTATGGATAGAATGTTGGAAGCAATGGAAAATGTTATGATTGGCAGAGAGGGAGACCCAGGCGGAGGAATGGTAGGCATGGGAAACAATGCTATGGGCCATATGTCTGATGGGATGAAGCTAGGATTTAAAGAAATTGGCTGTATGGCAAATAGAATTTTATCTACCACGGATCAAATTAATGATTGGGGAAGAGGTTTTCTTGTTTTTATGGGATCTCTTGAAGGCTCCGTTGATTCGTTCACTAACGATGCTAGCCATGGCGTAGATTGCAATTGGGATGATATCCCTTTTTCAAAAGGGCAAAGACGTTCAAGACAAAATCAACAAAAAATTATGACAGTTGGAGACAATGGACAACTTAGAGGGTTTGTTGCACAAGGGCCTTCTGAGACACCAAATGAAAAATATTTCAAGGACATGGGGTATGGTGATATAAATTGGATAGGTGATAATTCACCCGCTTCAATTGCACTATATATGTTAGCTGAAGAAGGTCAAACTAAGCAGACATTTACTACAATGACTTTAAGCACTGATACTTCAAAGTTTACCCCATCACCACAGCTTGCAACTGATAACGATGCCAGCAGGATGCTAGTAATTATATCACCATATCAATTTAATAAAGAAAGCGATCTTCTTCCAGGTCAATATATTAAGGCCATGCTCCTAGATGCTAAAGAGAGTTGGGCCGGAATGTGGCATACATCAATTACTGCTCTTGCAAGAAACAACCCCTTGCGATCAAATATTTTAACTGTAAAAGTTATTACATTTGCAGATGATGCATACTCTTCTCCACTTCCACTATCTACAGAAATTATGATAAGCGTTCAAGGTTTAATAAGTTTTTCTGGGAAATTTGCAAAGGAGCGAGAAGCATATCAAAAACTAAGGGATGATAGACAATAAAGACCACTAGAAGTGATGATTAAGACTATATGTGAATTGTAAAATAATTTTAACTTAGGGATCAAACAATGAAAAATAAAGCTCAAAACAAGATAATTAAGACATTAGCCGTGATTGCCATTTTTTCTTTATTGCAACAATCAGCATACGCTATGGGGCCTATGAGTTGGATGACAATGCCAATGAAAATGATGGGTATGGATGGCGGTCAAAAAGGTGGTCAAAATAGAGGGAGAGGCAAAAGGGACAGACAAGAAAATCCTGAAGCAAAAATGAGGGTTCTGTTGTCTGCAAGAATGAAATATTTACTAGCACAAGGTCATACTCCTGATGACATCATTGTAGACTCTAAGAGATTTTTGTATCACCAAAGAGTTCCTTATCATGCGGCCATGAGAATAATTGAAAATGCAAAAACGATGAATGCGGGTATGACTGAGAGAGAAGATTTGACTAAGAGGTGGGACTATCGAAGACATAAAACGATGCTTATAGAGGTATCTAATAAGAGCGATGTGACCTTAAAAAGCGCTCCAATTATCGATATTAAAAATGCTAATGCTCAAAACCTTGAGATTGTGAATGTATTAATCTCTCTTGACCAAGAGTTTGCTCCTAGCTTTACTGTTAAATGTGAAGCAATTAATATTAAAAAATGGAATAATAGTGTACATGATGAAGAGGGCAATGATGAGTGGACATTTTGTTTATGGGGATTGATGGATAGAATTGCAAATGTAAGTGCTACTGCTACTTCTAGAGCAAGACGCAAGATAAGGATCAATCTTCTCCATGTTGCAATTGGACCTGTTAGTGGAGCTCATGAAAACCTTGAAGTTAAATCTAATTCAAAGCGTATAATGGTCAAGGATTTTAAGAAAATATTTAGAGCGCAATTTCTACAAGCACAATAAGAAATCGTGGTAAAATAAAATTTTACAATACAAAACAATACCGAGATTAATTGTTACAGGGAGCTTTTTTTGATGGTAGATAAGTTAATTGTTGCAATACTGCTTTTGATGATGTTTTCAAATGCTAACTCTGGTGTGACATCTTCAGATATATATGATCTATCTGATCTTTTTGAAGTAAAGTTAACTGTTTTGAAAAAAGAAACAGGAAAACACCGCTACTATGCAACAATGGAGACTCCTCCCAAAATAAAAGTGAGTAATAATGCACGACGACTGTATGTTCACCTGCTGTTAACAAAAGCAAAAAGTCGTATGAATCAAATCAATCATGTAGGTTTTCATGTCTTCAATACAGAAAACACAGAAAATTGGACAAAAATGTGGCAACAAGCAATTAAACGCTTGGCCGAAAATAACCGTTTAATTAAGGGGCATGATTGGATTTATATGCAAGTAACGACTTATCATACTGATGTACAAAACACTGAATTTCCTCCAAGTAATCTTGTTAGATTTGAAGTTAAAGGTCTTTCTGATTATTCAGTTGCTCATCAGGAGAATAATTATAACAACCCAAGTTTTAATCAGAACTTACATCTTAAAAATCAAAAAAATAAAAAAAGAGGGATGATTACAAAGAGACTTAAGGCAACGACCTCAGAACATCCAATTTTTCTACTTAAAAATGATGTAACATGTATGAAAATTAAAATATCTTGGAGAGCGTTTAGGAGAAAAAGCAGGGACTACTCACCTATTGAGTTGATTGTTGAGGATGTTTCACTAGATTGGAATGAGCAGTGGAAAAAAGCTGTTGTCGATCTAGTTAAGGTTTATAAGCGTCCTAAACTTCCAAATAGGTTATATTACTCACTGGTTACTTCAACTAGTAGTAAAGGATGTCGTATACAAAAAACCAATTCAGCTGCAGAATATGGAGTTATTATAGTTGATGGGTTAACAAAACACAGTGCTGATAAATAAAAAAAAAGGCCAGAAGTATACTTCTGGCCCTTTTTGTACTGTTATATATCGAGTTTTTTTCTAGAAGAAAAATCCACCACGTCTGTAACCACGTCTTCTGTTGTGACGACGATTACACTTAACTTCACAGTCAGAAAAGTCACGTGAACATTTGCTTAGAGCACGGCTGCGAGCTTCGTCACGATTGTTTGCTCTTGCGTAGTAGTAATCATTGTTACTAAATTCGTCCAAGTTCCATGGCATCCAGCTGTCGAATGTGTAACCGTCATCATGGTACTCACTTCTTGCAACACATAGCCAACCTCTTCTGCCATTTCTGTCATAACGATAGTCATCGTCCCGGTCAGAAACCCAATCACCAGGAAACCATGATTTTGTGACACTTGAATCACTTGAAACACTCTCTTGAGAGATGTTAGCAAAAGCGCTACCTGTTAGTAGCAACAAAAATACTGCAACTGTTAATTTTTTCATTTTAAACCCTCCAATTTAAATTTATAGCAATCAAGCTATTTGTGTGTGCATTAAAGTATTATAATATTATAATGTTGGCAAGTGTTTTTTTAAAATTTATTTTTATTTTTTTAACGGGTTGCACACAAAAGATAGGTGGCTCGACACCCCTGTTCCGAGGGGGGTTGCGGAAAACAATTTACATAAGAGGGCCCATAATAATAACTTCTATGCACCTTGGCCACAAAAAATTCGATATATCGCAGTTTTTTTGCTTGGAAATGGATTTATATTAATAAAGATCAGTGATAGAGTGGTTTTGATGCATAGTGAAAGCGAGGCTTGTGTGGTTGGTGCGGGGCATTGTCATGCTTTACAATGCCCCTTATACCGAAATTAAATTGCTTTTAACATTGAATTGTATTTTTCTAAGTACTTCTTACCACCAAAACTTGGTGAATTAGAATTGCGGTAATTATCACCATATAGAATTTTAGCAGCATAACTTTCTGAAAGTTGTAACAAGTCCAGTAAGTCTTTTTTCATCGAAGCAACTTCGGCTTCTTTTTTGTTGGCCTTAATCCACTTGTCAGCTTTGTATTTTATGATTTTATCATCAAGAAATTTTTTGTCTGACCTAGCTAATTCAGCGGGGGTAAGCTCCATGTAGTGCCTGGTAATATCTCGTGTGAATTCCCTATTGCCAATTACTGAATCAAAGTATTTCAAGTAACTGCTGACAAATCCAGAAACATTTTTAAAGTAAAAGCCATTATTTGTATCCATCATGTAACTTCTTGGATCGAGGTTTGCCGAACCTATGAATACATCATCACCCATGAGGTATAGCTTGGTATGTAGAGATAGGTTTTGACTATCATCTTGAGTGAGTCTTTTGTATTCGTAGTATTCAAAAGTGGCAGAAGCTGCATTTTTTCTTTCTTTATAGAATTGAAAAAAGACTCGCATAGTGTGATTAGAAAAGAGATTTACTACGTCTAGGTCAGTTGTCTCTTGTGAGTTTGATAAAAACTGCACCTTAACATAACGACAGTCGTATGTACCATCTATCATTTTTCTAAGCTCCTCCAACATCTTAGCAGGAAGCAGAACATAGGCATTGTGTAAAACAATTCTTTTGTATTCTCTTTTGTTTGCAGAACTTTCACAAACAGCTTTGGGGCCTTTGCTTAACATATGATGAATGTTTTTGCCATATTTTAGCTCTTCATCATCAATGGCGCCGTACTTTCTTAATCTTCGGTGTGCAGGTACTTTTCTTGACCATGGGTACGCAACCATTCCGCCAGATCCCTCAATAGACTTTCGGTCGTAAGGAAGATTTTCTAAGTAGGACATGATCATATCTTGGCCACTTAAATCAAAGCTGACCTCAAGAAGTTGTGCCTTGTCACCTTGGTAGTTACCTGGTGCTGCTTGATAATATCCACGTCCACCTTTGGGCGTGAATTTGGAGTAATACTTATAGGCCTTTTTAGCATTAACTTGTAACTTATTTTTTGCTCTATCCATTCGCTGACCTAACTGTCCCTCTTTCATATAAAGAGCAGCAAATTTCTTTTTAATACAGAGTTCTAGTTTTTTGCCAAGGTTTTGTGGACATGATTTTTCTGCTTTTTCATAAAGATTTGAGTTGGCCAATAATTCATTTGGTGCGTGTTGCCTAATATCCTTTATGCTGGCAAGTAGACGCTTATAGTTATATAGCTCATCAAAAGTCTTAGCAATCTTAGAAGCTCCACCACCAGGCATGATTTCTGCTCTGACATCAGTGTCTACAAAGATATATTTATCAGTCAAGGGATTTGGATCCATGTGGTAAGAGTTTTCTAGGTTTCTTCCACCTAGTTGGATGTATTTATTATCAACCAGCAGTAGTTTGTGGTGAGTATAGTCAGTTAGAAAGCTCCAGTCGCTATTTCTATATTTGGCAAGTTTGCGATCTGCTTTACTTAGATACTTTTTACTCAATTTAACAGGAAGTAAACTATTAACTGAATTTAGCACTCCAGGAACAGTGTCGCTGTGAAATATTGCTGCCATGTAAAGCTTAATTTTGTTAAATGCTCTCTCTGCTGGTGAACCAAACTTTGAAAGAAAGTAAATGTGAAGCAATTCTTTTAAGTTTTTCTTATCTTCAGCTGTCATTTTGCTATCACCACTTTGAAGTTTAGCTAGATCAATCTGTTGACCACTTAAAATTGCTTTGGCCATAAGTTTTGGATTTTTTCCGTAGAGACCAGATAAAAACATCTTTGAATATTCTGTGCCGGCGTTAGACGCCATTGCATGCATTGTCCAATTGGTGTTAGGCTTTTTAAAAGCTGCATTTACTCTAGCACTTTTGTGTTCCCAACATTTTTTTTGGGCGATGTCATAAGGACATGGGGTGGTCAAATAAACGGCATCTCGAATGATGTTTCTAGTAGGTCGATTGTAAAAGCGTACAGAAATATTTCCTCGCCCTTCACGCTCTAGCATTGAAAAGTAATCCAGACGTGAATAGTTGCTAAAATAATCGACAATAATTTTTACTTTTACACCTTTGTTAGCTTTTTTAATTAAGGCTTCAGAAAGTAGTGATGTACTCTCATCATCTGCAAAAATAAAATAAGACATTCTAATAGATGTTGTAGCTTTGTTAATGAGGTCTAGTTTACTTAAAAATGACTCGTTGTTGTTTAGGATCACTTTGACATTACTAGGTTTTAATCGTGCCGACTCGGCCTTTTCCAACTCACTGGTTGGAACTGATGCAATTTTTCGATCTACTGCACTAGCTTGTGTACTGTAACAAGTTAGCAGTAGGATTGATAAAATGTTAAAATAGATATGTTTCATAACTTACTCCAAGTTTTCAAGTTGCATGTGTTTAAAACTGCAACTAGATTAATCTAATGCTAATGGCGGCTATTTATCTAACGTGCTTCAAGTATTAATCAGTGCTTTTTAGTATTTCAGTGCTTCAAATAAGTTTCAGTAACACAAGTTGTTAATGTGAAAAAACTTATTTTTTCATATTGTAGTTTTTACATACATTTAAAAGAGGGGTATCTTGGTTTGATCTTAATTGAAAGAGGAATCAGCTACTTCATTTTGAAATTCAACAAAAAGCGAAAGTGCCATTTTGATGTTTTCAAACACCCGTTCTTTGGAAGTAGGCCTTACGACGGAGTCAATAATTGAGAGGTCACTTAGGTTGTACTCGTTATCTACGACTTTGTATTTTTCTAAAATATTTACTTGGGCCGTAGATATTCCACAATTTACCTGGATTAAATTGATTAGCTCTGAGCCGATAGCATGGGCCACATAACCAGAGGTTACTTGGTGGCCCAGATAGCTTTCGGGATCATTGGTTGCAAGTTGTTCTAAAAGAGCAATAAGCTTTGACATTGATGTTGTCAGGTAAAAGCTGTCAAAGTCTTTTTTGGAAAATTCCAAAGATGCAAGGTCACTTAGTGCCCATTGCTCATTGCCGGAGTCGAGTTTGAGATGCTGATTGTAGTAGTTGGAAAGCTCAGTGAGTCCTTGCTCTTTTGAACAATGTTCAGCACTTTTCATGTTGATGGCAGTTTTAATCAAGATTGTAAATAGGTTATAAATATACAAACCAATTTGTTGCTTTTGTAGTTGCCCCTGTGAGGCTTTGGTAAAAAGCCGCCCATCAGTTTTAATAGCAGTAAATTGCTTCGCAAAATACTGTTTAATTTCTTGAGAAAAACTTTCAGACATGATTACTTCTCCTGTTGAATTGCCATGTCAATAATTTGAGTTAGCTTTTTCAAATTGTCCAGAGTTACATTGTGAAATAATGAAATTCTAAACTGGTTGCGTCCAAGTTTTCTGTATGCATCGATACCATATACAACTTTTTCGTCAGCGAGTAGCTTGATTAAGGCATTTGCGTCATATTTTTCGTCTAAGTCAATGCAGGCAACAGCAGTTGAGCGATATTTTTCTTCTGCAATATATGGACTAAGATAATCTTTTTCATTGGCCCAATTATATAAAAATGTGGCCTTTTCTTGGGCCAAGTTACAAACCTTGTCGTATCCCAACTCATTCATTAACTTAATTTGTTCATTCAAATAAAAAAGTGTGCTGACAGAAGGGGTATTATAGGTTTGATTTTTTTCACTGTTAGTAAGTGCTGTTTTCCAATTCATGATGCCGGGAACGTAGCGGTCACTATCTTCACTAATTCTCATGGCCCGATAGACCGCTTTTGGGGATAAAAATGCAACCCACAGTCCTCCTTCACTGGCAAAAACCTTTTGTGGTGAGAAAAAGAAGATATCAGTTTTTGAAACATCACATGGAATTTGGCCTGCACCACTAGTTGCATCAATTGCCAGTAATGTGTCTTCATCAACTTCAGGTAGGGCAGATAGTTGCACACCAGTAGAAGTTTCATTTAAGGTTACGGCGATTAAGTCGGCATCGTCGACATTTTGGCCATCGATTCCTTGTCCATACTCTACGGTATGCTCAACTGCACTAATCCAAGGGACTAGATCAGTTGATTTAAACCACTTATTTGAAAACTCACCACAAGTAAAGTGGGCAGCTTTTCTGTCAACTATGCCCAAGGCGATCATGTCAAACAACAATGTTGCACCACCATTGCCTAAAACAATCTGATAGTTAGCAGGAACTTTAAAGTAGCTTCTAAGGCCTTCTTGAACCTCTTTCACTAGGTTTTTAATAGCAGATTTTCTGTGACTGGTGCCCAGTAAGTGCATATTAGTTGCTACAAGTTTTTCGACAAATTCTACAGGGATAAGTGACGGTCCACACCCAAATCTTGGATCACTTGGAATAAGTTCTTCTGGAGTTTTAAAATTTTCAAACATCTCGTACCACCTCTTTTTATTATAAGTGTAAATATATTTGGGCAAAATACTAACATGACTTTCTAAAACAAGTTAAGAATTATTTAACATCGTCTGATGAAATAATGCGATATTGTGCTTCAAATGTCTTTTGTTGTGAGTTTTGTGAGCTACTTGTGTGACCCGGCTCGTCAATATCTTCCGTTTCAGCTTTAATTGCTTCATTTATATTGGCCTTGAGTTTGTAAACGGACCACAAAGTCTTGATAGTGCCTTTGACAAAGACATATAGTAGGTAAAACAAAATAATTCGAAGCAGTATTCCTAACATAACTAAAATAACCTAAAGATAAGTTTTAAAAGTAAAACTATTGGATATCTGTCAATAAGATGGTAATGAAGTAGAGTTTGTCAATCCATTTATCATTTATTTATAAATTGAGGAAATAATGAGTGTAAAACTAAATGCTTCCACTACCTCTCCAAAAGCTATTCATTGGTCTGATATAACAGCTGACCGCATAATAAAACAGGTGGGGGATAAAGAGGAGTATACTTTAGCAAGTGGCATTACACCTTCTGGAACAGTTCATTTTGGAAATTTTAGGGAAACCATTACGGTCAATCTTGTAGCAAGAGCTCTTCGCGAGAAAGGTAAAAAGGTTAGAGAAATCTTTAGTTGGGATGATTATGATACCTTTCGAAAAGTGCCAAAAAATATGCCAATGCAAGAAAAGTTGCATGAGTTTATGTATCAGCCCATTGTTGATACCCCCGATCCCTACGGCAAAGAAGAAAGCTATGCAGCTCATCAAGAAAAAAAGTACGAGGCCCAGCTAGAGAGAGTAGGAATTAAGCTCAATGCACTCTATCAGGCAAAAAAATACAGAAACTCTGAATACGTTGATCAAATAAAAATTGCCCTAAAAGCAAAAGATGAAATAGTGGAGATCTTAAATAAGCATCGTAGCGCACCACTAGCTGCTAATTGGATGCCTGTTTCAGTCTATTGTCAGCAGTGCAATAGAGACAAAGAAATAGAGAACATAGCATTTGATGGAGAACAGTTAATTAATTACGAGTGTAAACTATGTGGCTTCAAAGGTAGTGAAAACCTTGCAACAACTACTCGAATAAAGCTACCTTGGCGACTAGATTGGCCGATGCGATGGGTTTATGAGGGCGTTGACTTTGAACCTGGTGGTAAAGACCACTCTAGTGAAGGTGGAAGTTTTACAACCGCAAAAGAACTGGTTTCTAAAGTCTTTAAAGGCCAGGCACCCGTTTATTTGCAATACGACTTTGTAAGTATTAAAGGTGGCGGCGGAAAGATGAGTAGCTCATCTGGTGAAGTGGTAACAGTGAACGATGTTTTAGATGTCTATGAGCCAGAAATGATTCGCTGGATTTTTGCAAGCTATAAAACAAATGTAGACTTTTCTGTTAGCTTCGATCTAGATGTTATAAAAATGTATGAGGACTTTGATAGGCTGGAGCGTTTGGCTTATGGGGTGGATGCAGGAAATGCAAAAAAAGTTGCCATGGCAAAAAGAGTTTATGAACTATCTCAATTAAATGCCAGCGACATGCCCGAGCAGATGCCGTTTCAACCATCATTTAGACACTTATGTAATATCCTACAAATAAATAATGGAGACATAAGCAAAGCAACCTCGTTTTATGCTGGTCAAATGCACAATGATAGAGATGAGCGACGTTTCACCCAAAGGGCACAAAGGGCACTGTTTTGGCTAAATAATTATGCTCCCGAAGAGTTTAAATTTAAGCTAAATGGTGAAGCTGTCAATTTAACCCTTAGTGAGTCCCAAAAGAGCTTTGTAAAGAAGCTCTCAAGTTATTTAGAAACTAGCTGGGAAGAGATTGAAACTGATAAACAACTCCACCAAAAAATGTATGAGTTCATCAATGAAGACAGTGAACTTACACCACAGGTTGCATTTGAAACCCTCTATCAACTTTTAATTTCCAAACAAAAAGGACCAAAGCTTGCGGGCTTTATTAGAATAATTGGCAAAGAACGTACCTGTAGACTTATGGGACTATGTGCACAATAACAAGGATATAAAAAAATGAACTTAAAAGAGGAACAGGAAAAGACTTTAAAGGCCGAGCGTTTAAAATACAGTCTTATCTCAAAATTACTATTTCTAGTTATGGATATCATTTATAAAAAAGATAGAACCTTACTGAAGTTTAGGGTCCTAGAGCTTCTGGCACGCGTACCTTATCAAGTATGGGAAAGTGGCAGTTATCGCAAGATATCATTTGGTTTTAAAGATCCAGATAAAATGTCGGATGCAATTGATTCTATGTATGAGTCCAGAACTCAACAAGATAATGAGCAGTGGCACTTATTAATTTTGGAGGAGTTAATTGCAAAGAAAAATTTAAAGCAGAATTTCATAATGTACACAGTTTTCCCCCAACTGTCCTTAATTGGCTATAGGATAACCACCATAATAATATATATGTTATTTCCCAGATTTAGTTACAGGCTCAATGCATACTTCGAGGATCACGCAGAACATGAATATATGCATTTTGTGCAGGAGAATCCACAATTTGAAGACGAACCATTTGTAAGTGATTACTCTCAGTATTATGGCAGTTTTGACAATGTCGCAGACTTTTTAAGGCAAGTTGGCCTTGATGAGCGTCACCACAAAGAGCAGTGCTTGAAGTATTGATTTTTACAAAAACTTCTTCACTACTAAAGCAAGCCTTTTGATTCCTTCATCAATTTGCTCCTCACTTGGGTATGAGAAATTTAGTCGCATAGTATTGTTGCCAGTTTTATCACAATAAAATGCCGAACCAATCACAAAGGCCACCTGTTTTTTAATCGCTTCATAAAACAGAACTTCTGTGTCTATGTGCTCAGGTAACCTAAGCCATAAAAAGAGACCACCTTCAGGTTTTGTCCAAGATATCCCCTCAACTTTTGGCATATACTCTTGCAAGGCATTCAGCATTGCATCTTTTTTCGACTTGTAACTTGCATTTATTTTTTCAATATGGGAAGGCAGGTATCCACCTTTTAGGAATTCTGCAGCAATTAATTGGTTAAATGGTGACGTACACAAATCCAAGGATTGCTTCATCTTGGAAAGCTTCTTGATTATCTCCTCATGTCCAATCATAAAGCCCAATCTAAGCCCTGGAACAAATATTTTGGAGAAGGTAAAAACTGAAATTACGTTAGAGGATTTATCTAACTTGTAGAGCATATCAGGCGCTTTACCTTCAAAGCGAATTTGACGATATGGAGAATCTTCAATGATTAAAACGTCATATTTTTCTGACATTTTAATCAATTGTTCTCTGCGTTTTTGAGACATTGTTACACCTGAAGGATTTTGGAAATCTGGAACCACATAAATAAACTTATAATGTTCCTCTTCTTCAAGCAGTTTTTGTAGTTTTAGCTCTAGATTTTCAAGTAACAGGCCATCATCGTCGCATTTTACTCCAATCATTTCGGCGCCATAAGATTTAAATGCCTGAAGTCCGCCAATATAGCTTGGTAATTCCACAAGAATGGGATCAGAGGCATCAATAAAGGTCTTGCCAATAAGATCTAGTCCTTGTTGTGAAGCTGTAGTAATAAGAATATTTTCGGGCTTTAGATCAAGTCCTTCAGTTTCTTTTAGCAATTTTACAAGCTCTGCTTTTAATTCAGGTGTACCTTCAGTCGCCCCGTATTGAAGGGCAGCGGCAGAATATTTATCCAATACACTATTTACTACTTCCCGCATAGTTTCCACTGGAAACAAATCGGGAGCAGGTAGGCCTCCGGCCAAAGAGATAATACCAGGTTGGTTGGTAAGCTTGAGAAGTTCTCTGATTACGGAAGATTTTGTTCTTCTGTTATACACTGATAGGTTTTTAACTAGGTTGATCATGCTCATACTCCAAGTTTAATAATTTTATCTCTTTTTCTTATGACTTTTTTTACGTTTAATAAACCTCTTTTTGTGTTTTGAGCTTAATTTATCTTCTAAAATGTTTATTTGCCACCTATGATTGGTGGACTTACTGTTTAAAAGTTCTATAAATACAGGCGTTTGTATGCGATCAATATCATTTAGAACATAAAATTGATTACCTAGAATTGCCGTTATGTTATACAGCGCCTGGTGCAGCGAGTTGTCGATTAGATATTTCAAAAACATTAGGCGCACTGGCTCTTTTTTGGTACCAAGGCCATCAAAGCGCCTCATCTCTTTTATTGCTTTGCGAGTTTGATATTCCTGTAAAGGTTCTTTAAGCTTTTCAGTCATTAAAGAGGTAAAGATAAAATCATTTTTCATAAGTAACATGTTTACTTTTACACGCGGCAGTTTATTTTTGGCCCTTTTTTTGGTTGCCAACTCAAATTGGGAAATTTTTTCAACAACTTTAGGAGCCTCTTTTGGCGGAGGAGGCGGAGTTGGTTTGGGTTTTGGAAGCGGAGTATGGATAACAACTGGTGCCGGTTTTGGCTTAGGTGTAGTGCGTTTAACAATAGGCTTGGCTTTTGGCTTTGGTGGTGTGAAAACTGGAGGTGGAAGAGAAACCAAAAAGTCGCTCATACCCAAGTCGTCAAACTTTTTTAATGCCCCTAAAATAAATAAGTCGCCATGTCTATGAGTATCTTTATGTTTCATCAGTTGTGCTCTAATTACTGGAAAGAGTTGTCCCAGATAGTCGTATCTACGCTCTTTAACTTTAAATTGTGTAATAAAGCGTCTAAGGCATGGAATTCCAAATTCGGTAATATTAATTGTATTTAAGGTATCAGATTTTGTAAGAATGACTGTCATTTCTGGGATGTAAGAAGCACCATACAAGTTATCATTGCCATTACATAGGTTTTTAAGGAGCACTTTGTCTACCTTACAAGAAATACTAAGTCCAATTTGGATTTGGTTTTTACTAAGTTGTGAGCAGTCTATATTGTTTTGCTTGCACCATCTTAGTAGCCCCAAATAAGTAACTGGCAGAATGTCATTTACTTTTTGTTTGGCTACTTTGTTAAAGCGTCTGATCCATTGCCTAACTTCTTTTTTCGACTTTCTAATTAGCCTTTGTTTTGCAAGGCCTTTTAAATGCCTATATCTAATACGCTTTAGAAACTTGTTAATTTCGTCGCCGTTGCCGTTACATTTTGCAAAGGTTTTCTTCCAAGAAAGATTACAACGGTTACTGTTAAATCCAAGTTGATAAAGGGTGATATGATACTCTTTAAGGGCTTCAAATAGGTAGCTAATGGCCAAGAGCCGATATAGGTAACGAAAATAGGGGATATTTTGATTTAAGTAATAGTTTGGGCAAGTAGAACTTTGCATGAGCTCACTATGCCAATAATTGCTAGCTTGAAAGATATCTGATTCTAAGTATGGTATGAAATAATCATTTTTAAATTTTTCATCCTTTAGAATTTTTTTACGGGTATTTAAATTGATATAATAATCGGGGTGTATAGGACCAAAGTAATCTTCAGTGTCTATTTGTCCCAGGTAGAGAGAGTTGTAGTAATTGATATCGGGTTCAAGATCCTTGGGATAGGCGCTTGTTACTGATAAGAAAAAAATAATACACCAAATTTTTTTATTCATTCTAATTTATTAAGGCCAAACTTAAAATTGGCATATAGGTTACTATCATTAATGCGACTAGAAGCAGCAGCAAAAATGGAAACGAAGCGTAGTATAATTCAGTAATCGATTTTTTAAAGCGAAAACTGCTGATAAACAAATTAAGTCCTACTGGTGGAGTAATATAACCAATTTCTAAATTAGTTAAAAAGATAATTGCTAGGTGAATGGGGTGAATGCCAAAATCTGCAGCAATTGGGGTAATTAGGGGGACTACTACGATAATCGCACTGAAAATATCCATTAAACTGCCAACTATTAGCAGGAATACATTTAAAAAGATTAAAAAAGTATAGCGATTGTGCAAAAATTGCTTCATAAAACCTAGTATGTGCATTGGTATTTCTGCATCAACCAAATAGTTGGTTACTCCTAAAGCGGCACATAAGATTAACAGGATTCCTCCGACTAAACTCATTGTCTCAATAATAATGTTTGGAACATCATCTATTAAGCTTAGATCTTTATAGATGAAGCACTCGATGATTAAAAGGTAAAAGGTAGTAAAAGCGGCAGCCTCAGTTACAGTTGTAAAGCCGCCATAAATGCCAAGCAAAACCAGAACTGGTACAATGGCCTCAAAAAAACAGGCCTTAAAAGCGGCTAATAACTCTGAAAATGAGAATTTCTTTTTAAGGTTTTGGTCGTTTTGTAGCACACGGCCTTTTTTAATGGACCATGCAGATAGGATTACAATAAGCAAAATGCCAGGAATGATGCCTGCTTTAAACAACTGATTAATATCAATCTTTCCGACTAGTCCATAAAGTATAATTGGCAAACTTGGAGGAAATAATAAACCTAGGGAGCCAGAGGTAGTAATTAAGCCCAAGCTAAACTTTTCACTATATCCTTCATTGGTTAAAATTGGAAAAAGTAGCCCTCCCAAGGCAATAATTGTAACGCCTGAAGCACCTGTAAATGCTGTGAAAAAGGCACAACAAACAAGGCTTACAATTGCAACTCCTCCGGGTAGCTGTCCAAGGGCCGCATTGAATAGACGGATCAATCGTTTGGGTGCGTTGGATTTTGCAAGTAAAAAGCCAGCGAGTGCAAATAGTGGAATAGTCAAAAGGGTAGGGGCAGAAGTTATGCGATAAATTTCTATAGCAACGGCGGAAACTTCAATTTCAGCGAAATAAAAAGCAGCAAGGGAAAATAGCGACATCACTACAAAAAGTGGAGTTCCCATTAGAGCAAGTAACAAAATACCGGTAAATGCTAAAAACTCGATCAAGTATTTTCCTCCTCATAAAATGAGCGAACAAATATGGCCAAAAAGCGATATGAAATTAGGGTGAAGCCGACTGGTGTAATGGCGGTTAAAAAACCCGAATGAATACCTAAAAAAGCAATTTTACCATATTGTAATTCAGAAATAGTGAAATCGTAAGAGCCCTTAATTGCCCAAAGCATCCCAAAAAAAGAAACCAAAGCTATAAAACGCTCTAAATATTTAACAAATAATTGGTTGTTTTTGGCGTGAAGATATTTTCCTAAAATATCAATACTAATATGACTTTTGCGACCAGTAGCGATTACTCCACCTAGAAAAATTGTGATAAAAACGATGTGTCTTATAAGCGGGTCACTCCATATATAGGTGATATTAAACCATCTTAAGACTATAAACAGGATGCTTAAGTCAACGAGTAACAATACTGATACAATTAATAGGAATGATGATATTTTTTCTATGGCGTTATCAACAAAGAAAACAAGTTTTGACATAGTGTGTTTGCCTACAACGTATTAAGTTTGTTTTGAAAGTTGTTATAGATTTCAGCTGAAAAAATCTTACCCTTTAAGTTGTTAATCATTTTTAAGCGAAATGTACCAAATTGCTGATAATCTGTTTCTGGAAACTGGATGAATTTAATTTCTTGGCCTTTTAAAACATTTAGGGCATCAATATTTTCTTGGGCATTGGCTTCTGTGATTTTATTGAGGTACTTGGTGGTGATACTTCTTACTACTTGCCTATAACTAGACGGGATCTTGCTCCAGGCTTTATTGCTTAATAAAAATGCTCCAATTGAGTAAGTGATGGGATAGTCTAGCAAATATTTGACCTTGGTGTTCCACTGGAGCGCAATAATTGCCAGGGGTGGAGAGTATGCTGCCTCAATGATTTCAGTTGATAATGACGTTAAGACGTCTGGTAGAGGTAAAGGTATGGAGACAAGTTTCATAATAGAAATTAGTTCTTGTACCAAAGGATCTCCCTCCCAAGACCAAATTTTTATACCCTTTAGCGAATTGATGTTTTGAATTTTTTTCTTGGAGACTAAATAGACGTGTCCAATTTCATAGAATCCAAGGTTTTCAAAGCCACTTTTTTTAAACTCTTTGTTTAAGTTTGGCGTGAGGTGCTCAACGATACTCCATGCTTTTTTTCGATCATGACCAAAAGTAAAAGGGATTTCTATTACGCGTACATCACCGTTTATATCCCCGAGTGTTTTACCTGTAAAAATGCCGCCTTGAAGTTGGCCAATTCTAATTTTGCGCAAAACAACTGGTTCATCCCCTGCGGTGGCACCATAGAATATTTTTAAGTTGACTTTATTATCAGTTTTGGTCTTAATTTCTTTAACCATTTTTTTTATATTTTGGGCCCAACTAGTACCCTCTGGAGCTAGTACACCTATTTTTAGGTTAACGGCATACAAGTCAGGGCAAAGAAGTAAAAATAGCGGAAGTAACAGCTTGGCCATTTTGGTTCTCCTAAAAGAGTTGTTTTTCAAATTCTTTTATAATTGCAAAACGTTCTAGCACTATAGATCCGTATAGCTCAGTCCTATTGCTTTGTATTTTTGCTTTACTATGGCGGTTTTTATGAGTTGGATCCCAGGTTAGACGCTTTTTAAAATCGCGCAAATTTTGTTCGAGTAAATATGCTTGTTGTCGGTACTGTTGTTCATCAGACATTGGTATTAGATAGTATTGAATGAAGGACAGGCGGGCCAAGGGGTTGTTGGGGTACTCGTTAATGAATTTTAAAAAATATTGTTTTCCCTTTTCGGGATTTCCACCTAGAATTCGTGGTCTGCTCGACTCATATGCTCCATATAACATATTACAAGCTCCCAAATTCAAGTTGGGCCTTAAGTTACATGACCAGTCTAGAAGACCTTTGGCAATAGGCAATTGAGCAACCAAATGTACTCGATTTCGTTGATGGTTTATAAGTCCAATTAACGCTTGTGACAGAGCAAACATTCCCTCTATGGCAAATTGATCATCCCTGCCAAGCTTGTCTGACAACAGTTCCATTATCCCATTATTTTCTTTCATTTTTCTTGTAAGGGTGATGTAGTTTATGCCATAGGTTTGCAGAAAGTGCATGCCATGTTCTATCGCCTTAGAGTAGTTGTAAATACTTTGCTGCTTATTAAATGAGTTTTCAACATCTTTGAAGTAGTCGCGAAGATAAAGAGTATCGTTGACTACAAAGGCGTAAGCCGAGTACCCCTTAGTAAGAGTGGCCAGGAGTTTTCTGTTTTCTGGTTCTAAGTATAAAAGTCCTTCGACAAATTTTAAATTGGCAGGTATGGCCGTTTTAAAGTTTTGCCAGTTTGATTCAGTTTCTACTTCGTATGAAGCATCATACAAAATGGATGCCATGGAGCTAATACCCACTGATTGCATACTGCCACATGAGACCAGAAATTTTAAAATAAATACAAAAGTTAGAAGATAAGAGACACTTGGGAGACTTTTTTTTACGTTGATAAGTTACCCTCCTTCAATTAGGCCAGATGCGTTGATTGGAGCACTAATAAATATCAGCCGTTTACGAATATATTAGATAAAATTGGAATAGGGAAGACATTTTTAACAAAATGTGTTAGTATTCCCCACATATTTTAAACTGGAGGGTAGATATGAGTCAAAATAAGAGTCATTCTGAAGAAACAGTGCGGAGCACCGAAGAGAGCGGAGCGAAGGGACATTGCGTTATTAATCGCTATGGAACGATGCACGAAGAAAGCATTAAGCCAACAAGGTCAATTCATAAGCCAAAAAGTATCAAAAGAAGCAATTACATCAACAATAATCCAAAAAAACCTACCTCTTAAATCTTCTAGTTGAATCTTTTAAAAAAGCTCATCTTTTATATTTTTTACTTCTTGTAGAGGTGCTCTTTTTAAAACGGGCCCGAAAATTTTTAATTGTTTCGTCTTTTTCTTTTTCAAGCTTTTGGAGTCTTAGCTTGTGTTGATAATTTAAATATTTAGTCCTTGCTAAGAAAATATTATTGATAAAAGTAATTTGAATCGTTTTCATTTCTCTAAAGCAAAGTTTTCTCTCAGCCGCTGATAGCTTGTGCTTGGTTTGAGTAGGGCTTTTTTCTAATGTATCATTGTCTGTATCATCATCAGAGTCAGATGCTCTACTATCTTTTAGAATTTGGGTAGAGAACTCCCCATTACAAACTCGCTTTTTGTGTTCAATATATTTTTCAACTGATGTGCGATAGCTATCAATCTTTTGATAGTATTCTGAAGGAGGGAGTTGTTTTATAATTTCAAGTTCATCATCAATTTTTGTTGATACTCCAAAGACTTCGCTTATTTGGTTTGGGTCTGTTTTATAGTCTAAGGCGAGGGCCCCCCAAGATAATGTTAGCAGTTGTATGCATAAAAGAAGGAGTGCAATTTTCATGAGGGCCTCATTACTTGGTCAAATTGGCAACTTTTTTTATATAGTACTCTACTTGTTTGTGTTTTGTAAAAATGAATCTGATGAGATATCTTTTATGTTTTGAATTGTGGCCTTTATCTAGAGAGATATTGCTGCCGCTAACGCCTAGGGTATCACTTAATATTTTTTTAATTGCCTTATTTGCCTCACCTTCAACAGCTCTTTTTGTTGTGGAGATAATTATTTCACCGCCTTGTCCAATAAGCATTTTTTGCAGCTTACTGCCTGGTTTTGCTCTTATGCAAATTGCTAAGTCTAAATAATTGTCTGTGGTTGTGTATTGATGAATGTTGATACCGGCTGCTTTAAATTGGTCAATCAGTGGATGGGTTGTTAGCACCATGAATTAAAGTTCTCCATTTACCTTCAAGGTCATTGGGAAGGCCTAGAAATTCTTTAAATTTATCGATAAATAAGTCTAGTGGAAATCCCATGACATTAGAGTACGATCCCTGTAGATAACTGATAAAGGTCAAGCCTGGCCCTTGAATACCATAGGACCCCGCTTTATCCAAAGAGTCGCCTGTGCTCAAGTAGTTTGATAGTAGGTCTTCTGAAATGTTGGTAAAGGTTACCTGAGTTTTGCCAGAAAACACCATATCCCTATATGTTTTTGTCTTTAAGTCATAGCACCCCAAGTATACACCGCTACAAACGAGATGAGTTTTGCCAGAGAGTTCTTTTAACATTGACTTTGCAGCTTGTGGACTGCTGGGTTTTCCATAAATTTTTTTGCCGGAAGAGACAACAGTATCTGAGGCAATTATGAGAGGAAAGTAGTTGCCGTTTATTTTTCCCTGGGTTTGGAGCAAGTCATAAACAGCTTGCCCCTTTTGTTTGGATATATCTTCGCAAATATAACCTGGGTCCATAAACTTACTCTTTTCTTCAACATGTGCAGTTATAATTTCAAAAGGTAGTTGCAGGTGGCCTAAGAGTTCTTTTCGCCTTGGACTTTTGCTTGCTAAAATTAGGTGATATTTATTTAAGGTCATTGAGTATTTTCCACGCTTTAATTTGATGGCTGTTAAATCGCTCTCTGTCGCTATTAAAGGGCTGCAGAGGATCAGTGGCCAATGCATATGCACTTACTGCCCGCTTATACGCCCATGGCCCATAGCTATAAGTTTGCCATAGATCATCTTTTTGTCCCCACTTCTCTCTTAATTTGAGGGAAATGGCAAGCCTTTGTGTTTCAACATTATCAGTATGAGTTAAGAGAAAGTTGGTTCTTTGGGTTATCTCGTTAAATTTATTTATGTGGTCTATTTGCCACATGCGATAACCGGCAAGTTCTGCTAAGCTTTGGGTTGTAACACCTATTTTTAACATTCCCAGTGAATATCTTTTAAGCATTAACTCTCTGCCAGTTAAAATAGTAGGGATTCTGCGAGTTAAAAATTCGCTATGAGCAAGGCGCTTATTTTCATTTTCAGACAGCTCGACAGTGCTATCTCCGGTAGTTAACACTTTATGCCAACTATTATCGATAATTTCAGTGTTTCCATCGGCGCCTTGTCCTCTTTTATAAAAAGAAATTGACTGCTGGTTATATTGACTATGTCCTGGAACAAGGTGCTGCAAATTGTAGATACCTGGTGGTCTGCTGCGGTAATAAAGGTTTCCAAAAGGCAGGACTACTAGGTGCATATACAGGTTTGTGCCATATAGTGTACCGTTTGGGGTGACAAGTAGTGAGCGAGTTACCCTGTCGCCTATTAGATAGTTGTTTTGTGCTATAAACTTATTTAGAACGTGATACTTGTTTTGATTTCTTGTTTTGGCATCCATGCTCCATATAGATTGACCCATATTGTCAACGTCAATATCAACTTTAGGTAATTTATAGTTTGCTGCATCAAGTGATAAAGGTAAAAATAGAGCGTCAGTTTCTTTTTTATCCGATGGGGTTAAGGTGTGATTTTGGCGAGAGAGCCATACTACATCGCCTGAGGTAATTCTTACATATAAAAATGTTTCTCTGCTACCAAAATTGATTTCTAAAAATGCTACATTTGACCTGGGGGATAGCCTGACCATGGTGCCATCCATTAAATAAATCCATGCGTAACTGTTCTCGTCAGTTATTACGGTGTCGCGTTCTCTAATTAAAGATCGGTATTGGCCTAAACTGTAGTGTTGTCCACTGTAGATTTTGCATTTTCCAAAACATTCAAGGATTCGCCCCACATGTTCTCTAAGTAGACGGTCTCTGTTTAAAAGTGCCCACGAAGAAGTTTTGTCGCGAAACTTTCTCTGTTTTTTCCATCTAACTAGGTCCACCCAGTGTTCGGGATTTATCCTTTTCCAATCTATTAAGCTGCGCTCATGTCCGTAATAAGTTTTATCTTCAACACCTTCTGCCTGCGAATAGGCCAAGGATGATGATCGGATGGAAGGTGACCATATTAGGCCGGTAACGAGTATTAGCAAGATATGAAAGGTGTATAACATAACCAACAGATCGGTGCTAAGTGTGGGAAACTTTAATAATTATGATCAAAACAACCTTTGACGATTGGTTCGACAATGAATACTCTAAAATGACATAGTGTATTGGAGCAAAAATAGACTTTAAACAATCAACTTAAGAAAAATTGAGAGTAGTTATGATCAAGAGAACATTGTATTTTTTTCTTTGTTTTATTATTTGTATTGCTGGTGTATTGTTTTTTTTAAAAAACCCCATAACAACAAGTGATACAATGCAAAGACAACAACAGCGCACTATAGATCAGATCCAGTTAAAAAAGCATGTTGACTTTCTTTCCCAAATAAAACCACCAAGAAACTTCAACAATTTAAAAAGCCTTGAGCGTGCTGCCCGATATATTGAAAAATATTGGACAGGTTTAGGGCTGACCGTACGGCGACAAAAATTTAAAGTTGAGGGTAAAGAATATTTTAATGTAATTACTCGAATTGGCACTGACAAGTCAAAACCCCTAATGGTTATAGGTGCTCATTATGATGTATTTGGAGACTTTCCAGGTGCCGATGACAATGCGAGTGCAGTGTCTGGTCTACTAGAGCTCTCTTTCCACCTAAAAAAGTTGGATGGCAAGTTAGATAAAAATTTTGAATTGGTGGCCTATTCTTTAGAAGAGCCGCCCTTTTTTAGATCTGAAAATATGGGGAGTTGGGTCCATGCTAAGGACCTTTTTGATCAACAAGTAAAAGTTAAGTTGATGGTTTGCCTTGAGATGATTGGTTATTTTACAGAGGCACCAGATTCTCAAGATTACCCTGCAGAATTTTTGTTAAAGTGGATATATCCAAGTGTGGGTGATTTCATTGTGCTGGTGGGAGGCATCAAAGAGTGGTTTATTATGCGGAAGTTAAAAGCACTATTTATGCAACATAGTTCTGTGAACGTTGAGTCCATAAATGCTCCCGCAACCATTCCAGGGATAGATTTTTCAGATCATCTCAATTATTGGAAGTTTGGCTACCCTGCAATCATGGTTACTGATACCTCTTTTTATCGCAACAAAAATTATCATACCGAACATGATACATCTGATACTCTAAACTACCCCAAGATGGCACGTGTGATCAAAGGCGTACTGGCGATGGTTTTGAAAATTTAAAAAATGGATATAGGATCGATTAATGAAAGGTAAAACAGTTTTAGTTTCCGGTGCAGCGGGATTTGTCCCTTCTCACTTGAGTGAATTTTATCTGAAAAAAGGTGCAAAAGTTATTGGCATAGATAATTTTTTAACTGGCAGCCAAAGCAACATAGATATATTGCAAAAATTTAAAAACTTTGTTTTTTATGAGGCAAATGTTTACGAGAAACTTCCAGATTTAAGTGAAGACAACATTGATTATATTTTTTCTATGGCTTCACCTGCTTCACCAATAGATTTTTCGAAAATACCGTTAGAGATAATGTTAGTTAACTCAGAGGGCACAAGGAAGTTGTTAGAGCTGGCCCGTATAAAAAATGCCAGGTTTTTAGAAGCCTCTACTTCTGAAGTTTATGGAGATCCAGAAGTTCATCCTCAGGTGGAGGAGTATGTTGGTCACGTTAATCCCATTGGGCCCAGATCCTGTTATGATGAGTCCAAGCGCTTTGCTGAAGCCTTGACGATGACTTATCGAAATCTTTACAAGGTTGATACAGCAATTGTGAGGATTTTTAATACTTATGGACCAAGAATGCGCCCTGATGATGGACGGGTGATACCCAATTTTGTCAATCAGGCCATCAAGGGTGAAAATGTAACGGTGTATGGTACGGGCAAGCAGACGCGCTCATATTGTTATGTGAGTGATTTGATTGATGCCATTGATTGTGTTTGTATGAGTGGTATACACACCCCCGTTAATTGCGGCAGCCCCGATGAGTATACTATTTTAGAAACAGCACAACTTATTGTGAAGTTGCTGGAAAGCTCTTCTAAAATAGTGTTTAAAGACTTACCGCCTGATGATCCAAAAAGAAGAAGACCAAACATAACTAAGTTAAAACAGATTGCAGGTTACTATCCAAAAGTTTCATTTGAGCAGGGAATTAAAAGTACCGTAGAGTATTTTACTTCACTACTTTGATAAAGTTTAATTTCATTAATTGATCGTCAATTTGCTGCTTGAGTGAAGTCTATAACTTGAGAGAAGTATTTTTCCATGACATTATATTTCCTAGATAATTTATATTTATCTTGAGTCGTAACTGTTGCCTAGATATAATGTAACTATATGAAAACAAAAGTTAATTTCACAATAAAGGAGTAAGGTATGCACATCTCGGAGGGTATTATTACGGGTATTCCCGCAGCAGTTTTTACAGTTGTTTCTCTTGGACTTGTAGGAGTGGGCGCTAAAGAAATGACTAAATTCGCTAAGGAATTTCCAGAAAAAAAACCACTGCTGGGCATGGCAGGGGCATTTATCTTTTTTCTATCTCTGATACCAATACCAGCGTTCACTGGTACAACCTCACACCCATGTGGTGCACCAATGGCAGCAATTTTGCTTGGGCCGTGGATAGGGATTGCTTTGACCGGATTGTCGTTATTTTTACAAGCTGCATTTTTTGCCCATGGTGGATTTTCTACATGGGGGGCAAATGTAATCATTTTAGGCGTAGGTGGCGCAATGTGTGGATGGGCGGCCTTTAAAATTTCCAGGAAAGTTGGACTGTCCTTAGTCGTTTCTGCAGCGATTGGAGGCTTTATCGGAAATATTTTGACCTATACCTTTGCAGGTTTAACTTTGGCGTCTGTCTTGTCCACCGGACCGCAGCCCCAGTATACGTTTATGCAATACCTGGGTGTTATATACACTGCTTATCTTCCAACGCAAGGACCGATTGCCATTGGTGAATTGTTTATGACCGGCCTTATAATAAAATACGTATATGAGCAGCGTCCTGAAATTTTAGAGAGTTTAAAAGTTGTTACAGTTAAAGTAAGTATCATTTTTTTAGTTGGGTTTTTATTATTTTTGCCGATACAAACTGCAGTAGCACAAAATATGGATAACACTGTAAACAACCAACAACACCAAGCAGCTGAACCAGAAGGCGAAGAAACAGGAATGATGGGGATGGATGAAGCTATAAATGAAAGTCTAGCAGAAAAAGCAGGAATGCCTCCCAGAGACCCATACATCAATATAGAGGCCCTAGGAGATGTTTGGAATACAATAATACTGCTGGCGGGTGGAATTTGCGGCTTTATAATTGGACGTTGGTGGGATTTACTTTTTGTAGGTAACCAAAAATGTCAGAAGAATTCAATTTAAATCAAGTTATTGCCTCGGAGCGCGAATTAGAGCGCGCTCCGAAGCGTGGAATGTTTCTTTTAGATCCGCGCTTAAAACTATTTTTGTTATTTCTTGTTATTTTCTTAAATATTGGTTTGGCCATAAACGTAATAAGTGGCATTTTGCTCTGTTTGGGCCTGCTAACTTTTTTATGGACCAGACCTCCGCTTGGTAGGACGACATTTTTTTTACTAGCTCCTCTGTTGACTGTAATCATTACTGTAATTGGGTTCTCTATAGGCTTTGGTGTTACACCGATATTTGAATTATGGGGAGTTTCAGTTTATAAGGAGGGGTTGATTCAAGGTGGGGGAGTTGCCTTGCGAGTTTACTGTGATGTTACGTGGCTGGCACTCACTTTTATCACCACACCTTTTGCCCAAATTTTATCAGCTCTACGCTGGTATAAGGTCCCTGACATTTTAGTAGATACGTTGGGGATCATGTATCGATATTCATTTTTGCTTTATGAGGAGTTTTTAAGAATGCATGTTGCCGCTACCACAAGAGGTGGTAGAACGACAACATGGAAGTCAATCCAATCAGTTTCAAGAATCGGTGCACAAATATTTTTGCGAGTATTTGATCGTTCGGAGAGAATTTATTGGGCACAATTTGCCAGGGGAGGACAAAAGGATGCATAGATCTAGTTGTGAGAAAATAAAACGGTGTGCTGCCGGAGAAGAAGTTCTTAGATATGATCGTGTATCTTTCCAGTACGGAAAAGGGATGAGGGCGATAAAGAAGATGAGCCTGACTGTGACCTCAGGAGAATCCGTTGCAATATGCGGCCCAAATGGCTCCGGTAAAACAACATTATTAAAATTGGCCTCAGGGATTTTACTTCCATCTTCTGGAAGTGTTTATCTTGGTGGTGAGAATATAGATAAGAAAAAACGCAAAGATGCCTTTAAAAAAATTGGCTTCTTGTTTCAAAGCTCTGAAGATCAACTTTTTTGTCCCACAGTCAAAGAAGATATTGCCTATGGCCCAACTAATATCAACTTAGAAAAAGAGGTAATTGAAAAAAGAACCCAAGATGCCCTGAAGCTTATGAAAATAAAGCATCTCGAAAATCGTCCAATTCATCATTTATCGGGGGGTGAAAAAAAACGCGTTGCCCTCGCTGGTTTGTTAGTGATGAGACCAGAAGTAATTGTTCTTGATGAGCCCACTGGAGGACTTGATCGCCCAACTTCAAAAGAGTTAATAAAAACTTTCCGTCACCTAAATAATGATCATGGCTATACTCTGGTTGTTGTTACTCACGATACGGATTTAATTGCGGAATTTGCTAAGCGGATAATCATAATGAATAACGGTGAGATTTGTGTAGACGGGCTGACTTCTGATGTCCTAACAGATGTCTCGATGTTAAAAAGTGTAAATATTGAAGCTCCAATAATAACCCAATACTTCAATTGGCATAATAAGCAACTACAGGATCACAAAATGAAAGCAACCAGAGATCTTCCTACGACTTTGGCACAAGCTTGCTGCAAAGAGCATATGTGTAGCTGCCAAAAAAGTAATGTAGTTGAAAGAAAGATATCTCCTGCCGTTTTAAAGCAAGTTTAAAGTTAGGAAAAATACTCCCCTAGATTTCATGAGCAGATTTTACAGGTAAAATAGTAATACAACTTGTGCATTACTTAGAGATTTACCATGAAAATCAGTTGTATCTCACATCAACAGTGGGTCATACTAACTGTCACTGGTGCCATTGACAGTTATACTTACCCATTGTTTTCCAAGGAATTGGATAATGTTATCCGTGCAGGGTATAGGAAGGTTTCATTGGATCTACAACAATGTAGTTTTCTTAATATCTCCACTTTGAGATACATCAGTAAGTGTCATCAAAAATTATATGCTTTAGGTGGCCTGCTTACGTTCATTGTTGAAGACCAAGAATTAATTGAGTTGTTAAATATGATGTGTTGCCAAGAAATTACAATCGCAAAATCGATGGGAGAAATTGTTGCTGCATGAAAAAGTTAACTAATATGGCCACTTTTGTTTGTGTTATGACTATTTTTATTTTATCTGCTCCTAAGTGTGTTTTATCCATGACGCTTGAGAGCTTGTATGAGCAACTAGAGCAATCTAATAGAGAAATAAAGCTGGCAAAAAAGAGAGTGGAGTTTAGACGATTCGGAGTTGATGCTTCCAAATCTCCCCTTTATCCAAGCTTTAAGCTCAATGCTGGGATAAACAAGGGCAAAGAAATTGATAATCAAAGCCTAAGCTCTGCTTCAAGTTCACAAGTATCATCTTCAGGCGGTGGAAGCGGGGGGCTTGATCCAGTTGCCTCTGATAATAGTCCAGGCGACACAGCAAGCCTAAGGCCTGATGCTTGGAGTGTAGATTTGGGTATGAGCTATGTGCTTTTTGCAAAATATAGCATTAGTACCAATATCAAAAACTCAAAAAATAGCCTCATGAGCGACACGATAGACTTACAGATGATAAGAGAAAATAAAAAATCACAAGTAGTACAACTTGTTTTAGAAATTAACGCTTTAAAAGACATTATTAAAACTCTTAATAGGGCCAATAGGATACTTTCTAAGTTGAAAAAAAAATCCATACGAGGTCGAAATAATTACTTATATTCTAAAGATGAAAGTTTAAAACTAGAAACGAGATATCACGAGGTGGTTTTCCAAAAGACTAGGGCGCAAGGGGCCTTAAACTTAGCGTATCAAGCATTGAAAGATATAATACCGACTTATGTTGATAAGTGGAGTGACTCATTACCAAAACTCACAGTTGATTATCCTCTTCCAACACTTGAAATGATTAAGGTCAAGTTTTTACAAAATTCTCCTAAAATCAAGCAGTATGATCTAACTATTGATTCATTTTCAAACATCTACAATAGCACCAGGTGGGAGCGGCCTTGGATACCAGCTATTGGCTTAACCAGTTCTTTTTCTAAATCTGGAAAGTATGAAGGTAAGTCAAATGTATCCGATAGTTGGAGTGTTGCTGCAATTTTGACATTTAATATTTTTGATGGCTTTTACAGTAGTGCAAGAATTGGTCAGGCACAAGCTTCTTTGCAAATGACTAAGGTTAGAAAAAAACTAGAAATTTCAAAGGCCCTAGTTTCTCTTGCTAAAGATCAAATGGAGTGCAGTAACGCAAAGGCCAAGTATCAATTTAAGCGCGCCTTGGCCCGGCAAAAGATGCATAAAGTTGATACCCTTAAAGAGGTGGCCAAGGCCGGCTCATCGACAAGCTTTGAGCAATCAATTATGCTGCTAGACCATGCTCATGCCCAATTTGAAGCTTTTACTGCACGTAGAAGATATCAGCAGGGATTAATCAAGATAGCGAGTAGCTTACAAGAATTTAACAAGGTTAAAATTGATGAAACTAAAATCTAAAATAGCATTACTGGTCTATCTAATATGTGTGATTTATCAAAATGACTTGCTTTGTGCGACACTCACAAAAAGGTTACCGGTATATGGTGTGGTAAAGCCAAAAGTGGTGTCTACCTTAGTGGCCATTGGAAATGGTATCTTAAATAATATAACCAGGGAGGTGGGGGATAATGTCAGACCAGGTCAGTTACTGTTAAAGGTTTTTGAACGTCAAACCATTAGAAATTATCAAAGTACCATAAAAGGTACAATCGCCAAGATTCATGTCACAAAAGGTGCAGCAATAACCCATGGAATGCCACTTGTTACCGTTGTGAATCCGAGTAAAAAATATATCGAGGTTTCATTGTCGCCTGAGGAAGCCAGAAGTGTAAAACCTGGGATGGAAATATCCTTAGAAGGGCAAAAGTCTGTTTGGGCCAAAGTGAAAAAAATATCTCCAATAGTTGACCCTGATACTGGTGCTGTTTCGATGATTATATCTTTGGCCCAAGACAAGGTTGATTTCCGTATCGGAGAAATCATTTCTCTATACATTAATGTGGGAAGTTTATTTTGCGACCAAGTGGTCACGCTTGATCTTATAAGTAACTATACTGATGGATACACAGCAGAGTTTATTGCTGAAAATAAAGTTTGTCTTTTAAAGAAAAAGTAAAAGATAATGGTAAAAATATTTATTAGAAAGGGCACTTTCACTATTTGCCTAAATTTACTAATATTGCTACTGGGTTTTTTTTCACTACCTTATTTATCTAATGAATTCATCCCTTCAATAAAAATACCTGCAGTGGCGATCGTTGTGCCTGTGCCACTTATGCCTGAGGGTAAAGTTGTACATGAAGTTGTAACTCCTATCGAGAATGCTTTTTTGCAAACAGGAGAGTTAGAGTCAGTTGAAACAAAAATTGAGGACAATAAGGCCATTATCGTGTTGTTTTACAAATGGTCATTTTCACCAGAGAGGTGTTTGCGCAATGCCAGGCAAGTTGTAAATAATATAAAGTTGCCAAGAGATGCCTTAAAACCAATCTTTGTATTGCACAGACCAAGTAATGGCTCAATTTTGCGAGTTGTTTTTCATGGTAGTAACTTGGATGCCGTCTCAACTGATGCCAGAGCGCTTGCGGCACAAATTGAAAGGATTGAAGGGATTGCAGCCGTTGCACTAAAAGGAGCTTCTTCGCGCAAAACAGTAATAAAGGTAGATCCGCTAAAGCTTATGAAGTATAAGATAAACTCTAGTGATATTGTAAAGTTTTCTAAAGAATCTTGGTCTCTACGTAAATATATAAAAAGCAACCAACTGGACCACTATGTAACAATTAAGGCCAAAAGTGAGTCAGACTTGGGGCTTTTACCTCTGACTTCTAAGTACAATAGGTCGATAATCAACTTGCGCTGGCTAGGAGATATATCCCAAGAAAAAGTTGCTCCAGATGTAGTTTTTGGTAAGAAAAAAAAAGCTGTGATAATGGAGGTTATCAAATCTCCCGGTGCTGATACGATATCTATTATTGAAAATGCAAAAGAGCTTCTCAGTGGTTTTGATAAAAAACAAAGTACTTTGAGAACTAAGATGAAAATTATCTACAATGAAGCTTTGAAAATCAAAGAATCGCAAAATGCAGTGTTTCGAAATTTTTTTATAGGGGTGGTCTTAAATTCCATTATTTTGATAATTTTTTTAGGATCTAAAATTGGCGTATTGGTCGCCTCAATTGTTTTTCCTACAGCACTGCTTGGCACATTGTTTATATTAAAAAGCATGGGTATCTCGATAAACCTCTTTAGCCTAAATGGTTTTTCTCTTGCTGTAGGAATGATTACTGATAGTTCAACAGTAGTGCTAGAATCGATTACTCGCAAAATTCAAAACGGTGAGCAGATCTTTCAAGCGTGCTTTAAAGGTGCCAAAGAAGTAACAATTGGTGTGATCGCTTCAACTTTGACAACGGCAGGAGTGTTGCTACCAATTGCGATGCAAAAAAATATTTCTAGTAAGCTTTTTTCTGATTTAGCATTTACGGTTATCTCGACTCAAGTCATTTGTTTAATAGCCGTTTTTAGTTTAGTTCCATGGTTGTGTTTTCATATGTTCCAGGAGGAAGAAAAACCTAAAGGTATTATTCTGCAGCTCTTTAGACTTTCAACATTTCTTGTCGGTCAGATGGTGGTGTTTGCTGGTTTCGTTCGCAGATTAACTAAAAGTAATGTGGGCTACAAAGTTTTGATACCAACAAGTGTGGTGTGTTTGAGCTTGTCTTCAATTTTATTTCTACCCAAAACTGAATTTCTGCCCATGGTAAGTTCAAGTGTTTACTCTCTCAACTTTCCGCTTGAAAAGGTTAGTCGTGTAAATAATAAGCGCAAGGTACAAAATAAATTATCTAGCATTTTAGGTGATAGAAAAGATGTTTTATGGTCAGTTACATCTTTGGCACATGAAAGTGTTGAAAGTCTTTTTCAACTACAAAAGGCCCTGCCGATAAGCAAAGTAAAAGAGATGTTTTTTGATTCTTCACTGGCCCTTGATAATATTAATATCTTGCCAGTAGGCCCTGCTCCAGTGGGAGAAGCGATGGGGTATGATGGCCTATATTTTATCGATAAGAACTTAAAGCAAAATAAAAAAAACAAACTTCTAGACTTGTTTTGCAATTTACCAATAATTGATAAGTGTTCAAGTCAAAATTTTAGCAAAATGTTTCAATACTCTATTGTACCAAAAGCTCTCACTTCACTAAGAATGGGCAGTAGTGGCCTTGAATCTATTTCCCAAATTACCCTTCCTCTGCATAACGTTGACTTAGCTGATCTTTCCAACCTACCATACAAACTACCTTTCATTATGAAATTCCCGCCTGAGAAAACAATTTTAGATCTACCAATGGGCATCGCAAAAGGACAAAACACCAATATTGGCAGTTTGTTTAAACATAAGTTATCTTTTTTTGACTCTAGTATAAATCGTTTTAATTCTAAAAACTACCTTCCGTTATATTTTAGAATGAAGGATTCAACACTTGGTGAAGTTGATAATGTAATTAAAATGCTAGGGCAAAAGTTGGGTGTGGCACTCAACTTAATTCAAGGTATGGGAAGTATAAAAACAATGGATGAAAGTTTTGAGAATATGATAATGGCATTAACAATTTCATCTTTTATTATCTTTTTTATTCTGGTTATACAGTTTAAATCAATCACCCAGGCTTTGATTATAATGGGCACAATACCCCTAACTTTGGGCGGGGCAATTGTGGGACTTATACTGCTCGGTGAAACAGTAAATGCCAGTGTAATGGTTGGCTTTATTCTCCTAATCGGAATTGTGGTAAATAATGGCATTTTTCTCATAGAGGCCACCAATTTTAAATTGGCAGATGGACATAACTTAAGTGAAGCGATCTCTTTGGCCGTTTCAGAACGAACGCGCCCAATACTGATGACCTCTTTTTCAACAATTTTTGGAATGTTGCCAACAATTCTGATTGGGGGAGAGGGCTCAGAACTATATAGAGGTATGGCCATTGTTAATGTATTTGGGATGGTTTCTGGCACTATATTATCTATTGTTATAACACCTCTTATAATTGAGATGTTTACCCGCAAAAAAAGCATTGGAGCATAAGTTATGTTTGTATGTATGGCACTATTTGACTCAGAGTTGGTAGATGAAATTTTTCTATTAATGGATTTTGCAAAATTGGTCAACTATACCCACTTTAAAGCACTTCATGGCTCAGGAAAGCAAGGTAAAAAGCAAGGTAGTATAACTTGGCCTGGAACTAATGAGTTGATCATGCTGATTGTAAATGATGAGCAATTGACAAAATTTAAAGAGGTCGTAAGAGAGTATAAGCAGAACAAAACAGATAATAAGGCACTGATACTGTTTTATTGGCCATTAACCGAGGTGATTATTTAATGCAAAATTTTTTACAATATTTGTACAAAAATAAATCCATAGTTATCATTCTTTTATGCCTTCCGATGTTTGGCCTCATCCTATCTGCCGACTTTGTTTTTAATCCGCTACCGAGTTATAAATATATACAGTTTGAAGTTTCATTTCAAGTACCCGGTACTATTTCTAGAGAAATAGAGCGAAAAGTGGTTAAGGTATCGGAAAAAGTATTTAATGGTTTGCCTTCACTTTTAAATCTGGAGTCGTTTGTTGATCATGAAAGTGCAAAAGTTGTATTGACTTTTAAAAAAGGAACAAGGCCTAATGAGATACAACTGTTTATCCAGGAGAAAATGGATCGCCTTAAGGTTATGCTTCCACCTAGTGTAAAGCAAATTACTACTAATCAAATAAAAAGGAGCATGTTGCCAGATTTTGTAATTGAAGGGGCCGGGGAATATACTTACTTGGAGCTAAAAGACAAACTTCATGAAATCAAAAATGTGATCAAGAGGGTTGAACCAGAATTTGATAAACATCAACATATCAAAATAAGGCTTTTACCTAAAAAAATGGCACAGGCCCAAATACCAATTGATCAAATTTGGAAGACACTAACACTTTCAGGACTTGCTCATAGGTTGGGGGCCAAAGATGATGTCAGCTATTTTCTAGATAGTGAATTTGACGCCATAGAAAAAGTGCAAGCAATCATTGTTGGCGCCAGGGGACAAAGAATTGTTCGCCTTAAAGATGTAGCAACTATTTTCCCCACTGCCATAGAGAGGATAGATAATTTTAAAATATGGTTTAACAAAGATAAAACTACAAGGGCCGCTTTAAAGGCATGGATTCAAAAGGAACTACCAAAAACATCATTTACTACTGCAAAATTTAACTCAAATCTAAAAATTTTACTTAAACCAATGACAATGATTCTCATAATAGTTGTACTGCAAATAATCTTTTTTCTAATTATGTTTAGACGAATGTCATCACTTACCCCGATACTTTTTTTTGATGTGATTCTATCCAGCCATTTTCTTTACTGGTTATCACTTTATAAAGGAGAAATCACTTTATTAGACTTTATGGCCCTTGTCCTACTGTTGATATTTGGCACCATTTGCTTGAGTGTGTTACTTGGAAGAATAAGAGTGTACTTTCTCCCATCTAGTTTCTCTACATTTATTCAAAGGACTTTATCACAATCTATTTACTTTTCATTGATGGAGTATTTACCGGCATACATTACAATTTTTGCCATTAGTGCCATTTTATCTACACCAATATTGTTAAGTGAGATAAATCTTCCCTCACAAGAAATTTTAAAAAGTTTTTTATTTGGGGTACCAGTCTTATTGGTTTTACTAACTGTTCTTCCGATGTTTACACCACTTGCTTGGATTAAGGATAACAAAAAAACACGCCTTACAGGCAGTGACAAAATGTTTGGTGAAAGCAATGTTTTTATTGCTGTTTTTATTTTTGTGTTTTTTATTATTACTCCCATAAGCTGGTACTATGTACCGTATGGGGTAAAAGCTCCTCCAAAAAATGCAGAAAAATATCTACAGAATGAGATTAATTCCTTTAGAAGTTACAAGGATTTTTTACCCTATCAGGTAAGTGAAGATCTAAAGTCCAGTATTGAAAGCTTTTCTCCTGTTTACCTTAAAAATAGATTCTTAAGCGAAAACTGGATTAATAATTGGGAGGTTACCCCTTCAGGTATGCGTTTTTTGCCCTATTTAGATGTTCAATCTTTTAAAATGGCAATTAATGATATTTCACAACAGGCCAGTTGGGCAGTTTTTAAGTCTGACAGGTTTGATGAAGTGTTGAGCTATGATAGAGTCTCTTTTAATCCTTTGAACTTTGCAAATATACTTGTGTCTTCAAAAGATCCACAAATGCCGCCTATGAAGTTAGGAGTTTTATTAAAAAAAACAATACAGAAGGTACCAGAGCATATCTTCAGGGTGCAACTAAAACGTATGGCCCAGTTTAAGATACCTAAAGCGATAACGGGCAGCAACTTTTTATATCAAGTTAAAGGTCCTGCAAAAAGAGCGCCCATTACCAAACACTGGTTTGCAGAATATAAATCTTTTTTACACAATTGCTGGATTGCAATGTTGTTTATTATGGTGATACTTTCACTATTTTTTAATTCTTTCTATAGGGGCATACTTCTTGTGTATATCGGTATTTCTATGTCTGGATTTATTGGCCTTTACAAAATTGCTACAGGTAGTATCTTTCACCTAGATTCAATTTGGCTTAGTTGGTTGCCTTTATGGTTAGGGATGTCAGTAATTATTTTACTCTCAAGAAGTGTCGATATTGAAAGATTAAGAGGCAATGATAAGCGGGAAATTATTCAAGAGCTAGAGGGGAATTTTTTCAGTGTCATCAAGTATAATATGTTGTTTATTATAATATCTTTTGCCATGTTGGGCGTTGTGGATAGATATTTGTTAAATGATGGTAGTCAACTTTGTTATGAAATGCTGCTTACTACTTTTGGGTTGGCCTTAGTGTCTTTGTTGGCATCTGGGCAAGTGTTTAAGGCGTACTATATCTTTAGTGAAGAGTTCTTAAATAAATCCACTATCTTTTTGATAAGGATTTACTATCATTTAAAAAACAAGATTCACTCTAAAGTAAGCAAGTAGTTTAAGAAATAATTTTAATTTTTCCCTTAACGATCTTGATCCTTCTGGATTTTTTTGGAATATAAATGACATCAGCATTTTTATTATTGCGCTTATAGTCTTTATCTACCAGGAAGATATGTCCACCAAAACCAACAGCATAAGATCCCTTTGCCCAATTTGGAATTCTGTAACGAGGAACCATATTGTAAGGTGCAAAGTAATGTGTAGACTGAAATGTTGAGTCTGCTTTATTGAAGTTTTCACTAGCAACCTTTAATATTTTCTTCCAATGTTTGTGATATTTTTTAGAAGGACAAAGCATAATGGTGTTGTCTAACTGGTTGCGATAGTACCAAGACGAAAATTGCCCAAGTTGTGAAACGGCTTGCCGATAGGACTTGTTCTTTTTGCGATTGTTTATCACCTTTGCAACCATGGTCGCATCTTTCTCATTAAGGTTTCGGGCCTCTGCAAAGAGGGTAAGAGCAAAAAAAGCAAAGTCTACTTCTTGCCAAGATAAACCTCTACTGCGAAGATACTTGATTGCTACCCATTTTGGTGAGCCATGTAATGTCGCCTTATCTTCAAGGCGTCGATTGTGTCTAAATTTTCGATATCTACGACTGATCTTTCGTTGATATCGCCTCATAGTTTTTAATTTTTTCCTAAACGATACGTTATATCTACCATTTCCGATCATACAAAATGGTTTTTTAAAGCGCTTAAGATTAATTTTAGCTTTTTTAGTACTAGCGAGTCCTAGGGGCATGAAAACTGTCCAAAAAGTAAACAGTTGACAAATAGTAAGTGTAAATACTTTAAGCATCTTCATCGTTAACTCCCTAGAATTATTATGTATTACTACAACTGACGGGCAACTTTGCTTATATTGTTTCAAGAAGCATGCCAATATATTTGTATGAGTTCATAAGGCCACTGGACCATACTCCCAAAACCCACTTGATAAGCAGACTAATGATATTAATAGCATCTTTATGATTTTGAGGGATTGATAAGATTTTTGCTTACATGGACGTCAATATAAAGACTTTTTCTACAAAAGTTGCTGCTCCAGGGTAAGTACCAGACCTGAGGGTTCTATTTTCAAATTTTCCACTTACTCTTGCTTTCTTTATGCCCTGAATGTTGTTTATGAACTGAATAACATTTTGTTTACCACCTTCATAAAATAGGCAAGAGGATGTTTGTCTGGTCATACAGGTTGAAAACCATACTCTGGTAATGCAAGGACCTCCTACCAACGGGCTCTCTATTGATGCAACCTGACTAGAGACATCGCTACCTACAGCGCAAGCAGAACCCGAATTTTGATCTGTGCTAGGAGATTGTTGATTTTGTACCGCGCTACCAAATTGATCACTCTGTGGTTTCCCACATGCAGCTAAGTGTGTAAGCAATAACAAAAATAATACGATTCTAATTATCATTCATGATCCCTAATTTTTTCTTATCGGTATTGCTGTTAATTTCTTAAATTGAGTGCAGATTCTTGAATAAAATTCTTTGCTTTTAACATGAAATTTGACACAATCACCTTAAATTTATTCAGATACTATTAACTCATAAACTGTAGAAGTGAAGATGGGTAGTTTATTACTAAATTCGATACTATTACTTGGAAGTGTGGGCTTGGTAGCCGCAAGTGTTTTGTTTTTCGTGGCAAAAAAGTTTTATGTCTACGAGAATCCCAAAATTGATGAGGTTGATGACGTCTTGCCATCTGCTAACTGTGGGGGCTGCGGGTTCCCCGGTTGTCGAGCGTTTGCTGAAGCAACAGTGGGTGCGACAGACTTGGAGGAGTTGTTTTGCCCCGTGGGCGGCAATGAAACCATGAAAGCTGTGGCAAAAATTTTGGGGCTTGAGGTGGTAGAAAAAGGGCCTATGGTTGCAGTCTTGCGCTGCAATGGTAGTAATGAGAATTCTCCGAAGAAGATTAATTACGACGGAGTATCTAGTTGTCTTTCTGCCCACAGCATGTACGCCGGAGAAGGTGGTTGTCCTTTTGGTTGCTTAAAACTGGACGATTGCGTGCGCGTTTGTGATTTTGATGCCCTCAAAATGGATGCTAAAACGGGATTACCCGTTGTTGATGAGAAAAAATGTACTGCTTGTGGCGCTTGCGTTGACATTTGTCCACGCAATATTTACGAATTAAGGCCTATAGGTAAGCAGAGCAAAAGAGTATATGTTGCGTGTCTTAACACAGAAAAAGGTGCTATCGCTAAGAAGAATTGTGCTGTGGCTTGTATTGGCTGTAACAAATGCGTCAAAGTTTACGATAGTGGAGGCGCTGTAGTAATGAAGGGACTATTATCTTATATTAGTCCCCAAGTTGACGTTGAAAATCAGGGCGGATACCTCGTGGGGAGTTGTCCCACCAATGCCATAATGGGTATTAACGTTGAGGCCAAGAAACTTCCACCAAAGAAAAAACCGAGTAAACCAAAAGAGAAAGAGTCATAGATGGAACTTAAAACGTTTAAAAAGGGCGGAATTCATCCCGAGGAAAACAAGTTATCGGTTTCAGCACCAATTGAGTCGCTTGCTCCACCCGCTATTGTATCCATTCCCATTTCGCAACATATAGGTGCACCTTCAAAACCACTTGTTAAAAAAGGTGATGAAGTAAAAGTCGGCACTCCGATTGCCGAGATGTCCAGCTTTATCTCTGCTTTTATCCACTCATCAGTATCTGGCACAGTTTCAAAAATTGATGATGTTGTTGACAGCAGTGGTCTTCGCAAGCAAGCCATCATTATTAAAACCGATGGAGATACATGGGAAAAGTCCATTGATCGATCCCCTGAGCTTAAAAAAAATTTTACTTTGGATGCCTCAGAAATAATTGAGAAGGTAAAAAAAGCAGGTATTGTGGGATTGGGTGGCGCTACTTTTCCATCGTATGTTAAGTTGATGGTTCCCAAGGGCAAAAAGGCCTTTGCTGTAGTTATAAACGGTGTGGAGTGCGAACCATATTTAACTTCAGATCATCGCATAATGCTTGAAAAAACTGATGAAATATTAGTTGGAGTCTCTCTCATTATGAAGGCCACAAATTTAAAAAAGGCCATCATTGGAATTGAAAATAACAAGCCAGACGCAATTTCTATAATGCGCACCAAAGCCAAAAATTTTGAGGGGATTGAGATTTTGCCGCTTAAGGTTATGTACCCTCAAGGTGCAGAAAAACAACTCATACAAGCTGTAACAGGCAAGGAAGTTCCCGCTGGGGGCTTACCGATTGATGTAGGAGCAGTTATTTTCAATGTAGGCACTGCTTTTGCAATTTATGAAGCGGTCCAAAAAAAGAAGCCACTAGTTGAAAGGGTGGTAACAGTCACAGGAAAAGCTATACCAAAGCCAAGTAATCTTTTGTGCAGAATTGGTACACCAGTTGCAAACCTCCTAGAGCAAGCCGGAGGCTCACTAGAGAACGCGGGCAAAATTATTAACGGCGGTCCGATGATGGGGAAAGCTTTAGTTACACCGGATGTTCCGATTACTAAGGGGACTTCTGGTATATTGGTAATGCCCAAAGAGTTAGCGACTAGAAAAAAAGAGTCTCCCTGTATTCGTTGTGCCAAGTGTGTAACTGTATGCCCCATGGTGCTTGAGCCTTATCTGTTGAGTAGGTTGGGTAGGAAGTATTTGTGGGAGAGGTTTGAAGTAGAAAAAGGGATGAACTGTTTTGAATGCGGTTCATGTAGCTTTACATGTCCGGCCAATATCCCCTTACTAGATTATATTAGAGTAGGAAAAACTGAAGTAGGTAGGATAATACGATCAAGGAAATAAAAATTGAGTAAAGAACTGTTAACAATTTCACTTTCTCCCCATATTAAAGGAGAGGAAACTACACCTCAGATAATGTATGGTGTGGCCATTGCTCTACTACCAGCATTAATCGTTTCAATTATCTTTTTTGGCCTTGGAGCGATTAAGGTAACTCTGTTTGCCGTGGCGTTTTGCCTTTTATTTGAGTTTTTAATCCAAAAATTTATAATGAAGGTTGAATCCTCTATTGGTGATGGTTCAGCACTTATTACGGGCCTCTTATTGGCATTTAATCTTCCCAGCAATTTTCCCATTTGGATGCTTTTAATTGGGGCCTTAGCCGCTATGGCCATTGGGAAGTTATCTTTTGGTGGACTTGGAAATAATCCTTTCAATCCAGCGCTAGTGGGACGAGTATTTCTATTGATTTGTTTTCCAGTGCAGATGACCAGTTGGCCTCTACCAAAGCTCTTTAGTTTTAGTTCACTTGATTCAGTAACAGGTGCAACCGCTTTAGGTGTTGCAAAGGAAGCAATCAAACAAGGACAGAGCATCGCCCATATAAAAACACTCATCCCTGGTAACCTCGATCTGTTTTTAGGACAAGCTGGAGGATCTCTTGGAGAAGTATCTGCCTTGGCCCTCATATTGGGTGGGCTATATATGCTTTATAAAAAGATTATTACTTGGCATATACCCGTAAGTTTCATAGGGACAGTGATAATCTTTACAGGAATTTTGTGGGCCATAAATTGTGAACAATATATGAGTCCTCTATTTCACCTTTTGACTGGGGGACTGATGTTAGGGGCCATTTTTATGGCAACTGATATGGTGACTTCTCCAATGACTAAAAAAGGTCAGCTTATTTTTGGAGTTGGCTGTGGGCTTCTTACAGTTATAATCAGGATTTTTGGGGCATATCCCGAGGGTGTGTCATTTGCAATTTTGCTCATGAATGCAGTGGTACCTCTAATTAATATTTTAAGTAAACCTAAACCTTTTGGGACTAATTAATAATGAGTAAGAAAAAACTTGAGTCAACATTTATCAATATGGTTGGAATTTTAACCCTGGTAACCCTTATCTCTGCAGCTGCATTGGGGTCAATTTTTAATTTGACCAAAGATCGCATTGCTGCCGCTAAAGAGGCCAAAAAATTAAAGGCAATACAAGAGGTTGTTCTAGAGGGCTTTGATAACTCGCCAGGAAATGACATGTTTAAAATCCAAACCCCCAAAGGAGATGAGCTGGAATGTTTTCCGGCCAGAACAAATGGCAACATTACCTCAGTCGCTGTCAAGACATATACTAAAATGGGGTTTAGTGGAAATATTGCGTTGATGGTTGGGTTTTTAAGAGATGGTACCATTCACAATATTTCTGTATTGGAGCAAAAAGAAACCCCAGGGCTTGGAACCAAAATTACAGGCAAGAGGTTTTTGGCCCAGTTTAAGGGACAAAATCCAAAGGATTTGATCTTAAAAGTTAAACAAGATGGTGGAGACATTGATGCCATTACTGCTGCAACGATTAGTTCCAGAGCATTTTGTGATGCCGTAGACCGCGCTTATAAATCCTATGCGACACACAGTAAACTTTAATTTAAGGGATAGTTACCATGAATAACTGGCAGAATTTTACCAAAGGACTTTTCAAAGACAATCCCGTTTTTGTCATGCTGCTTGGGATGTGCCCTGTTTTGGGTGTTACAACTTCTGCGATCAATGGAATGGGAATGGGGCTTGCTACCTTATTTGTACTGACTTGCTCTAATCTGGTTATTGCCCTTGTAAAAAATATCATTCCCGACAAAGTAAGAATTCCATGTTTCATTGTAGTTATTGCTTCTTTTGTAACGATGGTGGACCTCTTGATGGCCGCTTATTTACAGCCTCTTCATGAAAAGCTGGGACTCTTTATTCCTCTAATTGTTGTCAACTGTGTTATTTTGGGGCGGGCCGAAGCATTTGCTTCAAAAAATGGAGTGTTCTCCTCACTTATTGATGGATTGGGGATGGGATTTGGTTTTACTTTGGCCTTAACTCTTCTTGGCAGCACTCGCGAAGTTTTAGGTAGTGGTTCATTATTTGATTTTAGTTTTGTTGGTGAAGATTCCAATACACTTTTACTTTTTGTAATGCCCCCCGGAGCATTCTTGGCGCTGGGATACTTAATTGCTTTGATTAATAAATTTAAAAGGACAGCTTAAGTATGGAATATATCCTCATTATAATTGGTTCCATTTTTGTTAACAATATTGTGCTTACCCAATTTTTGGGAATTTGCCCCTTCCTCGGTGTTTCTAACAAGATTTCGACTGCTGTTGGTATGGGTGGAGCAGTAATTTTTGTCATGGTTTTGGCCACAATTGTTACCTATTTGCTAAGAACTTTTTTACTGATCCCTCTGGGGATTGGCTTTATGCAAACCGTAGTGTTTATCTTAGTCATTGCTGCTTTAGTACAGATGGTAGAGATTATCCTAAAAAAGATAGCGCCTCCTCTTTATCAGGCCCTTGGAATTTTTCTGCCGCTAATTACCACCAATTGTGCAGTTTTGGGTGTTTCTATTTTAGTGATCCAAAAAGAATACTCACTAATTCAAGGCGTTGTCTTTGCCTTTGCCAATGCGGTTGGATTTACCTTGGCCCTGTTGTTGTTTGCAGGTCTGCGCGAACATATGGAGTTGATGAGTATTCCCAAGGGAATGAAGGGTGTGCCTATCTCTTTAGTTGTTGCAGGACTCCTTTCTTTGGCCTTTATGGGGTTTACAGGAATTGTGTAAGCAAGCAATGTTTGTCCACTCAATTGTAATCATCCTTTTATTCAATTTCATGGCATGTGCTAATACTAATAAGCTCTACGAAGTTCCCATTGATATAAAAAAAGTCGATGAGCAGGTATGGAATATCATACCTGTGATAGAGACAATTAACAGTAGCATCCCAGATGAGTTGCTAAGTGAATTAAAAGCAAAATCCCTCCAAGATAAGATGAAAGGAGTTTCTGTGACTTATCCCCAGCAGGTTGTGGAAGTTGTAGGAGGTCAAAAAAAATGGATGGATGTTGAATACACTACCAGAATTATCAATAAACCATATGAGAAGTTTTTATCAACAATTCCTGCAGCAAAATGGGGAAGATATCTCTTTGATTTAGTAGGGCGAGGAGTGGGCCTGCGCACTTATGATGAGAGCTCGGGCAAAGTAGTTCGACAAGTAGAAAGGATGATATTAGGTGGTACACTTTTTAATCTAGATATGACAAAGGTGGAAGTAATTATTTATGAAAAAGATCGAACTGTTGTTTACTGGAGAGTTATAGATTCAAAAAATCATACTACAATGGCAGATATCGGAAATCTGGAATTTAAAAAATTAGATGACTATAGTACTCAAGTGACCTTTCATTCGGCCCATATATTAGCGATACCATTTTTGTTTTTTGGTATAAGGTTGCCGCATACAGATGGACTTAGAGAAAAGATTGGCAATGCCTTTTTAAAACACTTGGACAATTATCACAGAATTGTGAGTGAGCACTAAAAAAATAGACCAATTATAAAACTATCTTTGCTTCCTTAGATTCAGCAAACCAGTTATGTTCCTCTATATATTTTAAAATTTTAGGATAGTTAGAAAAATCTAGATGAGAGAATTTTTGAGCTAAAATCAACATTTTAATTAGGGGACCAGGTCTCTCTCTTCGTGTCATGGCACGTAATGTACCGAGGTAATCTTCACGGTACACGTTGGGAATGATAATTGTTGATAGATTTTGTGATACCAATTCAGCATTCATCATTATTCTGGCAACTCTTCCATTACCATCAGCAAAGGGATGTATTTCAGTAATTAAAAACATCATAAATATTGAGCGGGCAAGGCCTTTATCTAAAACTTTATAGTAATCAAATCCTTTTAATAAGGTACCAGTCAGTAGGTCTGGATGAACAAAATGAGTGTTACCTGCACGGTTGGGTTTTAGTTTAAATTTCCCTGGAAGTGCTTCGGGCCTTTTTGCCATAAGAGTTTTATGTCTGTTTTTTAAAATGCTTATCAAGTTATCGGCATTAACAGGTGTTATAAGCATTTGATTGGGGTCACTAACTATTTCAAAGGTGCCATAGATATCATGAGCATCCTTTGGTCTTTGTTTTGAAATGATTTTATCAAAAATAATTTCTTCCGCTTCCTCAATTTCAAATGTTGTCCCTTCAATATAGTTGGAAAAATAGCTCTCGATAAATGCTTTATTTCTCCAGTGCTCTGGATTTTTCCAGCTTTTTGGTAATGGGTTTAATGGATATGTTTTTAATTCTGAAAATAAGACTTCTAAGCGGACAATAGAGTCTGCATCATAGGGTACACTTAATGCGCGGGCCTTAGATTTGGCACTTTTTAATATATTGATATCATGTGTGTTTAATAATGCTCCTATAATAGAGTTTAAACGATCGAATTCTTTTTTAAGGCCAATTTTTTTAGAAATAGTTAGTGCCTTATCTCGAATCAAATTAAGTTCTTTTTCCCCTTTGTGGTGCAAATAGAGTTCCAGTTTGTCTTCAATAAATTTTCGAGGAAGAGTTTTAACTTCCTTTCGACTTTTAACAATTGATAGATTTTCAAGAAGGGCCCGCTCAAAAGAGGATACTTTCAAATTTTTTATAAAGTCGACATCACTTTCTAGAACTTTGGGCCCTTTCATAAATTTAAAGATGAGACCTGGGTAGTTTACGTCTCGTTGGGTATTGGCCGTGAGGTAGATAACGCCCTTTTGACTAGGTTTATACTCCAATGCACTTCTATGGGTTAAAAATGCATTTGGAAACAAGTTGGAAAGAATTTCACTCCAATGCTTTCTTGTCGCCTTGGCCACTTCTTTTTTTGGAAGTGAAGTATACAATCGAGGGCCAATTTTTCTAATAAGTTTTTGTTTTTTCAGTATACTCATTTGTTTCTGTTTTGTTCTATCTGAGGTTGAGTAATAAAATGCGGCAGTCTTCATTTTGTAAACCTTGGGCGTATAGTTTGTTGAATGTTGTATTATGGGTACATAATAGCACATTATGTGCAAAAATGGGCAAATAATATGCTATTATGTGTAAATGTGGGTAAATAAACAACTAAAGTGATAAAAATTGGGTATTTAAAAAGGCTGCGATAGACACCTTTTGTGGGTATATATTTCTAGGATAAAAAAACTTGCTTAAGTTATAATAAATTACTATGGATTACCGATTAATAAACTTGTTAAATAACTAAAGGGACCATTTTTTAAAATAAGTTCAAAATTAGGCAATATATTTGACCATGAAGGAGTATGTGTTATGAAAGCCATCTTAACAATTTTTTCCATTTTAATTTTATCCATGTCCTGTTCGACTGTTATAAAAGAAGTTACACAAACAGATCGAACACCGGCTAGTTCCATTGATTACAATGCTTTTAGGCAGAAGTTTTTTAATGCAGCTCACTCCAGTGATCCAACATTTTATCTCGACGGGCCCTATGAGTTAGACAAAGAGGTTGTCGGTCGAATCTACGGAGGACTGTCACCATATAAGTTTGGGACATTTACACTCTCGGTGGATCGCTCTATGGGATCTCCTACTGACTCAGTATGGATTCGAGAGGCCCACTACAAGTTGGGCGATGGAAATAAGGTGGGTATGCGACTGTTGCCCGTAGTTGATATAGAAAATCGTAGAGATCCATATCCTCCCATTGGTAAAACTTCTGATGGTAAAGAAATTAGAGGATCTGAAATTGTTGATGAGCACTTAAGAAAAGAATACTACGGTGGAACTGTAAATGAGACCAATAAAGATGCTCCAATTTTTGGACTGATTGCCTATTATCACCCAGAAAAGCATAAAGGGGACTTTAAGTATATGGCCAGTAATAGCAATCTTAAAACAGAAAATGGAATGACTCACTTAGGAGTTTATATCGGCAATGGGCAAACGCGAAACTCCCCTCAAAACTATCATGACAATAAGTGGGAAGTTGCTGCAAGCTATGGTCCAGGGTATCCAGCAAATATTTATTCTGTAAAATTTAAGGATGTACCGCCTAAAGTGTTTAATACCAACATGCTAGTTACAATCAGAATGATGAATGAAATTAATGGGGGCCCAATTTTTCCCGGTGACTATAAGTTTGACCATTTTAGAACAGTTAATCTGGGTGAGACGTTGGCCGTTCTTAGAGCATGGGTCGACAATAATTGGAAAAGACGCAGTGATGATGACAAAGCACATTTTGAGAGTTTGCAAGATAATGAAAGCTATTATACCTACTGTGCTGAACATATGACTATTATTTTAAATATTGCCCTAAATCTTCCCCAAAATGAGCAGGGGTACACTGAAACCTATGGCCGCACTAATGGGCCAAAGCTTTGGAAGAAGGCCAAAATGTCATATGAAAAAATGTTTGGAGAAATACCAAAGGTTGAGTATTTTAAGCCACTTTGGAAAAGGTTAGGTTATGTTAAACCTACCAGTGCAAGAAAAACCGGCACCTCTTTGGCTTGGCCTCCAGAGACGACTGCTGATTTGGTTGCTAACTTTATTTCTCAATACACCAGGTTTGTGGACGTGGGCCCAGTATTAACAACGGCTGCCATTATGGGGTTTAAAGATGAGGTCCTAAAGAGAATGGGAGTTACGACCAGGACATATTTAAAACACGCAATTCCGATAATTACGGAAGTATTTAGGCATCACGGCTACTATCTTTCGGGGAAGGGAGATATTTCTGATAATAAAAGTTACTTTGGCTATCTTGCCATGAGTAAAAAGGGACTAGCGAAGGTTCTAAAAGACTTACCTCCTCTTGCCCAGCAACAATTCATTGCTCAAATGATTGGTCCCCTAGAGAACCAAAATGCTATGAAAATGACTTTGAGGAAAAAATTAGAAAAAAATGTTGCCTATAATTTATTTAGAATAGCGATTAAAAATAATATCAAAAAGGCCAGGGCAGAAAAAATTAAAGTCGCGGTTGATGATCAGGAGTGGGATAAGTATGTTCAGTTTTACTCTCCTCCGGCCATAGTTCATAGAGTGATAAATGGACTGCACCCATATAACAAATATATTCAGATTACCCCAGTTGGAACTGCAATTGATGCAAAAGAGGTAATTTATAATCCAAATGTGAGTGGTATTAGAGAGTACAAAGAATAAAAAACTAAACTTGGCTCGGGGCGGGTTGATAGAAATTGCTTGCCCCATTTTTTAAACATTTCAATATAAAATCAATAGTTTTTACCTTTTTTTGCTTAATGTTTTATAATTTATGTCGAGAAGTTAGCACTGTATATATTGAATATTGTTAATCCTTCATGAGGATTAGTTAGATTACGTTCTTTTTAAGGGAGATGAACATGACAAAGGCAGATTTAATTATTGCTTTAGAAAAGCAAGCCAATCTAACGCACAAACAGGCAGAGTCAATTATTAATATTTGCCTTGAAAGCATGATTCAGTCACTCTATGATGATGATCGAGTGGAAATCAGAGGATTTGGGTCATTTGCAAATCGCAATTATAAAGCATATGAAGGCAGAAACCCTAAAACGGGTAATGTGGTCAAAGTTGCATCCAAAAAGGTGCCATTTTTTAAGGTCGGAAAAGACTTAAAAGAGATGGTGGATAACGGCAAAGAAAAGTATGTGATCAGAGAAGCTTAAAGAGGCGCTTTGATTCGTTTTCTCTAACAATTTTATAGGCCTGCTTGCTTTGGGCCTGTCGGTCGGTTTTAATTTTATCAAAAAAATTTATATTTGGATCTATTTCTTGATGATAGAAATATTTTGGTATTTTATATGGAGGAAGTAGCTTTTTAATATCCTCACTAAAATGTTGTAGATTAAAAGCAGAAGTTGCTTTCAAAAATACAAATGGGACCTCGCCAAACTCTGGATCATTTACTGGAACCACTGTACTTTCTTCAATGTAGGTCAGTGATGAAATGGCTTGCTCGATTTCGATGGGAGAGATGTTTTCACCTCCACACATAAACTGTAAATCACCTCGCCCCAATATCTCTAAGGTGCCCTTTGAGGTTAGTGCTCCAATGTCTGAAGTTTGAAAAAGGCCATCTTTCAAGAAAGGAAAGGTATTTTTTCCACCCGTGATATAACCTAAAAAAAGTGTTGGACCACTTGTTAAAATTCTACCATTGGAGTCGATTTTTAAAAGTCGATTTGGCAGTACAGCTCCTGAGGTATTTACAACTTCTGTGAGATCGTCATACTTAGGAATGGGATAAGTAGAAGTTACCTGAGATGCCATCTCTGAGAGTCCATAAGTGAGGCAGACAGGTATTTGTTCTCTATAGCAAAACTCTACTAACCAACTAGGGGCAGGTGCTCCACCTAATAGAATGGCCTTCATTTTTTTTAATTGCTCAACAGTTTGTGGATTTTTAATTAAGCGGATAAGCATCGTGGGAACAACTGAGAGACATGTTGGATGAAGCCCATTAATTAAATGCTCAAGTGATGAATCTTTAGAGTCATCAATTATAACTTGGCCCCCAATTAATATTGAGCGCACAATTATCATAATTCCTCCAATATGATTTAGAGGAAGTGATAGTGCCCAAGAATCGTTAGACGATAGTTGATAGAAATCAATTGTTCCTTGGGCGGAACTTATTAAGTTATTTAGCGAAAGCCTTACTCCTTTGGGATCACCAGAGCTGCCTGAGGTGAAAATTATTAAAGATTCACAGGAGTCATCGATGTTATGTCTTAAAGTCGATACTGGATAAGAGTCACAAGGGAGTGTATAGTCAGTTAGAAGCTTTAAAAAAGGAGCGTGATTTTTATAATCTTCAATTGCCAAAGTCGGGGTGTAAGGTGATAGAGGTACTACAGAGGCCTTTAAATGCCAAAGTGACAGCAAGGTAATTAAAAAGTTCTCCTTATCATGTAAGACCAAAGCAATGCGATCATTTTCAGAAATCTTGAAATTATCAATTAGATAACTGCAAGTTTGCAAGACTTTTTGGGTCAATTGTTCATACGTTATAGTTTTATTGAAAGTGGTGTAGGCAACACTTGTTTTGTGACTAGACAATATATCGATTAAGTTGACTTCACCCACTAGCTCACTCTCCTTGGCTACATATACTGTTAGTCTTAATATCAAACCTCTTTTTTATAAAGTGCTTTAAAAACTGCTCCCATGAATGATCAAGGCCTTGGTGATTTAGTAAATAGCATGATGATTCCACAATATCAACAAACTCATCTTTGGATAGCCCCAGCAGATTGAGACTTCTAAAAATTTGCATTATGGCCATGTGATCTTTTTTTTGAATGGCGAGTTTGATTGTTTCAAGCAGTTTTGACTTGCGTGCTTTAGCGTTTGGGCCACTTATGGCAATGGACATTAGTTCATAGAAAAAACCTTTAACTTCACTTTTTAAAAAGCGATCATTTAAGAGCAAATCATAAAATTCTTTATCATTGATGGTGTCAAACAACATTACTTCTAGGGTGAGAACTTGGGTGAACCTATAATTTAGTTTAAGAAGTTTGAGAAGCTGTGCTCTATTTAAATCTTGAAATTTAGTTTCATCAATTTCAAGGGCCAATTTAACGATCTGGAGAGAGCGGTTTAAAATTTTGTGCAAAGAAGTATCACTTGTGTGAGGCCCAACATCACCTACCGTTTGCCCACACATTTGTTTTGTATTGAGGCAATCCGATAACGCATAGATAATGTCGGTAGCAATCTCAAAGTATTCATAGATATCTAATTGGTTGTCATCAATAAGTGAGTTCATATCTATGTGATTTAAATCTACAATTTCATTAAATATGGGGCTTTTGAGCGTCTCCTTTTTAAGGAGAGTTTTTAGTAGCTGTCTGGGTGTTGCTTGAATATTTTTTTGGAGTTCAACTTGTTTGTTTATTAAATGTGTTGGTATAGGTGAGCTGTAATTCATCAAGTAGATAGTTAACAGAGCAAAAAACCCAATTATGATAACAGAAGTATAGATAATTATTTTTTGCATAATTAGTGTTGGAAAGTACGAAATAAACCAACGACTAGACCTGCAATCTTAAAATCTCCTGCTGAAACAATAATTGGAGACATGGTTTTGTTTGCAGGATGTAGCTCAACTTTGTGATCTTTGTGGAAAAATTTCTTTACAGTGGCCTCTCCATCTAAAATGGCAACAATGGTTTCTCCATTTTTTGCAGTAGGACTGCTCTTGCAAACGATGACATCTCCATCAAGAATCCCATCTTCTATCATGGAATTACCTGTTACATTTAAGGCAAAGTAGCGATTAGATGCCTTGATAAAATATTGAGGAATGGAAATCATTTCATCTGCTTGCTCTATGGCCAAAATGGGATTACCGGCGGCTACAGCACCAAGAAGAGGAATTGAAACGAGGCCATCTTGGGGGCTTTTAGTTGGATCTTGCTTAACAGCAAGCCCTCGCCTTGCATTCCATGCACTATCTTCTAGGTAGCCTGCACTTATTAAGTATTTTATGTAGCGTTGTACTGAACCAAATGACTTTAAACCAAAATGATCTTTAATCTCTTTTTGAGTGGGAGCATAACCAAACTCTTGAAGATATTGGTAAATATAGTCGTAAACTTCTTTTTGTTTTTTTGTAATTGCCATTAGTTATCACACTATACGCAAGTGATGCGTAAGTCAAGATCTATAATTGTTTGAAAAGACTTAGAATGTGAAAATAGTAAAACAAATTACTCAGGTATGGGTTTGCGATACCGATACGTCAGCCATGAATCTTTTAATTATTACTTTGATGGGAGGAGTAAATGAATAGTAGAGCATCCAAAAATACACTTTTGCTTTGTCATTCATTCATTATAATTTGTTTTTTATTTTCACCTAATTTACTTATTGCCCATGAATTTAATAGTGAGGGTGACCGGTATGTTGATGAAGAAATTGCTGCGGCAAAAATGTTTGTAAGAGGCAACTTAGGCGACCTATATGGATTGGCAGTAGATCGTGCTGTGACATTAGAGGTTTGGATGGAAGAATCCATTAGGGCCAAAAAGGCACAGCTTTATTGGCATGAGCAAAGTAAGGCAAAAAAATACCAAAGATCTTTGGCCCCAGAGTTTAAAACTGCAAAAAGTATAAATAGAGATATGTTTTCATGGTCATCGCTAGAAAGCCGCAAGCATCAGAAGTTTTTTAATAATTTAAAGTTGATGTACAGTGATGAAGCAAGTATGGGGCATGCAAAGAAGCGAGGTCCTGCATCGGTGCCTAGCAGGTAGGGCGACCCCTTTTTACAAATTGTCCAAATCCTTTTTGAATAGATACCTTTCCACGATGCATAGCAATCTTGCCGCGCAAAATTGTCATCACACATCTTCCGGTAACATTCATCCCTTCATAAATGGAGTAATCACACTTCGTGATCTGGGTGCTTGCTGAAATAACGTGTTCGTAAGTGGGGTTAAACAGCATAATATCGGCATCACTACCAACTTCGATGGTCCCTTTTTGTGGGTATAAACCAAAGATCTTAGCCGGGTTAGTCGCAGTTACCTCGACTAATTTATTTAAGGTAATCTTATCCTTTTTCACCCCTTCACTAAAGAGTAGTTCAAAACGGTTTTCAATTCCTGCCACACCTCCTGGGATTTTAGTAAAATCTACTTGATCACCAGTTTTTTGTGCAAGCAAAAAAGGGCAATGATCCGTTGCTACTACATCAACAGCACCACTTGCAAGTCCTTCCCAAAGAGCATCAATGCTTGCAGAGTCTCTTAGTGGTGGGGCCATTACATATTTGGCCGACTCCCCAAACTCATCTTGGTCATAAGATGAATCATTTAACATGAGATACTGGGGGCAAGTTTCTGCAAAAATTTTCACACCCTGCGCTTTTGCACTAATAATTTCGGCCAGGGCCTCTTTTGAACTAATGTGAACGAAGTAAATGGGGACATTGCAGTTTCTTGAAATATCAATCAACTTAGAAACAGCGTTGGCCTCAGTATTTGTAGGCCTTGTACTTGGGTAAAACCGAGGGTGAGTATTAAAAAGTCGTAGTTGAGTGTCGATGAGTTTATTGATTTCATCACCATCTTCAGCGTGGGCGGCTATCAAGCCTGCTCTGACCCCGACTTCTTCAGCAAGGGTTGTCAGTTGCTGATCATCGAGCTTCATAGAATCATACGCCAAGAATGTTTTAAAAGATGTTACCCCTTCATTTTCGATACAATCATCAAGCTCATTTATAACGGATTGATTGACATCATTGACAGAAACGTGAAATCCATAGTCACAAAAAGACTTACCAAATGCCTTTTGTTGCCAATCTTTAATGGCTTCCTTTAGGGAGTGACCTTTGGTTTGGTTGGCAAAGTCAATAATTGTTGTCACACCTGCTTGGATAGCAGCGAGACTTCCAGTCTCAAAGCTATCACAGGATGTAACATCCATGACGGGCATGTCCATGTGGGTGTGAACATCAATTGAACCCGGCAAAACATAGAGGTTGCTGGCATCAATTTTTTGAGTTGAAAAATCGGTATCTAACTGAGTACCAATTTGGTGAATTTTACCATCTTGGATATAAATATCTGCCTGATAGTTTTTTTGGGGGCCAACGATCGTACCATTTTTAATTAGAAGTGATTTCATATGCGCCTTTATTGATAATATATTCAAAGTATGGGTGCTTTCCCTCAGATCCTAAAACCCTTATCATCTCAAATACTTGCTTATTTGTCATATAAATAATGATGTCAATGTTGATACAAATAAGTTTGATAATCGTTTCGTAAGATATATTATGGCCTTGAGCATAAATTGAAAAAAGGAGTGCTAGACGACTTATAGCATCACTAGCAGAGTTGGCATGAATTGTACTCATTAGTCCTTTGTGTCCATTATTCATTGCTAAAATAAAAGGAACGATTTCAGAGGACCTCATCTCCCCAAGAAGAATTCTGTCCGGTCGCATGCGCAGTGCGTAGGCACAGTAATCTTTTAGTCCTTTGTTTTCTAGCTTGGAGTTTGCTAGAAGAAAGGTGTGAGATTTTGAATCTGATTGTATTTCATGAGTATCCTCTAAAATTATAATGTGTTCTCTTTTATCAATATGTCCAAGTAGTGTCGAAAGCATCGACGTTTTACCAGAACCGGCAGGTCCTGTAATAATAATATTTTGTTTGGTATCTATGGCCTGCTTTAAAATACACTGGACGCTGCTTTGAATTTTATAATCAGACAGACCAAATGGTCTGTGTGCAATTCTTCTTAGATATAGTTTGGACATTTGTTTTGGAGAAGTCGACTGATGAATTAGGCTTGCTCGAAACTGGTGACCACAAAGTAGTACAAAAAAACTGGCAAAGGGAGTGGCAAAGTTCCAAGTGGCCCTATTTTTAATCGCTAAAACTTCAAGAGATAGTTGATAGTCTTCTAATGTAAAGTCAGCGAGATTGGAAGAGACAAGCTTGCCTCCAAGATCTAATTGGATGGAGTTTGGTCCATGTAAAATTATTTCATTTATATCTAGTTGTTGTACAAACTGTTGAATGTAGGCAAGATTAACAATTTGCTCATACCAAGTTCTAAAAAACTCTAGGTCCTGTTGATCTTGTGCACTAAAACCAAGCTCAAGCAGCGTTGCATTGATGAGGTTTTCAAATTCTATGATTTTACCTCGGCAGAGAGATTCGCTGAACTGCTGCTTAAAATATGTATGTACTTGCAAGTAGTATTGTGAAATTTTATCGACATCATCTTGTATTGTTTGCTCTGCATTAGTTTGCTTGATTATTTTAAAGTTCATGTTTTACCAGCTTGATGATTCCTGTTATTTTTTTATAGTTAGTTTGATTGGACTTTGACTTAAATAGGCTACCTAAGATGGGTATGTTTTCGAGATAAGGCATTCCCGTAGTGAGTTCCCCATTGGTTTTTAGTCCGATTTGAAACATTTGGATAGGTCTATTTGGTTCTATGGTCAAGGCCCCCGATTCTTTGCTACCAATGATCGACCCTCCTTGATCGCCAATGCGACTAAATTCAATAGAATAACTTATGGAGAGCTTTTTACCCTTGGCGGTAAGTTTCAATTTGATCTTAAGTCCTGCAAACTTCCAGATAGTGGTTACAACTTTATTGCCATTTTGCGTGTGTTGGGTTTTAAAGGGAGTTTGTGCCCCAATTTGTAAGATGGCGTCACGATTTATTTGAATAATGGCTTCCGGATCGGCCAGTGAAGAAAGGTCGACTTTTTTATGTCTTAGCAAGATAACGTTATTTTCAGTAATGGCCTGTAGATTTTGCTCAAAAAAATCATTTAAGGACGCATCGAGTTGATCAATGCCTAAAGAGAGTTCTTCACCATCTAGTTGTTCAAGTTGTAAAATTTTAAGTTTCACTAGGTAGTTACTGGTAAGCTCTTGATCATCGATGGCAACCAATGTGGCAAAGTAGTAGTTTTCAATAAATTCTTTGGTTTCATTACTTGGGGGATTTGTTTTGGGATACTGACAAATTATGTTAAATGCTTTTGCTTCACAGCGAATATTATCTATGTATTCATTGAATAGGTGATGATAAATATTTCCAATGATCTGGTTGCGCAGCGAGTCATCCAAGCTACCTTTTAAGTGTAGGTACTCCTTATTTTGCAAGTACACTTTTTTTAGTAGGCGGTAATTATTAAAATCATCCAGCTTGCCGTTAACTACAATTAAGGGACCTGCAAGGACCACTTTCAGCCCTATCGTTTTAAATACATCTGCCAGATGAAGCACTTTTAAATGTTTATTTTTGGCCAAAACATATATGCGATAAACCTCTTTTGGAGCACCTTTTTTCCAAACAACTAGCTCTGAAAAACCAATCTTTTTTCCCTTTAAAAGAATTACCTGTTTTGCTTTTAACAGCTTGTGACCAATAATTTGCGGGTTGCCAATGGTGTATTTGAGCAGATTTTTTACGGAAATCTCGCGGTGCTCCCCCCTTGCAATTATTAAATTATGTCGATTGTGCACTTGAGGAGGTGGCAAATGAGCATTTAGGCAAGGTATCCAAGCGAGCAGAAATAATGCTTTGACAGATTGCGCATGCTTAGGTACAAATCTTGTTTCAATGAAGACCTTCGTACTAGAAAGAGATGGGAGTTGCATAATGGTTTCAAGGACAAATGTTACAAAAACTAGAAGAGCAAATAAATTAAAGAAAATGGGTAAGAAAAGAAAACATGAAAATAAAAACAAAGGTACTACCCCAAAGTTTGCCATCCATGAGAATAAAGAAACAAAGTAATTGCTAAATAGATTTAATTTCATAGAATCTCCTCTTTTTTTTCTTCACCTACCTTTTGAAAGATTTTAAATGAGTTAAGTATTGTTGCTTTTTGAATTACCGGAAAGTGGACTGAGTCGTTTTCTTGAATGCAGATCTGCAGGATAACTTCATTTTTTTTAAGGCATGGTTTTTTTGTGGCCCGTAAGTTAATTAAGCGGTCAGGGATGTGAATAGTTTGCTCTAAAATTTTTTTAACAAGTTTTGCTTTGTTGAGCTTGGTTTTATAAGTAACCAGTATAATGTCACGGGCACATAAATTGGGTATATAGCTTAGGCAACAAAAAATGAAAATCAGCTTAGAAAATGATTTCATAATGGAGCTCCTTTTTTACTTTCGTCTTGTGTGGTGTTGGGGTTTGCAGTGCTGCTCGTTGGCAGTTTTTTGTTGGTTCACTAAAATCACTCGCTACAAAAAAGACAAAAATATTGGTAAGCAGTATAGAGATGATTAGCTTAAACTTTTCTATTCTTTTTTGAAGTTTTTGTTTTTCATGGGGTAAAATTAGTTTATCTTTATTATCCATCTTCATTTATTGATCTCTCTCCACTCATTTTGAAAATTATTAAATATTTGAGCTCTATTTTTTTTGTAAACTTTGTGTATTGAAAAAGTCGAAAGGGCAAAGGTGGCCAAAATACTGAGCCAAAGAGCTGCTTCTAAGATCACCATGCCTTGGTTTTTGTTTCGACAACTTTTAAAGAGGGCACAGTGTGAAACCTGTTTTGTAAAAAGAAGGTAGCTTGTAGTGTAAAGTGGCTTGAAGGTAGGAATATGTTCCATTTGCTTTTCCTTAAAATAGTAGTGCTATCTGCTTTATCTCTCACCAGTTGCAATAAGCTATTGGTCTTATAGGGGAGAGTGCTCATAAATGAAGTCGACTGTGTTGATGGGCAATAGCGGTTTGTTTGCAATCTTTTCAGATATGTTGCATGAGTTTTGTTTTGGGCCATTTGAGCATTCTCAAGGCCTATTTTTTTTAGTTGGTCAATAGGTTGACTTAGAATAAGATTTTGTGCAGCTATGTTTTGGATGTAGGAGCGGGTTTGATTTAAGTAATATTTGAAACAAAGATAGGTTTTGGCCCTTAGAATGAGTGCATCACTAGTTTTTTGCATTTTTAAAACTAGAAGTAAAAAAAGCGATGAGATGGAAAAAATGCAAAGAAGAGATAAAAAAGTAACATTTCCATGTTCATGGCAATAACGATTATAGTTCATGACCTGAACCTCTAGTCACACGTAGCTTGATGTGGCGATTGTTTTTAATCCAAAAAGAGCTAAATTCTGATTTTTTTTTATCAAAATATAGAGATCCTTGCTGATTAGTACAAAATGAAAAATGTCTTAACCTTTTGGCCTGTTTGTCGTAAAAAATGGCAGCAGTAATTAACTCAAACGATGTGCGGTCAAATTCCAGTTCACAAAGCGCATTTGTTTGCAACAAGTACACTTGATGTACAAGCAACAATATAATTGATATGGCAGTAAGTTGTGCAATCATTGAAACAGCTTGAAAATTATTTAGATCTTAATGTTTCGATTAATTTCAACTTTCATTTTCTTTATTTTTTTATTAATCGTATCTCCAAATGTTTTAATTCCTGCTAAGCAAAAAATTCCAATAAGGGCCGACAGTATCATATACTCCATCACCCCTTGCCCTTTTTGATTTTTAAGTTGTATTTGCATTTTTATCTCCCATTTTTCATCTTTATAAAAGCAAGCTTGAAAGCTAATACTGCAGCAATCATGCCAACTCTGCTTAGTTAGTTAAGTTGTTAAAAATTTTAAAAATGGTGTTTGAGTGAAGTTAGTAAAAAGTCTGACAAGTATACTCGGGCACAATTTCTATACTTTTATCACAGATTTGTTGCATGAAATCAGTTCAGATATTACTATTAAATATATGGAGGATAAAAAGCTATATATATTTGATAAAAAAGAGATTTTCTTAATCTTTATGTTCATGCTATTAGTTGGGATAACTTCTTTTATGCTCGGGGTAAAAATTGGTAAGAGCTTTTCTTTTCAATCAGCAGGTCTATCTGCTGAGGATCAAAAAAAGGTTGAGCTGTATTCAGTCCAAGAAGAAGCGGTGAAAAAAATTGTCAAAGAAAGTGAAGAAAAGACAAAAGTTGAGGGAGTCAAAAAAGAGGGATTAGATCCTGAAGCGATTCATAAAAAACTCAAAGAAAAATATGATAATTTATCTGAGGTTGCAAAATTAAGGCAAAGTGATCAGGCAGAACAAATTGAACAAGACAATGCTCTAAATGAAGAAAACACAGTGGGAGAGCAGGTTTCTGTAGACCACATAGAAGAACAGGCAGAAACAACACCTCAAAATCCATCAGCTCCTAAACGCGATGAACTTTCAGGTAAATATACAGTCCAACTAGCGGCCTATCAATCAATTACTGATGCCGAAAGATTTGCTGACGGATTCAGGGTAAGAGGCTATAATCCAATCATTAATGAGGTTGATATTCCTAGTAGGGGAGTATGGTTTAGGGTTAGTCTTGGTGTCTTTGGTACAATTTCTGAGGCAAAAGATTACGTGTTGAAGGAAAAATCACTATTTCGGGGCACTGATTATAACTTTCGCAAGTTTGATTAGGGTCACTTGAAATTAACAAAAGAACAAATACTATGAAAACAAAACTATTTTGCTTGGTCATGGCCGGTGGTCAGGGGACTCGTTTTTGGCCGGAGTCCAATTCGAGTCGGCCCAAACAATTTCTAAGCTTGGTGGGGGAAAGTTCTCTGCTTACTCAGACCCTTAATCGTTTTGATGGTCTCATTGAGAAGCAGGATCGTTATATTGTGACGGTTAAGCAGCAAGAAGAGCTAGCACTTAAGTATTCAAAGGGCAAAATTGGTAAAAATGGTTTAATCTTTGAACCTTCTGGTAGAAATACTGCTCCTTGTATCTTGCTTTCTTTGGCAACTCTGCTTGCAAAGGGTGCATCTATGGACGATGTGGTGGTAATAGTTGCCTCAGACCACGTCATTTTAAATCAACAAGGATTTCAGGATGTAGTGAAGGATGCCACCAAGCTTGCCTGCTATGAGCAAAAAATAATTACCATAGGTATTCCGACAAACTTTCCACATACCGGATATGGCTATATCAAACGCGGAAAATTCCAAGAAAGAAGCAATGGAGTCTATGAAGTTGAGGCATTTAAAGAAAAGCCTGATCTTGAGACTGCTTGCGCATATGTAAAAAGTGGAGAATATTTTTGGAATGCCGGTATGTTTGTCACGTGCATTGGCACGTTGTTAGAGGAGTTTAAAAAGCATGCAGGTGAAATATATCAGCACTTTGGGCCACTAAAAGACAACGTCGGAAAGTTTAAGGAAACTTCTTTGATATATGACAAAATTGCGGCAGATTCAATTGACTACTCTATTATAGAAAAATCAAACAGAGTAATGGTAATTAGTGCTAGATTTGATTGGAATGATCTTGGCTCTTGGGATGCTTTGGAGGGTGTAGTTGAAAATAGTGATGACAACGTTGTTGTAAGTGATAAAGACCATTATTTTGACAACTCTTCTGGAAATATTATTAGCGCTAATGAGCAATTTGTTTCTCTTGTAAATGTTTCTGATCTGATAATCGTCTCAAATGATAAAGTTTTGATGGTACTGCCCAAAAAAGATGCTCAGAAGGTTAAATCAATTGTTGAACACTTGAAGGCCAACAAGCAATATGCCCATCTTTTATAGTAGGTGCTAAAAAGATATCAGATGATCTACTTTTATTTAATACTTGGAATTGACCCACCAAGCTTCCCATAGTGAACAACTGTGTCTTTAGATAGTTTCGTCACGTCTGGAGTGATAAATTTTTTTTCCTTTTTAGAGTAATACAGACAACCAATTTCAGTAGGATTTGCTGAAGTTATAAAGTTTTCAGCTTCACCGAGGGCCTCAAGCCAATTTGTTTTTAAATCAACTATATCAACAGTTTTGCTCAGCTGAAGTCTCGTAAAATCCTCTGGCCTATATTTTCCCCGTCTTTTTAAAAGTTCTAAAAGAGATAGTGGATTAAATCCTGGATCTTTACCACAAGCTGCCCAGCAAAGTGGTCCAAGGGGGAGGATTGTTTTGTGAATAATAAGAACATCGAGGTAGTCTCTAGGTTCGTCTCGACCGGCCAAAGCCAGCACTTTGTTGATTGCAAGATCGATGGGATGTAAGCGATAACCAATCTCTTTGATGTACTCTGGAGGCATAAACCTCCAAGAAGAATCATGGGCCCATTCAATTTTGGTATGATTGCTCCCTTTGCTCACAAGTGCTCTAATATATCCAACTAGCTGTACTTCGTTTTTACATGTATACCCATTTGTAATTAATAAGTCATAGTCATCCTTGTAGGCAGTGGCTACCCGCTCTACTGAATCGTTGAAATAATCGAGATCTTGACTGTAGCGAATGGAATTTGCTTCAAGGTGTAACGCTGCTCCTCCGGCCAAGTGGTTATCAATTGTTTTGTTGGATGAAAGTAGAAGCGCTATCTTTGCCTGAAATTTAGTTAGTGGCATAGTTTTGCACCTAATTTCCACAAAGTTGCATTACCATTTTTCATTAATTGCTTGGCAACCCACGGAACATCTTTGAGTGTGATAATATATTTGGGATCGTACGACCAAAAGCACTGAGAATGGTATTTTTTAAACATCCTACGAGCTTCACGAACCTGTACCATTTGCTTGGCAGTCTCGGAACTTAATGTCCTTCGACTTTTTTTGCCGCCAACTTGTCCGATTCTAGATAGATATTGATGTATTTGATTGTCCATATTTTATCATAACCGGCTTATGATAAAAAGTCAATCAAAAGGCGTATGAAATAAGACAGTTTTTGTCAAGTGAGTGAGTGTTGACACTGATGGAAGTTGTAAGGTACCTTAATTAGATGTCACATAAATATAGAATGATGCACCTAGTCCCACAAGTCTGCTGGCACCTTTTGATATGCTCGGCGGTGTTTGCTCAGGCGGATTTGAAGTTTAATCTGATGAAAAATGATAGGTATGTTTGTGATATTGCCAGTGTGAGGAAGCAGTGTCAGAGACTCAATAAGAATTTGGACTTTGCTCAGCGTAGTGCGAATGAGTTTGCTGATAAAATGGGGATTAAGCGTGGTAATATCATGGACCCCAAATACAGTGATAAACTGGATAAGCTTAGAGACAAATACAACGCTCGCCTCAGGAAGCAATATAATAGAACCCAAAGGCGACCCATTAATTTTGAGCAAAAAGCAAAAAACCTCTTGGCCTCCATAAGACGGGATGTTAATAATGTTGTTAAGGGGACACCAACAAAGAGTAGTTCTTCTAGGCAACAGTACCAAGGGCCAACTCGCAATATGGATGAGTCAGAAGGTGGGTCAGAAATAGTTTATCCAGAGCTAGAATCTTTTGATGTGCAAGCAAAAATGCTCAAAGTGGCCAAAAAAAATAAGGCCGCAATTAGGCCAAGTATCCAAAAAGATGAGCGCAGAAGAGATGATGGGTTTGAATTTAGTGATGCAGATATTGTAAAAAACTCCTCTCGTAGCATTTGGGCCATAATTTCTTCAAAATATATTAGAAAAATGTATGATGGCAACCTCGATTACAAGTAAACTTACTTTTTTGCCAACTTTTATGGGCACCAGTTTCTTGTAACTTGCAATTTTAGAGAGTCCGCTAATTACTTTAAATTATTTAGTTATTTTTATTACTCAAGTGATAAACTCTAAAATAAAAGTGCCGATTAGCTGGTGTGGTAAAATTAATTTAGTGACTTGTTAAAAAACAATCTTAGCACAAGGATCGTTTATGAAAACTTTAAAAACTCCACTTTATTTTATGCTCATTTGTTCATTATATATAACCCAGATAAGCAACTTTCAGCTAACCCAGAATTATCTCCCCAAAGTTAGTATTACGTTGCATTCAGCAAGTGCAGGCTTAGGAGGAAGTGGCACAAGTACAGATACTTGGCAAACGACTCATCAAGCGATAATGACATTGATAGGACAAAGCATGGCGGTTCAGGGCTACACAGTATGTGATAAGCTACCAGAGGATTATGAGATTGCCAAAAGAGCTGCTCAAATGGTCATGGACAACCAGGCAAATACTTTTGCCAAGCTAAGTGAATTTACAGATAGAAATCAAGCAGATGCTCAAGCCAGGATGAGAGGGGGAGATAACCTTGCAGCCGCCACAACTACAATGACACATGATTTAGAGGCCCAACTTACAACAACTAAGCACGCTATCCAAGTTACCAATAACATTAATCGAGTATTTGGACAGGCCATCACTAAGGCAGCACAGCAGATGAGCTTTGATAAAAACAAAGTTAAACGTCGTGCCCCAAGAGAGGGAAAAAGAGAAGAGATTGTTTTAGCGCTGGAGTCTACTATAAGACAAATGGATGCTACCGTTGAGAAACTGCTTTTTTGCAACATTAATATGAATACTAAAATTAAGGCAGAAATTGCTAAGGCAGGAGCTGATGTTGATGCATGTTGGAGAAGTGCTGGTGGTGGAAGTTGTGTGTCTTCGCTTACTGGTGAAGGGGAGAGGGGCGACAAAAGATATCTCGACGAGGTAAAAATGGAATGGCATAGCTCGTACAATGCTATTGCGGGGCCAATTAGAGAGAAGATACAAACTCTATTTCAAAACGAAGCCACTAGTAAATATAAGTGTATCAATAGAATATTTAAAGGAGAGAAAATGCTCAAAAAACCTGGGCATGTAACTCTTAAAATAAATAAGTTTTGTGATTCCAAGAAAAAAGAGAAAAAGAAAGAAGAGGGCAGTGAGGAAAAACAAGAAGATGCGTTCCCCGATATTACTGTGGATAAATACAAAGATTACGCAAAAATATTTAAAAGAGTAAAACAAAATATTATCCTTACTCAAAAAGAGATTCATCAACTTAAAGGATATGTAACTGAATCAAGCTCATTTGGTGGAGGTAATATACACGTTGGTACGCATAAGTTTTTTACAAAGAAAAAGTATGGTAACTGCTTCCAGTATGTGAGAAACATGGAAGGCTTCATGAAAGAATTCAGAATGATCTATGACAAGAAGCTAAAAAACAGCACCAAACAGACGATCGCTAAATGTGCCCCAAAAAGCACAAGTATGGAGTTTCTATCAGTCGCACCAGATGCCTCAACTGCCGGCGCTGCTTCTAATACCAATTACTCCGGAAATCTGTATGGTTTTGATAAATCATTAGAAGGTACAGTAGATGCTGCTTCAAAGAAGATACTAGCAAGGTTTGATGCTGAATTTTCTCATCCAGTTAATCGCCAGAGCGTGTGGGACACTATAAAGCAGCAAGGTGAAGCAGTCGTCGGCCAACTAAACAGTCAAGCTGTCCGTATTGCGGGAGCACTGGGAAAGGTTCACGAAGTGGCTAACGTTGTAGAAACGGCAGAAGCTAACACAGTATCGATGGCACAATCTAATGCTACTGCGTCTGCAAATTGTAGTGGTGGTAATTGTAGTGGCGCAAACGCCGAGCAGGCTTTACCTGCTGGTTCTTTGCAAGATGGTAGTGGCAAAGAAGGACAGATTAAGTGGCAAAACGCCGCTGATGGCTCACCCCATATGTGGAAATATAGCGGTGGTAAGTGGAAAGATATGATAGGTAGATCTGTTCATAGTCCTATGCCCGCTGATCAAGCTCAACGTTGGATAGGAATTAGTAATAAGGCCCAAGCTCAGGATAAAGCTGTATTCCAGCATGCAGGGCCAACAGATGGAGTGCGAACATATATCAAAACACCAGACGGTCAAACTGGGCTCTATGCATATGATGAATCACAAAAAGATTGGGTCAGGCAAGAATGGGATCGAGATTCAGACAGTTTTCAAGATGCCTCTGACCCTGACAATATGTACTTAAGCCAAGCTGCTGGAAGTAGTGATTGTAATAGTTCTACTGGGGCTTGTTTTGATGGGGCAGGGGGTGTTGCACCAGCGATTAAAACAGCTAGTGGTAGCTCAACAGAAACTGGGGGTGTATCAAAAGGCTCAGACGGAGATACAGCCGTTCATACCACGGCAGACCTACCTGTAGCTGACAAACAAATGGCAGGAGATGTGCCCGTCACTGAGGCTTCGCGGCATGCAGAGAGTGCCCAGCAGACGGTAGTACCAGGTGCAGGTGGTCTTCCACAAAAAAATGAGGAGTCTGTTCGAGCCGTAGAAGAGCAAAGACAACAAACAATAACTACTCAAGCGCATTGCCCAGCAGGACAAGCCAGAAGTGATGCAGGAACCTGTGTAGACCAAGCAGATATTTACGATGATGGTGGCCCATCAGAGCCTCTGCCACGAAATGTTCCATCACAAGGTGTTACTGCTACACCGAGAGCTTGTCCAGCAGGGCAGGCCAGAAGTGATGCAGGAATCTGTGTAGATCAAGCAGATATTTACGATGATAGTGATGGTATTGGAGGAACTCAATTAGATAGTGCTTCTGTGCAAAGAAGACAATTAGCTGCATCTGGGGGCAGTAACTTTGAGGTAGTTGATGGTGCAAAATATGCAAAATGTGTTTCTAATTGTCAAGTTACAAGTACAGAAGGATTAACATCTGCACAAAGGCGAAACTATAATCACTATGTTACAAACAGGAATGGGAAGTGTGAGTGGAAAGCAAAACAAATTTACCATCCTCCTGTCTATAGAGGAACAGGCACAAGTAGAAGAATGGTAAGCGCCAAGTACTATACTATTGAAAAATATGTTCAGTGTTCTTTACAATAGATACGTAGATACGTGCCAGCAGAGAATGCTACTAAGTTAAGACTATCCATCTAGCTCTCCATTTGTTTGGGGAGGCCCGCCTTACCGCACCTTCGAGAGTAACCCCAGTTTTGATTTTTTGACTCTTTTCTTGATACCGTAAGATGACAGTAACGATTATTC
>JADHTQ010000059.1 GCA_016784965.1 Bacteriovoracaceae bacterium | reverse complement strand
TTTTTGCTTAGACCTATAAGAATCACCTTTGACGTCAACAATATGAGCACATGCGGTTAATCGGTCTAATATTGCTTCTGCAATAACTTCATCTTCAAACAGACCCTTCCAGCCTTGTGCTTTTACTTGGGACGTAATTATTACGGGCCCTTTTCTGTAGCGATCCTCTAGAATTTCATAAAAGATATTTGCTTCCTTGTGCGTATAATTTCTTAACCCAAGGTCATCAATGATTAGTAGTTTGACCCGATTGCCAAGTCTATTCATATAGGTAAGATAATTTCCTTGCGCTTCAGCCAGCTCTATCTCCTTAAATAGACGATTCGCAGAAATAAAAAAGGTTTCGATACCTGCTACACAAGCAGCATGTCCTATGGCCTGAGCTAGAAAGCTTTTACCGGCTCCTGTACCTCCAATAAAGAGAAGGTTCTCACTATTATCCATAAAGTATAGTGACTTAAATTGCTGTATCATTGATTTACTTACTGCTCTCTCTTTGAGTATATGAAAGTCCTCTAAGTAAGCCTTCTCTCTAAATTTAGCTCTTCTACGAAGTGTTTCTGAGCGCTTGTTGCGCCTGTAGAGATGTTCATCTTCAAGTAGAAAAGTAAAAAATTCTTGATGAGTCAAATTTGCTTCAATTGCTTCACTAACTCTGTAATCAATAGAATTTTTCATTCCAAAAAACTTTAAATCGTTTAAAAGTTCTATCGCCTCATTCATGTAAACCTCCTTGTAGACAGATGAGTTTTGAATCTCTAAGAGGGGCCTTATAGCTACTCTCAGGTATATTTTTATAGTTCTTTGCAAACCTTTTTATATTGTCATAATTGAGCTTGTTGAACTCCAGGGCCTGACCACAGGCATAGTCGAGGGCCTCATTATCAAAATTCTTTTTCAATCTTAGAATGCCTTGAACTTTTCGTAGAATTTTCAGTGGAAATCTAGATTGATTGATCAGCTTGTTGATTAGCAATGTCGTATTTTCTCCAATTAATATTGCCTCTTTTTTTGCTTTGGCCAGGTGATAATTTACTTCAACAAACTTCTTTTCTGGATAATGAGAATTGTTTGTACAGTAATGATAGCTGCCCTTCATTGCTTTATGAGTAGCTATTCGTTCACAATTATAGTAGGCATGCACCATGCTCTGATTGAACTTAATATCAATCTCTTTTCCAACATAGTGATGAGGAACAGAGTAATAGTTCTTATTGTATTGAAAGTGACAGTCTGGATGAACTTTGGCCTTTTTAAAGTAATAAATTTCGTATAATGAAGATGGTAGCCCCTTTAAATGTGGCATCTCGATCTTAAAGAAATGGTCTCGGCTTTGTCCACGTCCTTGAATAATTTTGGCATTTGCTTCTTTCAACCAAGAACGTAACTCCCTATTTAGATCTATGAGGGATGTAAATGTTTTGTTTCTAATTCTGGCCAAGAAGTCCGTTTGCAAGTAACTAACGGCCTTTTCAACATTTGGTTTGTGCCTTGGCGAATATCCATCAGCAGGATCCACGACAATACCGTAGTGCTTGCACATATCGTGATATGTTGGATTGATTAAAGGGTCATAGCGATCTACTTTCGTAACCGCTGTTTTGCAGTTGTCAGGTATAATATATGAGGCCACTCCTCCCAAATAAGTAAACATATTATTATGAGCAGTGACAAAATCTTCAAGCTTTTGTGTTAAAGTGAACTCTGCATAGAAACGACCTGAGTAGCTCATGGCCCCAACAAATAGCTCCACTGAATAGATCTCTCCGGTAGCTGGGTTTAAAAGTTCAATGGAGTCTCCTGAATAGTCTACTTCAATAGAGGCACCGGGAGTACGATCAATTTTTATGGTAATCTCCGGTGGCCTTGATATTTTATGGTTTTTTAAATATTGGCAAAAGGCTTGATAACTTGGGAGAGAATATGATTCTTTTAATTCCCCATATATAATTTTTCTAGAAGCTGATTTTAGTTCTTTTTCAATATGTTCCCAGTCTAAGAGTAAGGCCCAAGCAGGCTGTGGTGACATAGATTCGCAGGGAGGGCCATCCCAGTAGCGAATGACAGTACCTCTATCAATTCCAAGTATTTTCGCAATTTTTCTTTGAGAATGCCCCAAAGATTTAAGTCGTAATATTTCTTCCTGAATAACCATATTCAACCTCTTGTATCCCATAATTCTCTCCTCTCAATTATTGCTGAGGAGAAATCTTACATCTTGTGCGAGGTTCTTTCGACTGGTTGCATTTAGGCTTTATTTGACTGGTTGCATTTAGACTTTATTTTACAACCATTTACAGCGTACTCTGATCCAGAGGGTATGTGGCCAATTCTTGAGCACCTATCTAAGGATAGTACATTTTATATTGATTCTAACCTTGAAAACGACGTAAAAGGTGAAATTGTTGCTAAAAAGCTTTTTGACCTTGGATATAGAAACCTCTATTTGGCCACAGGTTATGAACCAGATGATTTTAATGAATTTACATTTCTAAAGGGGGTTCAAGGCAAAGAACCACCATGGAGATGAGATCTTTCCTAACATAGGGGCTGACGACTTGGAGGCTAGAGATTACTCCAAGGGCATAGATCAAATAAAGACAATCACTTCATCTTGGGTCTAGTCGGTTAAGTAAAAGGCCTTGACAGTATCTTGAGATTTTTCTAAACCTTTTAGTAATGAAGAGGGTCTTGCTTCTTCTAATTTGCTTAACAGAAATTTATCTTTACACTGATCTTTAAACAGATCCTTAAAGTCCAACATGGCCATGGAAGAGTTATTGCCACCTAGACCACCATTTTCTCCGCCACCACCACGAATGGCGAAAGTTGGAAGAGAGCAAAAGATTGTCAATATTGATATAATCAAAATTATCTTATTCATTCTCTTCTCCTACTATGGAAAACTCCATGGTGTCAACCATCCCAACAAAAGCAAAAGGAATGCCACCTGGACCTTTCTTTGAAAGATTGTATATCTTTGAAGACACATCAGATACAACATTCATTATTTCGTTGTATGTGTTTTTGTCTACAGAGTTTGAAATGTTTCTTATTACTGCCTTACTGCTCAATGCGCTGTCAGATTTAAAGAAAGTTTTTATAAGTTCTCCGCAGTGGGTGCCATATAGATGAGCAGGGAGTGTAAAAGAGTATTCCTTTATATCCAAGACGTTATCTTTTTCAAAGACTATTTCGTGTTCTATCAGTTCATTTAACTTTGATTCTCCCATACTGCCAAATAGTTCTTTGATGACCTGTCTTGTTACATTATCACAGTGGCTTATGCGCTTAATAATGATGTATTTATGAAAATCTCTCAAGTGTTCTTCAATATTGTGTAAAACAACGGTAGTATCATCATCACTTTTTACAAAATGAATGTAAGCGTCTTTTAAGTATTCTTCGATTGGCCCCTTGTACATATTAATAACTTTTAGAGCAACATTCTCACCAGAGGTAATAGTAAGCACTTTAAGCATGTTGTCAGTACCGAGTAGCGTTTGTTGATTGTAAGACTTTCTTAGCGTTGATTCGCCAATTTTTGCTTTTCTGGCCAGTTGAGCAATATTTCGAGAATCTTTTGCTGATAAATAAGAATCAACGACCTCTCGAAAATGCAACAGAACCTTTTCTTTTTGTATCAAAATATGGCTCCTATCTAAAGTGTATTAAAAAATGCCATGCTAGACAACGTTAAAAGTACTTGTCAAGCGTGTTATGACACATCGACAGCGCACCTGGATTCTTTTTCATTATTGAAAAATAGTAGTTTGATGTGATGTGGGAGCGTATGGGTGCTTGTTTTTTCAGTGAACCACGACTTCTCCTTTAACTTTAGTTTTTTTTTCAATATAACTTTAAGATGAAAAAAATCGCAATTGGCCATTTGCTATTGATTAACTAACAACTAACAAGGAGTATTTTGTGAAAACGATGTTATTAACTTTATTACTAGCGTTTGGTAGTATTGTATCTCTTGGAGCAGAGGAGATTACGGCTAAAGAATTCTTCAATGCCAAGCAAGTTGCACTTAAAAGCTTGAAAGAAACTAAAGAGATTGTTAATCTTCAATACTGCATAGAAGGTAAGGTGTGCTATACTGAACAGCATGATTTTGTTGAAGGTACAGTGAAAATTGTGCTTTCTGATTCAGCATTTGATATGTTGAGTGACAATGGGAGAGAGGTTTTGAGTAATGCTGATTATGAAATCATTAGTAATGAAGAATATGCAAAAATTGAAGTTTCTGTTGAATATGAAGTGATTGATGGATACGTTTTCTCGGACTATAACATTGGATCCGATAAGATCCGTATGCCCAACCCTGGTTCATGTGGGCTTAGGGTGTTGCTATCTGCTTCTGCTGGTATGGCATTTGGGGGGCCGACAGGAGCCGCTGGAGCTGCCGTTGCAACTTTCATAGGTTCAAATGATTGTTGGGAACTTTAAAATTTAAAAGTGAGGAGTATAAAGAATGATATGTTATAGCTGTAGAAATGATAAGTTAAATATATTCAAAATTGCTACTATGGATAAAGTACAATGCAATTCTTGTAAAACAACAAATTACATTTTTATCAACAGAGTTGTTACAATTATATTGCTATTCTTTGTGCTCCTTTCTTGGATGTTAACAGACAGGTTAAATATCTTTGGAGGTTTTTGGACAAATTATGCAATCTATGTTCCCTGTCTTATAGTGGTGAATACAATATTTAATGCTGTATTGATAAAAATGAACAAAGTAAGTGTAGATAGTAAAAGCTATGAATTCAAAAGAACTGCTACTTTACCAATCATTATTTTGCTGCTGATTGCTCCTATAGTCGAGATTTTAGACAATTTCATACGTCACGTATAATGGGATGGGGAAATCAGTATGAATTTTAGTTAGAAATATTTTCAAAGAAGTTATTTGAGCAGCAGAAAATATTGGAGCTTCACTTTGATAGCAAAGTTACACAAGAAATGCTTGAAACTATCAAGCATTAAATTTTCTATAACAATGCTCTTAGCGAGTTTTCTAATAGTGGTTGCCATCGGTTTGGTGACCACTATTATTGCAATGATAAATGGACAACAGCGAATAATTGAGAAGGTCGTATTACCCAAAAATGATATTTGGGGTTTAATGGTATCTTTAATTCTCGCACCAATCATAGAGACATTGTTTGACCAATTATTAGTAATTAAACTATCACGATTTATTAAGGTTTTTAAAAAGCATCCTTCTTTATCAATATTATTATCTGCAATTATTTTTGGTTTAGGTCATTCATACAGTACCCTATACATCATTCAAACATTCTTTGTTGGAATCATATTTGCTTATGTGTATGTTTTCTTCGAGAAGAGATATGATGACAAACATGCTTTTTTAGCATTATCTGGAATTCATAGCTTAAGAAACCTAATCAGTAACATTGTTAAATACGTTCTATTTTAAGTTTTTCATATGCGAGTATGGGAAGAGAGAAAATCTTTGTATTTTAACTTATATGAACACTAGAAAAACCGTTTTTTAAAAAAGTAAAAATATGTTGAGGATTGTATTGCAAAAATTTGTTAAAAATAGAAATTCCTTTGAAGTATTGTTAAGTTAGTGGCATTCATGACTGTCACGAATGTATGAATGCCTTCAAATGCTGTTTATATGAATATCAAATGGCTACTTTGGCCTACAGATAGCTCACAGGAATTTGAACAACATTATCACAAAGCTTTTTCATTTGATTGGAATTGTTTATCACTATTCCAAGTTTAAGATCATTATCTTTTATAAACTGTTGATTTGCACCTGAAAGCCATAGCGTCATTTGCAGACTAATGCCATATGTTGACACCTTAGTTGTATTCTATTTCTTATCTCTTTTTTCATCAACTTTTTTTCCATGTTTTTTTCTATATGAACTTCCTGTTACTAAATATTCTTGTGAGTTTGATATAAGTCGATCGAGTATGGCTACTAAACTCAATTTTTAAGGCATTGGCAAAACACTGATAGCAACAAGCATCTTTTCATCTCACTAACCTGCAGGTGTCGAATTTTGGGAATTATTAAGTTCTAACATTTTTTATTAGTGAATTCTATGGAATCAATTATCCCTTGTATATAATTTCCAGAACAACAGTCTGGTTTCTAGAACACTACGCCGCAACTTGTTTTGTTGTTTTGGGTAGTTAAGAAATAAGAAAAGTGGCACCGATTTTGCTCAATGAATTAATGATTATTATCTTTTACAAAGTTTTTTATCGGCTTGTTTAAGCTTGGTAATACCAATCTTATCTTGTCACTTTTTCAAATGGAGTTGCACATAAGGCAATGAATACGCCAAAAGAGCATTCATATGTGAAGATTAGTAGTTTTAATTTATTTACAAATTTGAAAAATTTACAAAAAGAGGATTAGTGATGGTTGCTGCCGTGCGTCCAGTGTATAAATTTACTCAAACACATGCTGGTTCAAAGTTATGTTTGGTGGGGAGGATTTAAGTTGTGACGTTAGTAATATCGTGTTTTTTATTATTGTCTCATTTGCATGATAATAATTTTATAGCTGCTTTGTTAAATCTAAGACATGTCATTATAAAAGTGGAACTGACATGAGCAAGCAAAAACAAAGTCCCTTTAACATTCAAAATCTAACACTTTTAGTGATAACAGTTCTGATCTTTATATCTTGTGGTAAAAACAGCAGCAAAGCTTTACTCAATAATGATGGACCAAAAGCACGCATTTCACAAATTGTGGGAGGAAGGGTCAGTGAAGTAAACGAATGGAACTCTGTAGTTTTGATTGCTACCCCCAATTCAACAACATTGAGCGATGGAATTTTAGAAAGTGGAGTTTTAATAGCTGAAGATATAGTACTCACTACAGGTCATGGTATCGTTGATTACAAAGCGGCTGATCTTGCTATCTATATTGGTAATAATTGCAAAAATGGAAATTGTTTGAATGAACGGCTTTATCAAGTTAAGAAGGTTTACACACATCCGTACTATGTTGATTCAAAAAGAAATGATGACCATGATTTTTCATTTCTTGTTTTGAAAGAAAAAATTGATCCATTAATTGCAACACCAGCAAAACTTCCTCAAACACTTACAGAAGCTCAACAGTTATATCAAATTGGAAATAAGGGTATAGCAGTAGGATTTGGTAAAGATGTTAATGGAAAGTATGGAATACAAAAACAAGTACAACTCGAACTTACTAGACAAAATCGCAGTTATACAGAATCTATCAATTGGGATGCAGGTAAAGGAATTCATGATGGAGACTCAGGCGGTGGATTTTTTGTAAAGAATAGAAATGGAGAATATATCTTAGCAGGGGGTTTATTCGAAGGTGTTAAAGGAAGATGTAGTAGCTTTGGAAAGATTCATTTAGCATTAGCTTGGATGTACTCGATCTTATCTGATTCATATTTTCAAAAAGGTGAAAAAATTAATTCCATTGAGTTTATTACAAAAAGTATTGAAATTCAGCCTGATAATCGTGATTGGTATTTAAAACGCAGCAATATCTATAAAGCTATTGGGGAGTTAAAAAAGTCAGAACTTGATCTATCAGTAGGTGCATCTTTGCACTCATATAGCGAAACAGAAACAATGTTATCTAATTTAACCGTTTTACAAAAAGGAAACTATGAGAAATCAAAAACTTTAATCAGAGAATCTATAACGAGAGGAGGCGATATAGATGCAATGATCATTAGTGGTACTTTAAAAAGCGATCTCGACTGGGAGGAAAGCGGAAGAACCGCTTTGATGATAGCTGCCAGGCAAGGAAATCTTGCGTTCGTCAGGTTTCTTATTGACGAGATGAAAGCAGATGTCAACGTATCTTCTTGGAAAGATAAAATGACAGCACTACATTTTGCTATAGAAGAAAACCATATAAATATCATTAAATATCTATTATCGGTTCAAGGAATAAACATTCATATTAAATCACAATACAGTAACACAGCATATATTCTATCTCTTAACATTGAGCGCAGAAGAGAAGTTTATAATATATTTAATGATTGGATTTATGAAAAGGAACAACTCATTCGAGCGGTTAAAAAAAATGATTTGAGTAAAGTAGAATCACTGTTAGTCATAGGTACAGATATAAATTACCAAGATAGTGAGGGGAAGTCTGCTTTAATGTATGCAATTGAAGAAAGAAAAGAGTGTTTTGATATCAATAAGGATAGTGGAATATGAAAAAGATTTTAATTATAACACTCTTACTTGTTTTAACCGTTTCTTGCAGGAAGAATCAACAAAGTATAAATCATAAAGAAAGCAAAAAAGAGAATGTAACATCTGTGGTTGAACATGAATCCAAAGAGGACTCACCTCACATCAAAAACAGTACTGAAAATAACCAAGAAAAATGTTTAAAAAATAATTTTTCAATAATTAGTGCATTAATTGAGGAAGATGGAATTGACTTGAGCGTTACTAATGATAGTCAAAATAATGCTTTGAAATTATCGAAAGAATATAAATTAAATCAAATCATCAATCTGATTGAAAATCAGAAGGAGGAGTTATGAGATGCTATTTAGGCAATGGAAAAAATAAGATTAAATTGATCTTAGTTTTGGTAGTTTTGCTTTTTACAACATCTGTACAGGTTTTTGCATCAGCAACTCTATTTAGTGTTGAGGAATTTTCAAGAGAGTATGGCAATGATGCATTTATTTCAGTAGGTTGTCCAAAAGACACAAGGGATCGACATTATAGATGCGGTACAGTTGGCACCTTGGCCACTCCAGAAGACTTACAACCTCTGAGTGCAAAAATAGCCATAAATGCAAATAAATTTTCAAATTATGCAACAAACGATTCCTTAAAGATATACGCAAAAACAAAGGATCTTGAAACATTTGCAACAAAGTCATCACTAAGTGCTTACTTAAGAGATGAAGATGCAAAGAAACAATATGCAACAAAAGATGATATTTCTATAGTAGAAAAGAATAAAAACATCCTTGCAGATGAATTAAAAACAAGTATTGAAGCTGCAAAAAGTGATGTAATAATTACAGCTCAAGAAAAAGCGCAACAATTATCAGATATTGCCTTAACCGTAGCGACAGAAGAGGCAAAAAGATTATCGGATGCGGCACTTGAAGAGGCCAAAAAGATCACTGAAGCCGCTGAACAAATTCAAACCAATGCTCTAAATACTGCAAGTGCAGAAATTGGTCAGTTAAAAGCAATGATTGCGACACTACAAGAAAAGTTAACTGCCTGCCCAAGAAAATGTCTAGATTCAATCCCATCCACGCAGCAAGAAGTAAGAGAGAAAGCTGAGTGCTTACATAATGGTTTAAATTTATGGGAAACAAATCAAAAGGCCATTGAAAAAAGGTGCGTTGTCGATCTTGTTTTGATGCAACTAGAACTTGCTCATAAACATGCAACGAAATTAACAACTGAGCAAATGGTAAGGATTGAGGATTTATTGGATAGGTATCCATATTATAGACCGATCGATAGAGGGCCTCTCCTTTAAATTATGGAAACTGGAGAAAGTATGAAAACACTATTTAAAATACTGAAGATATTAAAAATTAGTTTTATTAGATTATTCTTGCTATTAGTATTCTTTCAACCTGAACAGTCATTGGCTTCTTTAAACCTGTATAGACAAACAAGGAGTTTTGTTTTAAGTAATCCTGGTTCAAAGACCATAACAAATTGTACTACAAGTTATGAAGTAACTTGTGAATTACTTGGCACTTTTGCTACTCTATCAGATATTCAATCAATAAATGCAAAAATCACCTCAAATACGAATATGTTCTCGAGTTATACAACAAATAAGTTATTAACGAAATATGCAAAAAAGGATGATCTTGGTCTATACGCAAAAGTATCATCTCTTAGCTCATATTTGAGTGATGAAGATGCAAAAAAACAATATGCAACTAAGGAAGATCTTTCAGTATTAGAAAAGGATAAAAATATACTAGCTGAAGAAGTAAAATCAAATATTGCAGAAGTAAAGACAGAAGCATTCGCCCATTCACAAGAAATTGCAAAGGAACTATCTAATTTAGCTTTATCTGAAGCCCGAAAATCATCAGATGCAGCAAAAAATGATGCCATAGCTGCAGCCGAAAGCATGACAAATACAGCCGTTAAAGCACAAACCGAATCCCTAAGTAAAGCAAATAAAAAAATTGGTAAATTAGAAACAATTCTTGCAACTCTACAAAAAAAATTAACTGCCTGCCCAAGAAAATGTCTGGATTCAATCCCATCCACGCAGCAAGAAGTAAGAGAGAAAGCTGAGTGCTTACATAATGGTTTAAATTTATGGGAAACAAATCAAAAGGCCATTGAAAAAAGATGTGTTGTTGATCTTGTTTTGATGCAACTAGAGCTTGCTCATAAACATGCAACTAAATTAACAACTGAACAGATAGTAAGGATCGAGGATCTATTAGATAGGTATCCTTACTACAGACCAATTGATAGAGAACCGCTATTTTAAAACATAGGATAATATAATGAGAAACTTCAACTTGATAATATTTATAATTTTAATCATCAATTCATCTTGCTCTAAACATGATGTTGAATTGATAGATGTAATACCGACACTGTCTTCTAGTTATTTAGACCGTGAAATATCTGAAATCAGTAGTTGTCATGACACTGCATCAAGAAACGATGGAAGATTTACTGATGGCGTTTTGTTTCGATTAGAGAGTTGCTCAAAATATTCAGATTCAGAGGTCACTTTTGTTACAGGTATGAGATGTATCAGCAGAGTGTTTAAGGGGCTTGGTAGAGTTCAAAGTGAGGTTTGTAAAACACCTCTAATCAAGTTAAGTCGGGATGTTTTAAGTAAGGTCGTTGAAAACAGTATAAAGCGAATCGAATTTAACGATGAAAAAGTCGTTTCAAGTCAATCTCTCGTTGCATTTTTTAATATATTTTCTACATACCATCTAGGTGCAAAGAAGCTGCTTTATCGGCCAAAACAAAATGAAAGTGTTTCTCATGAACTTCTAGAAAACACAGATTATCTGGTTAAAAAGCTTTGGGAGCACCTCTTTTCTAATCAAAATAGATCACACGATCTATTAATAGATGAGAATGGATTTAAAACCGCATTAAATACTAATCTAAATGTTATCAAATCAGCAATTTCTGCAAAATTAGTTCCGATTCCGCTTGCAATTGTTTTAGGGGATGCCCTAACTCCTATATATGAAAGAGTTAGTTATCTTGCGAAAATAAAAGATATTATCTGTAAGATAGAAAAATGTGATACTGGACAACAAAGAGATGATGAGATTTATGAGTTGCTAAAGACGATGTCATCTTTAACAGATATTCAGGAGATCCCACAAAGTACCCAGAATATAAAAAGTAGTGAAAATCTTGCAAGAGTATTTGAGTTATTGGCATCTAGAAGCGGTCATGATGTTGTGGCCAAAATGCTCATAGATATTAAGAAGATGTATGGCGGTTTTGAATCTGTTAGCAGTAGAGACTACTGGACAAATACAACCCCTAAGCTCTCTCTATACTTTGCACCTTTGCACAAGTCGCTTAGTGAGAGCTTTGACCAGATCAGATCTTTTGAAAAGACTGGTTATTACTCAGGAAAAAGTATTTTTACTTCCGATGTGGGTTTTGCTCCTGATAAGTTAAAACAAACAATAAAAAGACACAGCAAACTTGTCTCAAAATTCAACACTGAGACGCAAAAGTATGTAGCACTTAGGGAGAAGACTACACTATCAACCTCCCATGAAGAGAAAGGACGAGTTATTATTGAAAGGCTGAAGCTAAAGTATAAACAATTGATAAATAGCTATATTAATAGTTACTCCGATTTTGAGGGCATTACCCAATCCATGCAAGATGACAATTATCGTTATGCTCAATATATAAGCGGCGCTATGAAGACAATTTCATCCACGCGTTTTAGAAATGTTTATGCAAAAGATCATGTGGTGACTAACAAAGAAAAAATCATGGTCTCATCTAGTGATCTTTATGAGCCGATTTTGAAATTCAATATGAAACTAGGAGAGATGGTACAGTTTAATATTTCTGGAGCGTGGTCTCCAACATGTGCAATCAACCTTGCCCCACAATTTAAGTATAGTGTTGTCGATCCTCAAATCGGGCCTGAGGGCTACAAACTGGATGTATCAAACAGTGTCTTTGAGAACGAGACAGACACGGCCAGTGAATCATCAAATGATTTCAAAAGAAGTTCCAATTCAATTCAAGAATGTGCTAACCGCTCAATTAGAACAAGTATGAGCGACAATAGTAATACTTCAACCAATTCAACTATCAGTAACAGAGATAGTAAGACGAGTAGCAAGATAGTCTCTGCTGCCAGCTCAACTAATAAAAGTCATACATCGGGAAGACGAACAGAAGGTACAACTAGTTATCAAACTACACGGGCCTTAAATATTAGCGTCGGTACTGGTATTTACAATGTGCCAGTAGCTGGGTGGTTTACTTCAGCACGTATTGAAACCTCTTTAACAAGATCGAAAACAACTTCGGATACAAGATCAAAGTTTAAAATGGATACTGTAACAGAAGCAACTACAGATACAACTACAAATAATGAAAGTGCTGCATATGAATATTCAAAAACTGAGGCGACTACTACAGGAAGTGTATTGACTGATACAAGGGAGCAAAGTGAGGTAAATAGTGACTCAAGTTGTCTAGGTGTCAACTCTGGTAGAACTTACAAAACAAATTCCGATTCTAGTCAGTCAACTCAAAGAAATGATCGAACGAGGGCATCGTATTCGACTGGACTTAGACTTGGTAATACTCCAATTCCTACTGCTCCAGTTGGCAGCCTTTTATTGATTGAGATACCTGTTGGAGAGGGTAACTTAAAATATGCTAAGAATGTTTCTGTTATTGGTAGAAATTCTAAATTTTTGGCAGAGGAAGATTCAGACTACTATATTATTGGCAATGATTGTCGTGGAGAAGATAGGACTAATAAGCTCTTTATTGGATTTTCTAAGTATATTCCTGTAGATATCGAGGCCATAAACCTTACAAAGAAGATACTTTTAGCACTAGGAATTGTCAAAAACAAGGAGCGCTTGCTTCTTGATATGGGTGAAATAAGTACTATGGAGCTAAATAATTTGAAGGCCAAAATTTTAGCGCAACTTACAAGTGAAGGGGCAGAAGTTAACAGACATCCATTTTTAAGAGAGCTATTTGATTATTGGATTACTAATGAGTTGACTTTACTTCAGCGCAAATCAAAAATCGTTCAACTTGAGCGTAGACTTACATCTTTGGCAATAGATATACATCAAACGAGGCTTGAATTACAAAATGCAAAATTTGAAGCAAAAGTGAACTATCTGCTACAAACCTGGGATTTTCATAACATGGATCTATCTCAATTAGGCCCTGCGCTTGATAATGTACTCAAATCAATCAACAATAATGTCTTACTTACATTAAAGTTTAAGTATCCTGCCGTTTTAAGAAGACTCAGCAGAGACCGAAAGTTGGAAGGTTTACGTGGTCTTAGTATTTTTGATTCATTGTTAAAAGTATCTGAAGTGCTTAATGAATTGGTCAAAAACATCCCGGATGACGTTGAAGAGGAAGTATTTTTACAACCTGTTGAGCAAAATACTTCAACAGTCATTCTAAGTGTGCCTAATCCATACTATAAAACAAATTGTGCAGGTCTCCCATATGATACAGTGATCGGATCTCGTCATGATAGTTGCTCTGATGGTGAAATAAGTCCACAATATTATGTATCAAGAGAGTTTAAGACTACCTACCCAACAGTATCGCGTGCAGTGGCCCAAAATATCTGGAAGCAACTTATAGATGGTAAGAAAAAGATAAGCATTAGTATTACTCCTGAAGATCTCTACAGATCCACAAAAAATGTGAGGACAAGATTTTTAGAGTGCGATAGTATAACACCTGTAATTATGAATACGGCAATTATGTTTTCCACAGAAGATGTAACTGCCGATGACCTCAATAAACTGGGAATGGAGACCCGAGTGGAAACAGATAGAAAGCTTATCTTTCCAACGATAAACCACAGAGAGGAATACTCGCTCGCTCATGATAGTGTATGGCACAAATTTACCACCCCACTACTTTTTGGCAATTCTATCGAGGCCAAAAAGATATTTGATAAACATCTCAATTTAGATCAGGACACTGGAGTAGGAAGGTCTCCATTTTCAAATTTTTTGCTTGCAAACCTTAGAAACCACGATGGCAAAATTGATGAACTTTCAATAAAAGAGCAAATCTCGGAGTTACTTATTATTTTTAAGCTATATGTTGAACGCAGTGAAGATGAAATCAAATGGTTAAAGAGTTGCCAAATATGAAAACGTATTGGTTTATCATTCACTTATTATTTCTTGTACAGGCCATCGCCGATGAAAGCTATTATGGTTACAACATGGTTCAAGATCCAAAGATTGCAAAACCTCAAAAGGGGTCAATGTCTGGATTTTTTTCTGATAAAAATGTTTCCGAAAATCTACTTGCCACTGGAGATTATTCTCTAAAACTTCCAATTGATCTTCCAAGCAAACGGGGCGAGATCCTTTTTTCGATCATTCCAAGCTATTCAATCAAAGCAGGTGCATCTGCATGGGGGATGAGGTGGAGTAATACTCACTCAATTTATCGCTATAGAAATTATGGTTTAATTAATTTTGTTGATGATAATTTTATGACTCCATGGGGGGAGATCGAAAAAGGCAATGACGGTTTTTGGTATACCAAAGACATGTCGAATGTGGTCAGAGTGCAATTTATGGATAATAAGACCATCCATGCCTATCTTAAAAATGGAGTGACTGTCGTCTTTGGTAAAAAATACCATCTATATAGAGAAAATGAGAGTTCTATCTACAAATGGTACATCTTGAAAGCATATGACAAAAGAGGCCTTGAGACAAAGTTTGAATATATAAAATTAGGTGAAAAATCTCCTTTTTACATGGATAAGGTTTATTGGGGTGGTAGGGCCGATAATTACCAATATGTGGCAAAATTTAGCTATAAGAAAATGCCAAGAGGGCCATCATTTATCGACTATAGATCGGGAAATGAGATCTATGTTGATCGTTATCTCAAAAGCTTAGAAATCTTAAGTAAAAATACTAATACGGCTCAATTTGGTCAAATATATAAGTATCAATTCACTCAAAAATATGGGTATTTTAGCTCCGCCAATTATTTAACTAGCGTAAGCAAAACCTATCCTAGCGGAGTTAGTGATCCTACTATAATTTTTAATTATGACTTCCAAAAACAGATGCACACCAAAGAGAGGTGGCGCTATAGCGATAAAATGGATGATGTTCTTGCAGACAAGGGCATGGGATTTTTGTCGACCTCTCGCTCTACATTTTTTGATTATAACGATGATGGTTTAACTGATATTGAGTTTGCTAAAACCCATGAACTCTATGTGCAAACAAAAGACGGTTTTGAGTTAAAAAAGCTTCCCCCATTTACAGATGGAATGCATAACAATTGCCGACTAAGCATGCCATTTTCGACAAAACGTCCTCGGATGATAATTGCGATGAAAGGCCCTCGTTCTGAGAAGATAGTTGTGGCACAAGGGATTGGGGCACAAGAATTAACCCTATGTTCGCGGGTAGGAAATATTGTAGGAATTGTAAAACTTCCACCTGGATGGGATATCAGAAAAAATATAAGAATTGTTGATATTGATAAAGATGGAAAACCAGACATTTTATTTGTTGGATACAACAATTATGGATTTATATTAAACGAATCTACAAAAGATGAGTACAAGTTTTCCAAAGAGTATGGCGGACGCATAAACTCCAGAACTAGAGTTAGTACTGTTTGGATACATGACTTAAATGGTGATGGATATCTGGATATGATAGGCAAAACAGCACGAGCATTGCTTGTCTGGTACGGAAAGGGGATGTATCAATTTGACAGAGATCCTAAAACGTTACGCTTTAGTGGTAGTCGTGGAGATACAGTAGATCTTACTAACTTTCAAATCCTATTTTTTGACTACAATAATGATGGGATGGCCGATGCCATCTTGAAAAATGAGCGAGTATTGTATCTATTTGCTAATATTGGAAATTACTTTAGGCAAACTGTCTATGAAGGTATTAGAGGATTTGGAGCATACGGAGTATACCCAGTTGTTGCAGATTTATCAGGTGATGGCGACCTTGAGATTGCCGTAGTTTCTAGAAAAAAGCTGTTTACCTTAAGATTGAACACTCCGAGCACTGGTTTTTTAATCCGTGCCGATGATGGGCGAGGAAATATTTTAAAATTTAACTATAAAAAGTCAGCGCCACAGGTAGGAATAGGAATTCGCAATACTCTGCTAGATTCAATCGAGGTAGAGTCATCAGGATATGGTATAGTTAAAAAGATATTTCAATATGAAAATCCGATACTACACAGCAGACTATTTAGAATTCAAGGCTTCAGCAAGGTTATCGTAGATACTCCTAATTCTAAGAAGACTTTGAAGTATTTTAGTAACGACTATTATCAAGGAATCCCACAAAGCTCCTTCATAAAAGATAAGAAGCTTGCCAGTTTGTTTAAATTTACTCAGCAAGAATATGAAGATATAAATTTTCATGGACTTAAAAGAAAGAGACTAAGAAGTCTTGATAGTGGTTTCTCGACAGACTCAGGTAACCTAGAAAACTCTATTGCCTCAAAGACTATTTATTCCTTATTTGACGTAGATGGCATCTGTCCAACACAGAAGATAAAAGTAAATCGTCACGGAACACTTACAACAAACAATAAATACATAACAACTGATGATCACCCAAGCTGTCTATTATCAGAAGCTGTAATAACTGGCACTAATCACCAAGATAATAGTTTTGATTTTATACATAGAACTAAGGTCTTGCGAAATGAGATAGGTCTAGTATCCAAGATTTTTATTGGTGGAGGTGACACCAATATGTATGAGCGGCTCATACAAGACGTGGTCTATACTCCTAACAACTATCTGCTAGAGTCGATTCATGATACAAAGAAGGGAAAAACAACTTTTTCCTATGATTCAAATTATCGCCTACAAAATGTTGTTGAACCTAGTGGCGTTGTTAATACTATTGACAAAATATCAAAGCTTTCTGACAATATTCTGTCTCTAACCATAGATCGTGGTGACCGTGACCATAGTTTAACACAATACTTTAGATATGATTCATGGAAGAGATTGCACAAGGATTGGAACAACCTAAATATTGCAGGATCAACTAACCCTTTAAGTGAGTATAAGTATCATTTTGCAACTGCTAACAGTCCAGGCGTTATTGAAATCAATAAAAGAGTTAATGATACAGCAACATCTTCGATAAAAGAGTATGTTTTAACTGCGTCAAATGGAAAATCGATTGGGTCGATAAAAGGTCCAAGTCTTCAAAGTAAGAAGTCTGTTCTATTTAGGCCTAAAAAATATAATTCATCTAACAATGATGTCTCAACCTTCTCTTCTAAACTTGTCGAAAAAGAAATTACACCAGACAAGTTGATCTATCCGCAGATCTATAATGACAATTCTGATGTCGAGATTGGATACAATTTATCCGCAATTTTTGATTTGAGTCTTAAATCAGAGACTGTTTACCAGCAAGGTGTTAAAGGCCAAAAGAATTCAAATCTTGAAATCTCTTCTTTTGGGATACAGTATACAACCAGCGAAAACGGCACCTATGAAACCCTCGTACACTATGACGATGAATTTAGAAAGGTTGAATATCTTGATGAAGATCACAACCATTACAGATACTCCTATGATGTAATGGGTAGAGTTCGTAAAATTAAAATGCCAGGAACTAAGTTAAATACCCAAAAAATATCAATCAATAATTTAGGTGAAATAGAGCGTATCAATCGATCTGATCTAATGGCGATAAATTACCTGTACGATAATAAAACCGGTCATCTCGCCAGAAAAGTTATAACTTCCCCTGATAAAAAGGTCATTCGCTCAGTTGATTATCTAAGGGATAATATAGGCCGAGCACTTGTGGTTACCAACACCAACGAATTGACAAATGAGAAGGCACACTTTGAATATAGTCACGATGGTAAACAATTTGAAGCAGATGAGATAAATGGTCAGTTAGGATTTACTACCAGTATTAGATCTAAAGATTTTACTAAAACCTATATCTATCGAGTTGATGGCAAACTTCTACAATTTAAACTTGTAATTAATGGATGGAACACCTACGAGGTAGAGTTTGATTACTACCCAACAGGTATTCAAAAGAGTAAACATGTTTTGCTTAAAGATACTTCGGGGAACCTTATTTCTGAATTACTTTTCGAAAATAAAATTGATGAGCTTGGAAATACTGAAATTCTAATTGTAAATTCAGCTCCACTACTAAATTATCAATACGATGAGTACTTTAGGCCTTCTGTGATCACAATGAGTTTAAGTGATGGTAGAAGAGCTAGAACTATTCAAAATAGCTATGATACACATACTGGAAGGCAAAACGCTCATGCCATCATAAATGACCAAAAACAGTTATCATCAATGGAACTTAGTTGGAATTTCAACAATAGAGGTTTTATCACCGATGAAAAGTATGACTTTGATGAGCATATAGGCACACAATCCTTTGACTACACTTATACTAATCGAGGTTTCTTGCAATCAAGAGATTCTGGTGATGATAAATTACATTACATGTACGATCCTTTTGGTCTTATGAAAGAGTATAGTGTTAATAATAAATTTACTTTGCTTGAGTTTAACCAAAATAATAATCAATGGAAAATCGGTAATATTGTATATCATCTAGACGAAATCGGTCAGGTCATAAAAAAAGATGGTAAAAAGTTTATCTATGGCCCACAGGGAAGAATTTCAAAGGTTATAGATCAAAGCTCTAACAAGGAACTATCTCAAATCATTTATGATGAAAAGTCATTACCAATAATTAAAAATGTTAATGGAAAAATTGTCGAAGCCTATCTTTATAGTGATGAAACTCTTGGCGTGTTGATTACAGATACTACAGCTTATCACCCTGTTGATGTCGGTACAAAAGTAGTTGGCATTTTTGCAAATGATGAGTTTATCCCAATAACTGCTGATATGAAAAACTCTTTTGTTATAAGCGATAGTGAGATCCTTGATATTCCTTCACCTTATGGAGTTAGAAAAAAGCACAGTGGAGAATTATCAAAAGTCATAGATTTTATTGGTAAGGGTTATGACAAAGATGTTGATGCGGTCAGGATGGGGCATCGTTATTACGATCCAGTTGCCAAGAGGTTTCTAACACCTGATTTATTTTTTATGGAAAATTCTGATAAGTGTGTTGCAAGTCCTGTTGAGTGTAATTTATATAGCTATGCTGGCAATAATCCGGTGAGTTTTGTTGATCCGAGTGGCGAAGCCCTAGCAACAACTATCGTTCTTGGTATTATAGGTTTAGGTTCAATGATATATGATGAATATAAAGTAGCTAAACAGGCATCCTTGCCTCCTATGCAGGCTGATGCAATGGGGATCCAGTCAAGTTATGCTCTTGAAAATGCTATATTACTTGCTTTCAGTACATTTTCTCTTGGGAATAGAGCAACAAGTTTTGTAAGGATGACCAGTGCTAGTAAAGACAGAAGTAACTATTTTAGAAGTGCACTTCAACATTATAAGAATACACCCCTAACGAATGCTGGTCGGGCCTTAACAAAGCATCCAGAAGTTGCTGGGCTGACCAAAAGCACCCTTCGTAATACATTAAGGACAAGCTCTCAAATCAATGATGTCGCCAGCTCTACTGTTAAAAACATGATGAGAAATGGTATAAAAACAACGCCAAACTTAGGTCGGTATGGGAAGGTAATACAATATCGACTTAACAATGGATATGGTGCTAGATGGAGATCTGGTAGTGATTTTATTGGCTTTATAACACCCTAACAAGAGAATTATAGACATGATTTTAAAAATAATTGATAGAGAGTTTAAAATAGATGGTTCACTCAGAGATATTTATATTAATAATGTTGACAAAGATCACTGGGAGACTTTATTGCAGTATATATACAAACGAGAGTATCAGATTTCATCATCTATTAACACTTGTCCTCCGCTTGAATTCAATGCACTCTTAGAAATAGTAAAAAGAAGTGGAATAGATATTTCTTTTAAATCTAAGAATATAACCATCAACTGTCATTTTTTTATAAATTCAGAGAACTATAGTGAGATCGAGATGGATTTCAGCCCTAAAGATGTTCAAAGCAATAAAGACTTTATTGCTTTGATATCTCTAGTAAAGGAACTTGGTATTATATTGAAAAAGAACGTAAATGTTACTCCTGAAAATCTTCCAGAAAGTAAAATAATATCTTATTTATGTTCAGAGAATAAAGTCGTTTACTATAATGAAAAACATGAATCTATTGACATCACTAGTATGCTGCCTGACACTGAATTGGATCAGACATACCGTTAACTCGAATATCTAGAAATAGACTAATTGATATTCCTGATAAAAGTTTGGGCATTCGTAACCGTCACCAGGGCAATCACATCTAAACTTCGCTAATTCTATTATAATTTTATGTTCTTACGGCAACGCAGCGTGGCCAATCATCTCAAATAAGTTATTTTTTATCTTTACGAGGAGAAGTTTAGATGAAAAAAGTAACCATGATTGAACATTTTTCTATTATTAGTGACGTAAGTTGGGCGTCTACCGTGTTCTCGACTGTTGATTTGCACCACCCAAAATGGTACCCCGTTACCGGACCGGCATCAACGTACCAAACATAAAGCACAACAAAGGAGCTGTAACATATGAATATTTATCAAATATCTGCCATTTTATTGTCTGGGTTATCTCCGATGTCACTACAATAGACCTCGCTAAATGTTGAGGATTGTATTGCAAAAATTTGTTAGAAATAAAAATTCCTTTGCCCTACAGATAGCTGACAGGAATTTGAACAACATTATCACAAAGCTTTTTCATTTGATTGGAATTGTTTATCACTATTCCAAGTTTAAGATCATTATCTTTTATAAACTTTCTTAGAGAGGTTAACTGCTTTAAAGTAGTATGGGTTCCAAACTTTATCTCTATTGGCAAAAGTCCAAAAAGGCCTTCGAGTATTAAGTCAACTTCTGATCCATTTCGTGTGCGATAATAGTAGTACTCCCATCTTCCGATATCTAAGGTACCAATACCTTTTAAAATTTCTTCAATTACAAAACTTTCAAAATTTAATCCGACGTTACTATATTTAATAAGTTGATCTCGTGATGTTATTCCTGCTAAGTAGTGAGCAAGACCAGTGTCTCTAAAGACACCTTTTGGCATTTTAGTAACTGATTTAACTTTAGACTTTTCATATGAAGGAATAAATCTCCATATAAACGTAGAGTGTGCAATTTCTAGATAATCTCTTATCGTCACTTCAGAAACGTTTAGAGACCGTCCAACTGAGGATTTGTTGATTATTGTTCCCGATAGACCTGAGAGTATATCAATGAACCTTCTGTACTTAATGGAATCAAGTTTTGGAAAAAGCTTTTTTACATCTCTATTTATATAAGTTTGATAGTAGTTTTCCATCCACAATCTGTAGAACTTTTGATTGTTAGCAAGGACTGGCTCGGGGTATCCTCCGCTTAAAAGATATTTGATTGTATCATGCTCTTGAGTTTGAATATCTTTATCTTTAAGTAAGGAGATAACCTTATCGCTGCTAAATGATCCTTTAAAGATATTATAAAAGGGGGATAATGGAACTTCCAGGATTTCATTTACTTTTAATGTCCCAACTTCAACAATTCCTATCCTGCCGGCCAAAGAATCAGATGCCTCTTTTAGTAGGTTAGGGGAGCTTGAACCTGTTAAGATAAAACGACCTTTTTTTTCTCTGTTAGAGTCAACGATACCTCTTAGCTCTTTAAAAAGCTGAGGTAACTCTTGCGCTTCATCTAGAATTACATTTTCTGCATTTTCTCTAAAAAAGAAATCATAATCACGTGACACAAAATCAAAGTCCTTACCTTTTTGGAGATCATAATATGACCAGCCAAGACCGCATTTTTTTTTTTTTTTTTTTGCAAGAGTCGTCTTTCCGGTCTGCCTCGCACCTACAATAAGTACTACTGGAAAAAATTTCAGCAAGTCTCTGATATTACGTTAAATGTTTCGTTTTATACCATCCATATTCTAACTATACGCTTGGTTTTTACTGGTATAAAGAAATACTTTAAGTTCGAGGGGTCTAGATAACCGTCATATTTTTTGAAAAAGACTGATCAGAAGCCATCCATAGTATAGCTGCAGCAACTTCAGATGCCTCTGGGATCCTTCCGATTGGATGAGTGTAAAATCACCTACTAATTTACCAAGGCGGCTCCTTAGACCTAACCCCAAGTAAATAACCATACTCTTCAAATTCATCCGCCTCACATCCAGTAGCAAGATAGATCGTTTTAAATCCCTTTTCAAAAATTATCCTGGCTTCAATTTCACCTTTAACTCCATCTTCCAAATTTGAATCAATATAAATTGGCGTTTCATAGCTAATCAGGTGTTCACTTTGCCAAAACTCAGCTACAGATTTAAACATTTTTATCTTTTTATTCACATCCTCTGCTCTTGTTTTCCAAATCAAATGAATGAGATCGTCATCATCAATTAATACCGCATCAAATACCTGTTGTTTGTCCCTTTTATCTTGTAGATCCTGTACTTTTGTACCTGCATTATCCTCAAGTCTAATATCCAAAACAATTTTAACAGTAGAGATTCTATCTTTTTGCAGAATTTTTAAATCAAGCTTTGAAGCTTTGGCCAAAATAGTTTGATCTTCATAGTGACTTGTAACCAATATACTATTTTTGGCAATATCAAGTTTTTCAATTATTTTAACACCGTTGTTACTTTCACCAAGAAATTCATAATCAATAAGATAAGAGTATTTATCTTTGACATGGATATTTTTATCGATCCAGGTTTCAAATTCATTAATATTATTATAGGTCAATACTTCAATATCGGTTTTAAACTCATTCTTGAGTCGATAATTCCAACTTTGAATTACTGATCTTTCATCATCAACGATAACTACTTTCTTTTTTAGCTGTAAATTTCCGATACACCAAGCCGGCAGGTCTTGCTTGAGTAATAAAATTTCTATAGTTGTTCCAATATTTTCTTGTGAAGAGATATTTAATTGCCCACCCCAAATTTCTTCAACAACTTCAAAAGCATGTGCAAGGCCCAAACCAGACCCATGTTTTTTTCCGTAACTGAACCCTCTGCGTTTAACTTTGTCTAATATCTCAGAAGGTATCCCACTGCCATTATCAATAATCTTAATTTGGATCAAATCATCTTTTGAGGTTAGTTCAACGCTTACTTGCCCCTTACCCTGCCCCTTACCTTGACCCTTAAAGGCCTCTACTGCATTGTTAAGCAGATTTGAAAGAACTCGCTGCAACTCATAAACATTTGCCTTTGCAAATAACGTATGGCCATCACCTGGTATGGTATAATCAATTTCTACATTGCTGAGTTTGTTAAATTGCAAGCGTTTTTCCGAAACAATTGTTTCCAAAACACCTTTAACATAAACGGCCGTTATATCTTTTGCTTTTGACTCCTGTGCTTCTCTAAGCTCATAATCCTGCTTAATGCGAAGGCCATTGGAAATATCTTTAATCCTTCTAACTGCGTTTTTGATAATTTTGACATGTTCATTTGAAGCTGAATCAAAATAACTAATTCCCGTATCCAATGCGGCCAAAGGGGAATTTATGTCATGGGCTACCTGAGCTGAAATTTTTGCTAAATCAAATCTGGCCCTCAGCTCCCGCTTTCTTAGTATACTGTTAAAATACCAAATAGACATTGATATAAACATTAAGCTTATTGTAGAAAAAGTTACTGAATGTAAAATTGGAAGATCGTATATAAAAGACTTTGTAAATAAAATAAAAAATACAAACGGGGTGTATAACAAAATTGCGTTTATAATCGCTTCTTTTGGCCTCCATGGTAGAAATGCCAAGCTTGAAAGACCAACTAAATTTAAACCGGCATAGTATAACTCAGGCCTTTTATTAACATACAGGAAGAAATAGGTAAATCCCATGTGGATAAGCCCATAAAATATTGTTAATACCGACTTCTGTCCAATAGTTTTTAGTTTTATAATTACAAAAGGTGCCAGCAAAGAAATGACAACTATCAGAAACCTTAAAAGGATAACGTACGTTTCTCTTCCGACAATAAATATGTCCCCAATTAACCAATAGGTTTGTAATGGAGCTGCAATATAAAAGGAGACTGCTTTTATCTTCTTATCAAATTCATTGATAATGCTCTGGCCATAAAATTCTTCAAAATTCATTTTAAACCCTTCAATTGTTTCTTTTTAAAGTAGTTAATTAAATTATTATAATAACATATAACTATCTATAATTTATTAACAGCAATGAAATGTGTGAAATGTGTGAAATGTGCCAGCAGAGAATGCTACTAAGTTAAGAGATTAATTCAATGATTACATGACGATACGGCCACGAGTCGTGGCCGATCGTAATTCTTTTGATAGGCTTTAGTTGCAAAATTAAATCTACAAAAGGATTAAGCATG
>JADHTQ010000126.1 GCA_016784965.1 Bacteriovoracaceae bacterium | reverse complement strand
CATACTTTTCTTTGTATAATAGGCCAACATTTATTGTTTGCAGACTGCTTAAGGAAAAATATCGTAAAAATGACCATGTCAATGACCAGGACAGGTATTTGAAGATCAGATCAAGTTTAGGATGAAAAATTCAGGTTCATTTTAAGGGGAGTAAATATTTCTCTCACAATAAAACTTTCTAGTGGCTCACCTGTAAGGTCTTCAAGTGCATGATTAAGAGATGAGTAAAGTAAATTATTGTAAATAAATGTTTGCCTGAAACTATTAGAGATTAAATCTAGAGACTTTAGCTTTTCACGCAACTCGTAACCGTTAAAAGATCTTAGCAGCCAAAATAAATCGTTAGATGGAAGGCCAGTTCTATGCGACAAGATATCAATAAGTGTTAGCTTGTCTGAAATAGTTTTATCCTGAAGGTGAATTTGGTTACCCAACGGTTTGTCCAAAAAAATATGCTTTTTTTCTTCTAGCATCAACAATGCAGTTGCCACAAAAGATTTTGTGAGAGAGCATGCCAAAAAGATAGTGCTGTTTGTGACGGCTTTTTTTTGTGTCTGATTACTGTATCCGTGGTTGTATGTAAATGACTCAGCTTTTCCGCTAACTATAGATATTGAAACTCCTGTATCAGGGAACTCATCTGTCAAAATCATTTGATCAATTGATGTCCGTAGTTCATCATGTAAAATTTTTATCTCACTAGTCATAAATGTTATTCTCCTATGTTTGGGGCAACACTGGCTCTGTGTGCAGTGGCTTTATTCGCAGGGAGTGATGCAAGAAACCTTTGAACAACATTGAAAAAGCCATAAGTGTCTTCATAATGGGGATAATGACCACATTCTCCTAGTACTTCAAATATGTAATTAGAGTAATTTTTTTTGATTACTGCTTCTTCAAGATTCCTACTGATGACGATGTCTTCAGTACCATATATGCTTAGAGTGGGCGTATTTATTTTATCTGTTCTCATTGTTTTAAAGAAGCTAGCTCTAACTTTAATAAATGACTGTAAATCAAATTGGTATTCATTCATGAGTAATCTATAGTAACTACCCATTTTGGACTTATCAACCCAGTAATAGTTAATGTACCTGGGATTTTGCAAAAGCAATAAAAAAGCTTGAAGAGCATTTTCATCAAAGTTGTCCGAATGTTTATCAAGGCGCTCGAGGAGAGTCTTACCAGACTTAGTGTCACCATGTTCGATGTAATCCAGTGCAGTAAAATGAAACAAATTTTTGTCTGCTTGATATGGTTCAAGACATGAACAAATATAAATCAGTGCTTTAATCAAATGTGGGTACTTAATTGCTAAGTGATGGGCAGCGTTGGCGCCGAACGAGTGACAAATAATTACTTGTGGACCATATTTGTCGAAAGCAGACAGAAGAGTCTGTTCTGCATGGTAGAGCCAGTTTATGTAGGCATTTACTTCAAAGAATTCGGGGCCTTGTGCTCTTTGAGATGATGGCTCATTCCAAAAGATGACGTTTAGCCCAATTTGCTCAAAGTCAGGGGTAAGGAGAGTTTTTTCCGGCATTGAGTTAAAACCTGGACCACCATGAAAATAGATTGCATTCATAAAAAAACCTTGAAGATATTTAATCGTTCTCAATACAATAAAATTAATGGAAGCGGTAGCCTTTTAATGTATTTTGAAAAATATTCATTTTTGCCCAAGGATTCCGAATTGGCCCATAATACTCTTAGCGATATTAAATTTGAGGAACAAATCTTCAGGTTTACTTCTTAGCATTTTTTGATTAGTCAATACGCCCTCTCTACCATGAAAATACATGTTAATACGTTGTATGAGTACACCATTTATAAAAATGAAATCTGAACTTCTAATAAGATTATTTCTTTTGGTTTATAGTAATAAGGCGTCTTTCCGTCTACCACTATAATTACAATATGAGTAGACAACCATAGGAGAGATAATTGCTAGGTCCCTATCAAGGCAGATAGGAAGTAGATAATAACTTTTCTTCGTTTTTATATCGGTTGGATTGTTTACATTTGGCAAATAAAGCACAAACAGATATCTCTTCGAATAGGTAAATTATTCTATCTAGTCTTAAATAGCACCCTCGTTAATACTGAGTATTATGGAGAGAATTTATAAATTTATTGTGTTACATGGCAGCCCAAAAGGTGATGTCAGTGTAACGATGCAGTTTGTCAGGTTTTTGCAGTTTAGATTTAAGGAGCATTCTTTTGAAGTCATTAACATCTCTAGTAATATTAAGTCTATCGAGAACGGAGGCATCGAGTCAATTATTGATAGAATGAATAAAGCTGATGGGATAATCTGGGCATACCCTGTTTATCACTTTGTTGTACCAGCTCAATATGTCCGGTTCATAGAATTACTATACGACAATAGAGATAAGCTTGACTTGCAAAATAAATATGCAACTGCGCTATCAACATCTATTCATTTCTATGACAACTTAGCAGAAGATTATATTAGAGATATTTCAGCAGACCTAGGGCTTCAGTATGTACGTGGGTTTTTAGCAGCAAAAAATGATCTATTAATTGAGAGCAAACAAACTAACCTGACCAAATTCTTTAAAAGGTTCACCCATCATATTGACCAAAATTGGACAGTAGAAAACTTAGCTATAAAAGCAGAAATACCAGCTAAAATCAAGTTTCCGATGCATTTTGATGGTACACAGAGGGTGCTGACAGATAAAAAGTTCTTGTTGATCACTGATGCTACAGAGGAAAACAACAATCTTTTCAATATGGTGAAATATTGTACACAAAAGATGAGTAGTAACTTAAAAGTTGTTAATCTCAACCATATAAATGTTAACGGTGGTTGTCGTGGTTGCTTAAGGTGTGGAGCTAGAGGTGATTGTGTTATTAACGATGAATTGCGTTCGATAATTGAAGGTGATCTAATTAGTGCAGATGGAATCATAATTGCTACAACTATTAAGACTAGATACATTTCTTCATTAATGAAAACTCTCTGGGATAGATCTTTTTTGCATGGGCATATACCGATTTATAACAATAAAAGCATATTATACCTCTGTAGTGGTTCTTATACACCGTTTATCAAAAATGAATTTGAAGCTAGAATAAATGTATTTGGAGGAAATCTAATTGGGGTAATCCATGATAATGTTTCTTGCGATCAATTACTCAAGCAACTAAATAGCAGTATTGAAAATCTAATATATTCAACGGAAAGGAGTATTGAGGTACCAAGAAACTTTCTAGGAGTAGCTGGACACAAGATATTTAGAGACTATGTATATCTTGCAAAATCAGTATTTAGAGCAGGTCATGAGTATTTTAAAAAAACCAACTATTATGACTTTCCTCAAACATCTTGGATTACAAAAATAAAAGTTGCTATATTGATGTTGAAATTAAAGTACAGACCGATAGATCAAAAGTTTCAGAGCAAAATCAATGATGGAATGATTAGAGAAATAAAAAAAGTTGTTGATAAAATGTCTGCCTAATGAACTAATGCTAACGAAGCACTAGGAAACTCAGCTTCAAATAAACTATAGGGATCACCATCAACGGCACTTTTTAATTGTGTGACTTTAAGATGTGGGTAGCCAAGAAATGCACCTACAGAACTAAAAACTCCCGATCGATATGCATCTACATACTGGTTGCTGATTGCTTTTTGCTTGAATTTTTCCTGGTTTCTTTGAGTTGCGACTGATTTAATTACACACTTTTTTGCATCTAGCTTTTCAATCTTATAATCCCAGTTTTTGTCTAGAAATTTTATATCCTCTTCGTGGAACTTTTCATATAAGTGGTATACGTTTTTAATTAGATTTTTGTCTATTTTAATAGGATTGGTTTTCATGAATTTCTTGATTGCATACTGACCCATTTCAAATGAGTATTGCTTATCATACCCTCGTTTTTCCACAAGACCATGACTCCCAATAATAAGAGAGATATCAATTCCTTGTAGCTTGTTATCTAGCGCCAATGTAGATATTTGATGGTGTGCCAAGATCTCTGTTGCTAATGACTGGTCAACTCTATTTTGTAAATATTCAATGACGGTTGCAAAAGTAAACATTCTGCTGCTATCTTGGGCCTGGTATTTTTTCGGGATGTAGTTTTTATTGCCGTAATACTGTTGAAAAACAGCGTCGTAATCGACACAATCTTCGACAAGCGAATGTAAGCTTATACCTAGCTTTTCACAAAACTCTGCCCATAAAAATAGATCCAAATCTTGGAAATTTGCTTTTTTGAGTTCTCTGTAGTTATCAATGTCAGTATCGAACAGGCGTGACATCTCGTAATCACCTAACAGGAGATTACTGGCAATATTCTGGATAACATTATTCTGATACATATGTGTAGTATGGATTGAGTATTCGAATTTGTCTAGATAATATGTAATTTTGTAATCATATATCCTAAGCCCCTGTTATTAAGCCCTACAGCGTTGCTTCTGGTGTGAATAATATGAGTAAGCGATCTTCTAAGTATGGATGCGATGCATGCATCTATGGTTGGTTGAAATTGATTTTTGAAAAAGTTAAGGTGATTATTGACATTATTACGATTTAGTATCAGCAGAGGATTGCACTTGCAAAAGTACCAATTATTGCTGCAATGTTTTTCATATATTGCTCATAGTATGAAGAATAGGACTATTAGCATATTCCGAGGGCATTCTTGCTTTGCCTTAAAAGCTAAAGCATAAAATTATTATTTCGATACGAAGTAATATGAAAAATGTGTATCATCTTAATAATTTTCAACTTGTTGAGATTAACGATGTACTGCTTAATTATGACCATCCTATAGTCCAGAATGAGTATCTTAAGCTTGTAAGGATGAAGTATGAGAGCTACAAATGGAAGCATGACCTTAATTTTTTACCATTAGCCTGAACTTTTCACCTATCGCATAGCATCCATTAAATATTGATAACCATTTAAAATGATCAATAAAAATCATAATAATTTTCTTATTTTTGTACCCAAATGGCCGAGATTAGGCCCAAAACTCCTCAGAAATC
>JADHTQ010000125.1 GCA_016784965.1 Bacteriovoracaceae bacterium | reverse complement strand
CGATACAAATCAATGAAATATGGATATTTTGTTAATATGAAAATCGGTTATCTGAATAATATAATTACTACTGAAATATCAAGAGCGGTAATATGTTTATATTCATATATAGAAGTTTTAGCTAGCATTACTTTTATAAGTATCTACATCTTCTCAGCATTTCTTATTAATTCCAGGCTTACTTTTCTTGTTTTATTAATATGTTTTCTGGTATTTCTAATGATGAGATCATTGGTAAAGACTACAAGAGAAATGTCGGTTCTTACTTCAGAAAATAATGCTGAAACTCAATCCATCCTATTACAGATACTTGCTAACTTCAAATATTTGAAAGCAACAGATAGTTTTAAGCTCATTTTTGACCAATTATTTACAAAGCTGGAAAACTATCGAAAGTATTGTTTTAAGAGTAGTGTGTTGGCCGCAATTCCTTTGTCGTTTGCAGAACCAATAGCAGTACTCTTCTTGTCCGCTATGATTTGCTATAATGTTGTATATAAAGGGGAATCGTTAGGAAGTGTCATGATTCTTTCGCTCTTTCTCTATAGATTATTTACCAGAGTCTTTGCATTTCAGGGTATATGGCAAAAGTTTAATAGTTTTATTGGAGGTATAAAGGTTCTTGAGGACGCCACAAAAGTTTTTGATATTCAAAAAGAATATGTTGGTCAATTCAAAGTTGGAAAATTTGAGAGAATGATTGAACTAAAAGGGGCAAGTTTCAGTTTCGGTTCCAGACAGGTGCTTTCGGATATAAATATGACTATTCCTAAAAATAAATCTATTGGGATTGTTGGAGAATCCGGTACAGGCAAAACTACATTATTTGATATTTTAACTGGATTATTGACTCCTCAATCTGGAACAGTATGTATTGATGGTGTTGATTATAGGGAAATTGACGTTGCAACCATAAGGAATTTGATGGGTTATGTAACACAAGATTCGGTCGTTTTTAATGATAGTTTTGCAAATAACATCTCATTATGGGAAAGTGATTATAAAAATGACAGTTGCAGGGAGAAAATAAAACATGCATCAATCCTGGCAAACTGTGATGCTTTTATCAAAGAGACAAGCATGGGATACGAAACAGAAGTGGGTGATCGAGGAATCAGGGTATCAGGAGGACAAAGACAGAGACTTGCCATAGCAAGGGAAATTTTCAGGGATCCGGCAATAATGGTTTTTGATGAAGCGACTTCTGCATTGGATTCGGAATCAGAGATATTTGTCCAAGAAAGCATTAATGCTATGAAGGGTAAGCGAACAGTTGTAATTATTGCTCATCGTCTATCAACGGTAAAAAATTGCGATTATATTTATGTTCTAAAATCTGGAAGAATAGTAGAGGAGGGCAGTTTTTATGAATTATACTCAAATACAAATTCTTATTTCTTTAAAATGTGTGAGGCACAGAACTTGCAGAATTAAAGATAGAACATGGTGGCTAAACTTAGCTTATATGGATGCAAACGCGGAATAGAAATATCTATTTAGGATTCTTAAAGATGAAATTGGTGAATATACGAAGCAGTAATAATATTTTCTTTGTAGATAAAAAGATTCGGTAGAAGTAATGGGCTTGAGTGCACAAGAAGACCAAATATCTGTAGTAATGTCAAATCCACCAAAATATTCAGTGTCGTCGTTGATAGGATATTTGAATGTAAAATCATCTAAATTTTATGGTGATTTGAATCAATACATAGAGGAGATTGTAGTGCCTAAAATCCTTAAAGAAATAGTGGAGGGAAATTGAGAGTTCTTTTGGTAATGCATGAATGTAATACTCCCTACAATGTTTTTCCTTATGGCCTAGGGTATCTTGCTGCGATTGCGCGTGATGCCGGGCATGACGTGACAATTTTTGATCAGGCGACTAATCATCAATCGGAAGACGAACTGTATTCGTTCATAAAGACAGAGAAATCGTTTGACTGTATCGGGCTTGGTTTTAAGGCTGCATATTTTCACATTGCCTTGAGGTTGGCAAAGGCCATAAAATCCGCTTCTAGAAATACTCCACTTATTCTGGGAGGTAGTTGCCCCTCTGCCTCACCGGCATATATCTTGAAGAAACTTAATGCAGACTACGTATTGGTAGGAGAAGCTGAGATTTCATTCTTAAAATTCCTTGAGATGCTTGAGTCTAAAATATCACTAAAAGATGTTCCCGGTCTCTATTGGAGGGAAAACGATGAGATAAATATGACGACAAAGGGCAACGCCCCTCACAATCTTGACGAAATACCATTTCCTGCCTGGGATCTGTTTGATATGAAGAGTTATACTTTTCCGGGAAGGGTACCAGGTGTTAATAATCTTGTGCGTGCACTTGGTATGATAACAACGCGAGGATGTCCATATTCCTGTAAATTTTGCTTTCGGCTCGAAACAAGTTACCGTATGCGTTCTGTCGAGAATTGCATTGAAGAGGTGAAGCAGTTGTTGAGCAGATACAAAATAAATTATATTGGGTTTCATGATGATTTATTTATGTGTAGCAAGAAAAGGACTATCGAATTTTGTGAAAGTATTCTGAAAAATAATTTGAAATTTAATTGGGATTGCAATGGTAGATTTAACATTGCTGATCGTGAGCAGTTGCGTTTTATGAAGAAAGCGGGTTGCGTATTGGTAGCGTACGGACTGGAATCCGGGGATCAGAGAATATTGAACGAAATGGATAAAAAAATTACTGTAGAACAAATATTTGAGGTAGCCACTATTACGAAAGAAGAAGGAATGCTGGTATCAGTACCATCGATGTTTGGGTTGCCTAATGAAACAGAAGAAAGTCTTAATAAAACAGTTAATGCAATTATAAAGGCGACATCCTGGCATGATAAGAGGACAATACGTCCTATGCAACCATATCCGGGTTCACCATACTGGGATGAGTGTATAGAACGTGGACTAATTAAAGATGAAGATGACTTCTTTTCTCGCTATGTAAGTTCTGAGAAAAGGATTGTTAACCTGACAGAAGTTCCTGATGAGGATTATGATAAGATTTTATATAAGGCCAATGAATGCCTTTTGGAGGAACATTATAAACATGCCCTGGATTCAGATCTAAAAATGTTTCGTAATGTTTATTTTGAAGGTGATGCGAGCGCTTTCATCCCAATGCGCTGAGCTTTCAATAAGATTTGAAAATAATGAAGCTAAAGATTCATATCAAGATTGCTTTAATACGGTTTGTTGTAAAAAAACAAAAGATAAATTATCCTTACGCAAAACACCTATCTGAATAACGTCTATAATGATGTTAATCCCTAGATAAATGGGATTGATTAATTGGTTTAAATCACGACCTCCGGGAGTGGAAGGGTAAGTAGATTTTACTTTAACCTGTACCAGAAACACTCTATTTGAGAAGCACAAAGATATGAATTCTGCACCATGTATGAAAGGGTGACCGGTTATGCAGAATGATGTGATTCGCGGTATAAAAGTTTCCTATGAGTACATTGTTTAAAAATATTCTTGTTACCGGTGCTGACGGCTTTATCGGGTCGCATCTCACGGAAATGCTTCTGGGGCATGGTCATAGAGTCAGGGGACTGTCGTACTATAATTCGTTCAACGACTGGGGATGGTTGGAGAATGTGGAGGCTTCGGAGAATCTCGAAGTTGTGTGTGGGGATGTGCGGGATCCGCACTTCTGTAAGCACATTATAAAGGATGTCGACCTGATTTTTCATCTTGCGGCGTTGATTGCCATTCCATATTCCTATGTGGCGCCGGACAGCTATGTGGATACCAATGTGAAGGGTGCGCTCAATATCTGCCAGGCTGCGCGTGAGAACGGAAACATCAGGATGATTCACACTTCCACATCGGAAGTGTATGGCACGGCTCAGTACGTGCCTATTGATGAGAAACATCCCAAGCAGCCACAGTCGCCTTATTCCGCATCGAAGATTGGTGCCGATGCGATGATGATGAGTTTCTACAGCACCTTCGAACTGCCTGTCACCATAGCAAGGCCGTTCAATACTTACGGCCCTCGTCAGTCGGCACGGGCAATCATCCCGACAATCATTTCCCAGATTGTCAGTGGCAAGAAAGAGATCAAGTTGGGTGATCTTTCACCCACAAGGGATTTCAATTTCGTCAAGGATATTTGTAAGGGCTTTATCGCGCTTGCTAAATGTGATAAAGCCATTGGAAGAGAGGTTAATATTGGATCTGGAACGGAAATTTCCATTAATGAGCTTGTAAATCTGATTATCAATATTTTAGGAGTGGATGCCAGTGTGGTGTCTGATGATCAACGAGTCAGGCCAAAAAATAGTGAGGTAGAAAGACTGGTTTGTGACAGTGAATTATTGAGGCAATTGACCGGATGGAAGCCTGAGGTAACAATAAAAGAAGGTATTGTTAATACTATTGAGTGGTTTAAGGATGAGAATAACCTGAAGAAATATAAAAGTGAAATTTATAATATATGATTGTGTGAAATATTTAATATTTTAATTTTGTTTTAGTGCTTTTATAGGGCAGAGTGTTTGAGAAAAGAAAAGAGATTGTTTTTATCAACGGCCTGTGTAATGACGGAAAATATAGTAGAAGATATTATGGAAATTTCTGAAATTACAGGAAATATAGAGTTATCCGGCGGTTCACAGCAAGAACCTTATCTTCTTGGAAATTTAAAAAAGATAAAAGAAGAGAAAGATATTAGCTTCTTAATTCATAATTATTTCCCTCCGCCCAAGAATCATATTTTACTCAATATCGCGAATACAGATGATGTGACGAGGGGGTTTATCAAAGAAACAATGGAATATGTCAGGGGGCTTGAAATAGATTATTATTCTATTCATTCCGGTTATACAAGAGATCTTTACTTTGAGAATGAGCTGTGGTCTCCTGACCCTATGGGGAAACAATACACCTTGGACGGTATTTACGAGAATGTTGAGTGGTTTAGAAAGGAATTTCCAGAGACAAAACTTGCATTGGAAAACATGAATCCAAGCAATAATAACGAAGAGAATATCTTTTTCTGCCATATAGATAGAATTATTGAT
>JADHTQ010000124.1 GCA_016784965.1 Bacteriovoracaceae bacterium | reverse complement strand
TGTTAGATAAATTACCCCAAGCTCAAACTCTAGAGGATTTTGAGAATCTTCTTCCCTTAAAAGGTCAGTTCCTGGCCAGATAAAAAACTGTAAATCAAGAGAAAAGTTGCCCCCAGGGTCACAGGGGTGCACCGCTTACAATTAATTCAAAATATTTTCCACTACATCTGAGACTTTTTGGGATTCGTATAAGACTTTTTCAGGGGGGACGCATCTTAATGGCCTTAAATACCGACTTGGCCTTTGATTCAATATTTGTAGTAATATGTACTTCTCTGCCACTAACTTCCATTTCAACAACTTTCAATCGCTTTAATGAGGCCATCGACCCTGGATAACTTGATTTTTCATCATATTCACGGAGCTTTTTATTTAGAAAAACTTTTAATACAAGTGATAGAAAACATATCATAATATGTGACCGAATTCTTTTATCTCTCCAATGAAAAATAGGGCCCATCTCAAGTTCGGATTTTAACCACCTAAATCCTCGTTCTACATGCCAAAGATCGCGATACGATGAAACTATTTGGTTAGCACTTAATTTTGTATTGGAAGTAATAAAAAAAAACACCGTCATAAAGTTCATCAAGCTCAACCGTCTTTTTACTAACTTTAGGGGGATTGAACTATTGCGAGAATTTTTCTTTGTTGTCTTCTCTAAAAAAACTGTAATCATTACCTCAAATAGCACTATTAGCGATGTACACAACATCTCTGTTTCAAAGGATACCTTCTTATTCTGCTTAAGGTGTTCAAAATCTGTTTTTTATTGAGTCGAACTCTATCATCAATTTTTTTATAAAGGTCAGGGGGATTCGGGGATTCGTGCCAGCAGACCTGTGGGACTTCCTGCACTAGACACGGCTAGTGCCACGAGTCTGCTGGCACCAAAAAACTTCTTGACCTCTAATACCGGTCAAGCGACCTAAAATAAAGGTTGATTGACCTGTGTTTTGTGATAAAATAAGTGTATGTTAGATAAAATATTTGGAACAAAAACCGCCTCTTTTATTCTTCTTCATCTTTTTCATTATGGAGAGATTCACGCAAGAGGTGTATCTCGAGATATAAGTATCTCTCTTTCAACTGTTCAAAAACAGTTAGAAAAGTTTGAGGATTCTGGAGTTGTTGTTTCTAAAAAAATTGGAAACACAAAAATTTTTTCATTTAATCAAAAATCTCCTTTAACTAAACCTTTGATGGAACTAGTTGGAGTTGTTCATTCTTCTATGAGTTTGGCCGACAAAGAAATTCTTTTTAAAACGAGAAAAAGACCCCGAAGAGCAGGCAAACCAGTAATTGGACAAGGGGAGAAATGAAGATAAACCTTAAAAATTGTACTGAGGAAGAGTTGTGGAAATATGTGGCCACACATCTGAAGGCAAAGGGTATCGACACAATACTTGTAGGAGGTGCGGTCGTTTCAATATATTCAGAAGGTATATACAAATCAGGAGATCTTGATTTTGTTTTAGGGAGCATGTTTACAAAGGGGCTGCCAGAGGCCATGAAAGGAATTGGGTTTATTCAACATGGTCGACATTACATTCATCCAGAATGTGATCATTTATTTGTTGAGTTTCCAGGTAGTTTCCCTCTGGGTATTGGAGAAGATTATCCAATTCAACCAGATGAAAAAGAAGTTCATGGAAACATTATAAAAATTTTATCTCCAACTGATTGTGTAAAAGATAGACTTGCAACATATATGTATTTTAAAGATAGGGACGGACTTGATCAGGCCGTCCTTGTTTCTAAAAAACAACCTGTGAATATGGGAAGTATTGAGAAGTGGTGTAAGGGAGAGAATCATGTTGAAGTTTTTAAAGAGTTTATCAAGCTGATGAAGAATGAACATTCACCATAAGATAGCGGGAGCGTGCCTAGCGGGAGCGTGCCAGCAGACCTGCGGGACTTACTGCACTAGACACGGCCAGTCCCACAAGTCTGCTGGCACCAAAATCCCACCAAAATCCCAAAATCCAAGTAGCAACAGTATCCACATCTATAAAAGAACATATATATGAATATATAAATACGCATAACAACACTTATATATGTACTTATATGTGTATTATGTTGACATATATGTGTACTTATAGTATCATTAATATTAAAATAGGTAGACAATTATGGCCAAAAATAAAATTGAGTTTGATGCCCTCAAAATTGAACAATTGAAACATAAATTTAATAAGATCAGTTCGATTGATTCTCAATGTAGTACTCAGTATGGTTGGATTAACTTTATAAGAGCATCATTCGGAATGACTTTAAAAACACTCGCACAACGATGTGGAGTTTCTAAATCTGCGATTAGTAATATGGAAAAAAGGGAGAAGCAAGGAAAAATAACACTTGAATCTTTGGGTAAGATTGCGCAATCAATAGATTGTCATCTTATATATGCAATAGTTCCTAATGAGCAATATGATAAATACATAATAAATCAAGCTGAAAAAAAGGCCACCAAGATTGTAGAAAGGGCAAATACTCAAATGGAACTGGAAGGCCAAAAAGTTACTACCAAGATGAAAGACCGAATCAAGAGACTGACTACAGAATTAATTAGAAAGGGAGATATTTGGTGAGTGGATATCTTTTTAAGGATCGAGACGGTCAAACACCTCTTCCTCCAGACTTAAAGAAAGGTTTAAAAATTAAACATATCACCACAATAGGTGAACTTGATGAATATGAAGAAGATAACATTATCAAGGGTCTTGTATGGTTAGAAAAGCAAACTGCTGATTCTATAAATTATACTTTCTGGGTTAAACTTCATAAAAAACTGTTTTCAAATGTTTGGAGTTGGGCCGGTGAAGTTAGAAAGCATGAATTACAAAACCTAGATTTTGTAATGCCTCAAAATATTTGGCCAGAAATAAAAAAATTGGAGGATGATTTAATTTTTTGGATTGAAAATAAATCATTTGACTTAAAGGAGGTTGCTGCGAGGTTCCATGAAAGATTTGAGACAATTCATCCTTTCAACAATGGTAATGGCAGAATTGGAAGAATCGTAGTTCAATATTTTTGCAAACAATCTGGCATTTCTATTCCCACATGGGGGGTGTATTTGGCAGATAACCCTAATAGACGTAGGTCTCAATATATCGATGCACTCACAAGTGCGAGAAAAAATAAAAGTTATTCTAAGCTATTAAAAATAATGTATAGCTGATAGGGCCCAAAACCTTGTGTTTGGAAAAATGTTATTGGTGAAAAGAGATTGTTCAATTTCTCTGAGATGATTATTGATCGTGTTAATTCTGGAAGTATAACTAAGAAGCAAGTAAAAGACGCCCTCTTTACTATTCAAATAAGAAAAAATATGTTTCTCAAACTTAGTCTTATCTGTTATCTAAACAGAGTAAAGATGTAAATCTAGATATTAAGGAGAGGCAGTGTCATTGAAGTTTATTGATCTATTTTGCGGGGCAGGTGGACTTTCTCATGGCCTCGAAATGGCAGGTCACAAGTGTCTTTTAGGAAATGATTGCAATTCATTTTTTCTTAAGACATTTATAGAAAATCACCCTCGTGCAGTACCTTTTTCTGGCCCAATTCAATTTTTAACAGAAGAAAAATTATCTTCTTTACTTCATACACATGTAGATCTAGTTGTAGGAGGGCCTCCATGCCAAGGTTTTTCAACAGTTGGTACCAATAGCATTAATGATAAAAGAAATAACCTTTTTTTGGAATATTGTAGGATCGTAGAGTTACTTCAACCCAAGTTTATCGTTTTTGAGAATGTGACCGGCATTACATCAAAAAAATATGAACCAATTCTTGAACAACTCATGAATAAACTTACAGTATTAGGGTATCATTTTGATTTAAACATATTAGAGTCTCAACATTACGGTGTTCCACAACGTAGAAAAAGAACAATTCTCATAGGTGCCACCTTTGATTTCCCAGTCATTTTCCCAGAAAAAAAGTATGATATTAATCTAAATGGGGCATATGTGCCACCTGTTACCGTTGGTGAAGTTTTGAGTAACCTCAAGTCATCATCTGGTGAAATATATAATCACAATATTAAACAAGCTATTCCGGCAAACAAGCAACACTTAGAGCGAATAAAATATATTCCTGAGGGAAAAGGTATTCGTTATCAAGAAGATGAAAAAAAATATCTACCAGAAAAGTTATGGTTAGGAAAAGATTGGAAAAATTTAAAAGAAGGACGTTTGAGACAAACACAATACCAAAGGCTTGACCGTAATAAAACTTCCCCCACTATTATGACTCTCCAGCATAACTATTACCATCCAACACAAAATCGTTACCTGACACAAAGAGAGGCAGCGGCCATCCAAAGCTTCCCAAATGATTTCAAATTTATTGGGAAAAATGATCGAATTTGGAAACAAATAGGTAATGCAGTACCACCAATGCTAGGGAAAGCAATAGGAGTGGCATTACTTGAGATGGCAAATAACAAATGCGTTAACAAAATGCTTGTTGGCCCACAAAAAATGAAAGATCTTAGATCCACCGCTTTTCAATACTAGGTTTTAACAAAGCAAGTCCCACGAGTCTGCTGGCACAAATTGCAGCACAAATTGCAAATTGCCTACAAGATGTAAGTAAAAGTTATATTTATAGTAGTTTTGTCTTAAGGGTATAGGTGTGTGCCTGTATAGGTCTTTGGATCACCATCTATTTAAATTAGAAAACAAATATTATTTTATTTCTCACCCTTGTGGAGATCGACTGCCAAGTTGTTTTGCTACTACCCTGTCTCTTTGATACAATAATCGTCGACCTAAACAATTTAAACGACTCCAAAAGGGCCATTTGTTATGAACAACTTCTACTTGAAATTGACTCCCCTACTCCTTTCAATGACCCTGCTTTTTTCTTGCAGCGGTGATCCTGCTGCCACTGATACTATAAAGCTTTTTGACTGGAATCATGAGGCCTACTTAAAATCAAAAAATAATAGCGATAGTGACGGTCGTTTGACACTTGAAAATGTAAGAATGTTCAAAATGCCATCTAATTCCTGCTTTTCCTTATTTGCTAAACAATACGTAGTGCAGAATAATAAAACCATATTATGAAAAAATCAGCAATATTTTTTTACCTTACAT
>JADHTQ010000123.1 GCA_016784965.1 Bacteriovoracaceae bacterium | reverse complement strand
GCAAAGCGGAACTTGTTGAAAAGAATATAGCTAAAAACATCTCTGGGCTTTATAAAGAAGATGCCGAAAGCAAGCAGCCTGATGCTATACTAATTTCTCATTCCCACCCAGACCATTATGGATTGATGCCATTTGTGAAGTCTCAAATACCTTTATATTTAAGTGAGGGTTGTCTGGAATTAATCAAGGCTACTTATTACTTTAGAGGTCTTGATCCTATTTTCAAAACAGTAGAGATTGTTGAAAATAAAAAAAGCTTTTCAATCGGTGACTTTAATATCACACCTTACTTGGTTGATCATTCCGGTTTTGATGCATATGCTTTTTTGATTGAGGCGGAAGGTAAGAGAGTGTTTTACTCTGGCGATTTCAGGGGTCACGGTAAAAAGAGCAGCCTGTTTGACAGATTCATTGCAGATCCGCCTGAAGATATAGATTATTTAATCATGGAAGGCACAGGTATTGACGGTAAGCCCGGTTATTGTGAAAAGGAGGAGGAGTTAAGAGACCGGCTGGTCACAATCTTCAAAGAGAAGAGTGGTCTGGTCTTCTTTGCCTGCTCATCTCAAAATATTGATAGAATCTCCTCTTTATACAGTGCATGTAGGCGTAGCGGGCGTATCCTGGTGCTTGATCCTTATACTGTTCATTTGCTGGATGTCTTACGTAAGAGAGCTCCCAGTATTCCGCAATTCGACTTCAAGGACATCAGGGTATTTTTCACTTCTGACAGTAACACCAGGAGATTGGCAGACGATAAGATTCTGTATAAATATAAAGATTCAAAGATTACATATGATGAAATTAAAGAGAAGAAAGATTCTCTTGTTGTGAAGCCGTCATATGGCATAAGAAAGGCATTTGCAAAAAAGGGGTATATAGAGGGTTCAACCCTGATTTACTCAATGTGGGGTGGATACTTTGAGAATGAGAAGCCATTTTGGGATGAGTACGGCATTTCTCCTATGCATGTTCACACCAGCGGACATGCAGGTGTTACCCAATTGAAGGAATTCGCCAGTGCGCTTAATCCCACAACAATAATCCCTGTCCATACCATGTCACCGGACAAATTCCCCGACTATTTTGGTAACAAAGTCAAAATGCTTTCTGACGGAAAACCAACCGAACTGTAAATCCTCATTTATTAAAATTATATTTTTACTGCGACATAGTGTTGTCGTGATGTGATGTTATAGTTTGCTCAAGAACTACTTTCCTAGATACAAGTATTTTTTAATTAGCGTATAAGATAGTGATGCGATCACAGTCATAGCAACATGTTTGGGGTATTCTGGCTTTATGAATATACAAGAAAAAATACAACCATTTGATCTTGAAGCAGAAAGAAGTGTTTTAGGCTCTATGTTAATAGATAATGAAACAATTAATATTGCTACAGAAAGCTTAGGAAAAAACGACTTCTACAAAACATCACATAAACATATATTTGAAACTATTGTAGATGTCTACGAAAAACAGAACGGTGTTGATCTTGTCATCTTGAAAGATGCACTTATAAAGCGATCTTTACTTAAGATGGCAGGTGGTGCAGAGTACTTAATAAAATTGGAGGAATCAGTTCCGTTAGCCTCAAATGTAGAATATTATGCAGAGATTGTTCAAGAAAAGGCAATAATAAGAGACTTGATTACGGCCACTACAAAGATCCAACAAGAGGCATATAGCAATCCTTTAGAGTCTAAGGAACTTCTATATTTAGCTGAAAGAGAAATATCAGACATAACTCAGCGTAAATTTACAAAACCAGTTCCTAAAATGTACGACGTACTTCAGTGTACCTGGGACTATATAGAGCATTTGCACGAAGGAGGCAGTAAACTAACCGGCATACCAACTGGCTTTACCGGCCTGGATGAGATAACATGCGGGTTTCAAAGAGGTGAGCTAATAATTATTGCGGCAAGGCCCGGTATTGGCAAATCAAGTTTAGTGTTGAACATTGCAGAACATGTCGGTGTAAATCAAAAAAAACCAATATTGTTTTTTTCGATGGAAATGTCAGCCCAACAGATATCACTAAATATGTTGGGCTCAGCTGCTAAGATTAATGCAAACTTAATGCGTACAGGTAAACTTAGCGACAATGATTGGTCAAAGCTTTCTTTAGCAATGGAGGATTTATCAAAATCAGAAATATTTATTGATGACACTCCAGGACTTGGATTACTTGAAATTCGTGCTAAGGCTAGGCGCTTAAAGTTGCAACATGACATTCAGTTGGTAGTTGTTGATTATCTGCAACTAATGGAAGCAGGAAGGGAAGTATACAGACAACAGGTGACCTCCGGTATTACAAGGGACCTGAAAGCGCTGGCCATGGAATTAAATATACCGGTTATTGCAGTTTGTCAATTGAACCGCACAGTAGACACACGAGAAGGACTTATTCCTGAAATGTCTGACTTGCAGGAGTCTGGCATTGAACAAGACGCTGATGTAATAATATTATTACATAGAGAAGACTATTATGACTCAACCAAAAGACCGGGAGAAGTTGATCTTAACATAGTAAAACAGAAGAACGGACCTACCGGTAAAATAACTATTACTTTTCATCAGAAATTCTTGAGATTTGAAAACTTTCAAAATAATATTTCATTAGATGTGGACTAATTTCTTGCTACACAGATACATAATATAGTCACTGTTTTTGCTGTTACGAACAGATGACGCTTTGTGACCATAAGGATGTATAAAGGAAACGAGAATTAAAAATGGGTATATCTAAACCTCAAGTCCTTAAACACTCAATGATTATAAAGAAAATATGGGAATGTTTTGAGAAGTGTTCTTCATATAGCCTTGATGACAAAGGATACGTCAGTTCACCAGAATATAATTTGCTCCCTGGAATAAAATGGAAAGACTTTCAAGATGATTTTAATGAGAGCAGTGGAAATGAACTGAATAAGAAAATATGTGCTGTTCATTCTTCTTCTGCACTCGTAGTGAATACCTTTGCTCGATGGAAGGAAGAACCTGCCTCTTTAAATATATTTGGAAATACGAATTTTAACACAATGGAGTTTGAAGGAAAGTGTAGTACCGGTCTTAGGGGAACTGCACCAAATTCAGACATTCTATTAATAAGTGATAATAGTATCATATGTGTTGAATCAAAATATACAGAATATCTTAAACCAAAAAAAACGTTGTTCTCAAGTAGATACCAACGGGAGAAACTACCTCAAGCAGAAGATGAGTGGTGGAGGTTCTTAGAAAAAGCAAGAGATGGAAGTTCTCAGTACTTAGATGCCGCACAACTAATTAAACATTACCTTGGTCTGCGGCATTTGAGTAATCAGAAAAAATTTGAAAATCATAAAATTACTTTACTCTATTTGTTTTGGGAGCCTGAGAACTGGGAAGATTTTGATATCTTTAGAAAGCATAGGGAAGAAATTAAAACTTTTGCTGACCAAGTCAAATGTACTTCTGTGCGGTTTGTCGCAGATAGTTATCTTAAATTATGGAAGGAATGGGAATCACAGAAAAACATTCTAGATCATCTTAAATACTTACGCAAGCGCTATAGTTTTCCAGTTTAAGTTAATCATAGTTTTTAGGATGCCACAGATGTATGATGTGTTGTGACCAAAAGAATGTATAGATAGAAATGAGGATTTAGAATGAGCGATAAGAAAAAATCAATTTGGGAAAGCATCAATTATAAGTCTACGGTTTTGGGGCCTAGAGAGGGCACGTATAGAACCAGAGTGGGTGCTGGCTGGCTGGTCAGGTATAAGTATTTCGGCGGGAAATGGATGTCTGCAAATTGCATTATATACTTTCCTGATAGAGATGGAGCGTGGGATATCGAGAATATCAAGTGGGAATTGATTGACGATAGAAAAGGCCCAAATGAGATACAATCAACCTATCGGTTGAAGGTTACTGGAGGTTGGATAGTTAGAGATGATTACAAGACTATACAACAAGGCGTAGAAGGAAAAATTAACCATCTAAACTTATCCATGACATTCGTTCCAGACAAAGAGTATGTTTGGGTAATTGAAGAGTACGGGAGTCTTTAAGTTGTAAATTTCAACCTAATTGGAATATTTTATGAAAATCAGAAAAGTATATATTGCATCACCATTATATAGTAGCAAAGAACAGCAAGAAAATTGCGAAATAGATGAGGTATTGCGAGGAGCCGGATACAACACTTTCTTGCCTCAGAGAGACGGGTTTGCTTACGCTTATCTGTTTAAACAGGTGCAGAATGAAGGGTATGCGTATGAAGAAGCAAGAGACATTGCATTAGGTATTATTATGCATCTTGACGTATACCAGGTATGTGAGGGTTGTGATGCAACAGTATTAAATCTGAGTAGATGTAATCCCGGTGAAGGAACAATAACGGAAAGTGCACTGTGTTTTAGAAGTGAAGGTCCGCTAGTGTTATATAAAGGCAACAATCCTTCTTTCGCTCTGGAACACCACAGTCCGCTACTTACCGGACAAACCAGATTTCAGATTGTTGGCAAAGTAGGAAGCATTCCAAAGAAATTAAAACAACTTGAACATATGGATGAGTCAAATTACGTTAGAACAATGAACATTGCAAGAAAACTATTTAAGGATTACGATCCGAGAAATAAAAGTATAGGAGCTTTGGCTAGTTTAGGGAAAAAACATTTTTAAAGATAACTCTTGTTATTTTTCTTATTGATCTTGATACTTACTTGAGTATTATAAACCCTAGAATTTCTGCAATCTACTAGGGTTTATATCATACAGAAATATATATACCATCAGTTGATGGATATCTTTCCATAAATTTAGTTTATTACAAGGATGCAAGCATATGTACGTTTTGCTGTTTCTCCATAAAGTAGTTTTTTGGGATATCATTACAGTTGCGGTATTGTCAAGAAATTTTATAACGTCATGTGCAAAAAAGGAGGATTAACCTGTGTTATACAAATTAGGTTCATCTAATGGGAAATTCGACAAGATTGGTAACTGTTTAGCGTAAATTTTTTACTTCATTGAAATCAGGTATTTTGCCATGGAAAAGTAATGTCAATGCCTGAATAGATGTCATTGAATTCTTTCTTGCTGTAGATAAATAGCTTCTAATTCTGCAAAACATCTTCG
>JADHTQ010000122.1 GCA_016784965.1 Bacteriovoracaceae bacterium | reverse complement strand
CCTTCCCAAATTTCTTTGAATGAGTTATCGTGTATATTGCCAACATTAAAACGATCATCCAATAAAAAAGCACTGCAACTAAACACTCTTCCATCAGCCATAACATATGCCCACAAGTTTGGTGTTGCATAGCATTTTTTATAACGCTGATCACTGCCTTCTATATATTTCTTCATTGTGTTTCCACGAAATATCACCTGAAAACTATCAGAAGACATAGCTGTAAATATTTTCTCATAATGGGCATATTTTGTATAATCAATGCCTTCATATTTATGAGTTAAACTAAACATGTGCTGTGAATACGGTTTAATGACAAGATAGTCAAGGCCTATTTCATCTCTACAAATCCGAGCAAGCTCTTCCATCTCGTCAACATTTTCAGGCAATAACATTGATTGAGCACCCATAACAACCTTAAGATTATGCTCGTTTTTATAATCAACCATTGCCTTTAAATTCTTAATGGCTTTTTGAAAATCACCTTTTTTGCCTTGGTGAATCTTATGGTAAGTCTCTTCTGTCCCAGCATTAATAGAGGCTTTAATCCAAGAGGTGTTAGGTAGCGCCCTTTCAAGAAAATCTTTCGGCAAGATGGTGCCATTAGTGGTAAATGAAACATCAATACCAGACTGTTTGGTTATTTCTGTCAATTCTGCAATCCGCTTGTATAGTAACGGCTCACCCTCACCAGCATACATAATGCTCTTAACCCCAAGTTTACCCATTTCTGGAAGGCGTTTTTTCATCACATCAAAGTCTAGCTTCACTGGATTATACCCAAGATAATCCACAGCACAAAATGTACAACGATGATTACATGCGCCTATCGGAGAAAGTTCCATGTATATTGGGTATATGCTTTTTCCCTTCTCCCAATCATCGCCAGCATCTAGTATTGCCGCCACTCTTTTAGGATGGTACGCCAACTTATGACTCTCAATTCCGTATTTATCGCTCATTATTCTTACCTAATTTAAAATCTCTTCTATAAAAATGCCCAGCTTCTCTTTAGAAATTTGTGTATTTCCAACCTCGTTTACAGCTAAAGATGCCATACAAGTGCCAATTGCTGATGCCTCTATCAGACTGGAGCCAGAAGAGAGTGATACCGACATTGCTGCAAATAACGAATCTCCAGCCCCTGTTACATCAACTGGATTAACTGTTAACGCTGGAAAATTTTGCCTTTGAGGCGACTTTCCACCTTTATATGCAATAAAACCATCTGAACCGAGTTTGGTGAGTATATTTTTTGAATTAGTCTCTTTTAATATAGTATTAGAAATCCATTCGATGCCACTCTCATTATCGTCTAATGCAATTCTAGCCTCTTTTTCAGTTGGTGTAATTAAGTCAAAACCTCTAAATTTAGTTACTTTACCAACTTGACTACTGCATTGTAAATCACCATAGAGTTTTATACTGTATTGCGTAGACAAACTAGTAATTGCGTCTAATATATTTGGTGTTATCACACCGTAAACAAAATCACTCACCATTATTCCATCAATACTAGGTGCTAATTTAGTGAGAGAATTAATAACTTTTTGTTCAATCTCTATCGATATTTTGTGATCCTTGATACAACTAACACGGAACAGTTTTTGACCTTCAACCATATACCGTGTTTTATATGTTGTAGGCCTCTCTTTATCAGTAAAAATATCTATTTTAATATTTTGCTCTTTTAAGGATTCACGTACTACCTTAGATTGAGGATCATCACCTACTACACTAATATAATGACATTCTGCGCCAAGAGCCCTCACATGAGAAGCTACAATTGCAGCTCCACCTATAAATTCACGATTTTCTAACTCTTTAACCACTAAAACTGGCGCTTCAGCACTCATCCCCAAAGCATCACAAGCGACATAGTTATCAACTATCGTGTCGCCAATAATAAGTAATTTTGATTTAGAAAATTCCAATATTCTTTTTTGCAATCTATTTACAGTTATTTGATGTTTTTTGCATATTTTCTGAAATTGAATTTTACTACTATTCTCTATATCTACAACATTCCCATGCAGTAAATTAGCGTTAAAATAGTGAACCTCTCCAGCATGAAATACAACTTTTCCTACCAGCTCAACTGCATTGATAGCTTCTTGTATTTGATTAGGTCTAGAGTGGGTATTTTCAAACTCCTTGCCTAAAACCAATACATTTGGTTTTATTTTATCGATTAAACCCTTTAAAGTGTTTTTGTTAAGAATTATTACCCCATCAACAATCTGCAGATTTGCCACACTCTCTGCTCTTTCATTTTCACTAAAGTGACTTCCAAATGAGTCTTTGTCTAACTCTGCATCCGATACAACTATCACAAATAGTTTTTCTGCTAAAGTCTTAGCATGTTGTAAATAGCGAAGGTGTCCAGGGTGGATTAAATTAAAATGTCCGTAACACAATGCAATGTCGCTACTAATATTAGCCATTACAGCATCAATAGGGATTATTTTATTCTGTGTTAACATGATTTTCTTTGATTAACTTGTGTATGGGGTTGTTCAAAAAATCCTGCTGCCAATGGCTATTTTCTTCCCATATCGGTTTTTTACATGTATCTATTTGCGCTGCTCTTAGCATTTGAATTGTGCCAATATCTCTATGAACACCTCTATTTTCCCATGTGGCTATTTTACCCATAAATTTAGGTAGTACTTCAGTACTAAAATCAGTTATTTCTGGGTGACTAGAAATCCATTTAACAACTTCTGGCTCTAATAAATAAACAGCTGCATTTGCCAAGTTGCTTGGCGGCTGCTCAACTTTTTCATGGAACTCAATCACCACTCCATTATTATCTAATTCTACGATACCACATGAAGAGGGGTCGAAAGATTGAAAAGTCATCATGGTTATAACTGTATTTTTTGGTCTTTGATTATGATGATATTCTAAAAAACCAGAAAAATCACAACAGGTCCAGTTGTCTGCATGTGCCAGCATTACCGTGCTATCTTGAAAAAAATCTATATTCTCTCTGATAGTGCCTGCCGTACCAAGCAGTTCTTTCTCATAAACTGAATCTATCCACTCTTTAAATTGCGGCTGATTAAGAAATTCATCCACATGTTCTGAAAAATAGTGAGTATTAAGTAAGACATTGCTGATCTTTTCCTCTTTTAATATGCTCAACCAATATTCTAATAATGGCCTACCTTGAATTGGCATTAAACATTTTGGCCAAATATCTGTCAGCGGTTTTAGCCTTGTGCCTAGTCCTGCAGCAAGTAGTAGCGCTTTTGTTTGTCTCAAAATAATTAATCACTCAGGTATTTAAACCAGTCTTCGGTCGCTTCTGATATCGAATTTGGACTCCACACAGTCGCCTCTTCCCAGTAGTCAATGTTTTCAAGAATTTTCTCAATACCTTCTTCGATAGAAATAGATGGATGCCAACCAAGCTCATCTTTGATTTTTGAGATATCTGCGTAAGTACAATCTGGCTCACCAGGTCTTTTTGGAATATGAACTTTATCACCACCAAGCAGTTCTACAATTTTATTTACCGATACGGTAGTATCACTACCCACATTATATATTTTATTAGAGTGGCTGCTTTCAGCAGCGGCAATGAGTGCACTGACAATATCGGTTACATAAGTAAAATCTCTTGTTTGCTCACCATCACCCACTACCGTATAAGGCTTATTAGCAAGTTTTTGAGCTAAAAATACGCCAAAGACAGCCCCATAAGTTCCAGATGTTCTTGATCTTGTGCCATATACATTAAAAAATCGTAATGAAATAGCTGGCAAGTTATATAATTGCGCCCAATGCTCAACTAACTCCTCCCCCATTCTTTTAGCTAAGGCATAAGGGTATTGTGGTCTAATTTCAGCATTTTCTTTTGTAGGATATTGATCTGGAATACCGTAACAAGATGATGAGGCTGAATAAACAAATCGTTTTACATTGGCATGTCGTGCCGCCTCCAATACGTAGAAAGTTGCATCGACGTTAGAGCGAAAATAGCCTTCTGGATTTTGAATGGATGGCACAATATCGGCAAGAGAGGCAAGATGAAATACCCAATCAACCTCGTTAAATTCCTGCATCCAGTCACCTTTAACGGACAGATCACACTCTACTAACTGTATTTGTCCATCTACATGACTTAAATTCTCTTTACGTCCAGTGCTAAAGTTGTCAAGCACTACAACCTTGTGCCCCATGTTTAACAATTCATCAACTAAATGACTACCTATGAAGCCAGCACCGCCTGTTACAATTGATTTCAAATCTATTTCTCCTTGTTGTTTTCAATAATATAGTCAATCACAGCAAGCAACCATATATGGTGTGTCATCTCTACTATATTGTATTGATCGCTATCAACCCAAAGATTAATATCGCCTAGTTTTCTTAACGGGTTATTAGTAGAAAACCCTGTTAAGGTAATGACGTCAACCCCTAAAGATCGAGCTTTTTCAGCACCAATTAACATATTTTCAGACTGCCCACTACTACTAATTAAGACAGCAACATCGCCAGCATCTGCATAACAATCTAACGCCTTGCTAACCCAATTTTCATAACCATAATCATTAGAAAAACAGGTTATTATGCCTGAATCACTAAAACTTAAAGCTTTAATATTAGCTGCATTTATCAGATCAACGGTAATATGGCTAGCAATAGAGGCGCTTCCACCATTACCGACAGTAATAATTTTTTTATTATTCTTTACTGCGTTGTTAATAAGATTTACAACCGCCTCTAAACCACTATTATCAACAGAGTCTAAGCTTAACTTAATCCTATTAAAGTATTCATTAAAATATATATTCATTCTAAATCCTTTGTAAATTCTTCTATCATCTACCTATCTTAAGCATCAATCATCTCTTGGTAGGTGCCAGTGTGAATAACATTGTTTTTTTCTATTTTAACTATTTGATCGCAACCTTTTAAAGTTGTTAGCCTGTGTGCAATAATGAGTATCGTTATTTCTTCACCTAGATCCTCAATCGCATCCATTACCGCCTGTTCAGTTTTATTATCGAGTGCACTGGTTGCTTCATCAAATATTAACACATCAGCTTGTTTATAAAGTGCCCTTGCAATGCCTATTCTTTGTCTTTGACCACCTGAGAGGCGAATACCTCTTTCACCTACAAATGTTTGATAGCCATCTTCCCACTCTTCTATCAATTCTGCAAT
>JADHTQ010000121.1 GCA_016784965.1 Bacteriovoracaceae bacterium | reverse complement strand
TATTGTCCAATCCATCTAAAAGCGGGCTTTCTCTCTTTGGTGTTATATTATTCCACCCCATGTGCGGGACATCCATTTTTTTACCATCAGGTTTAATATTTTTGAAATGTAGTACATCGCCTTTCACCCAACCCAGGCCATCCATTTGTCCTTCCTCACTACGTCCCATCATCATTTGCATGCCAACACATACCCCAAGAATGGGTACACCATTTTCGTTTACTAAATTATTTAATTTATCCCTTAAGCCGGATCTATGCAATTTCTCCATTGCAAAATCAAAAGTACCCACACCAGGCAAGATGAGCTTTTCAGAATTGTCCAGTTCAGAAAGATTTGATGCAACTGTAACCGGTATGTTTAAGTTTTTATAAATCGTATGGATTGCATTAATGTTACCCAAACCATAATCTATTATTGTAATCATCCAGGTCGTTTATTAATACTTATCAACGTGATGCTCTATGCTTTTGTGCCGGTTCAACTATCAAGGATCCTTCAGGCGCCAATGGCCCAAGCAATGAAACCAACTTAATAATTGTGTTTATTAATAACAGGTTGTTTTTATACTCTCTGAATGTTTTATTACCACCATTCATTATTGCTTCCAATTCTTCTACACTTAAATCCAGTTTCTTAGCAACAAACTCAAAATCTCTTTGCATTTCATCTTCATCATAAGCTGACTTCTTCAATTCATTTAATGCATCTTCTCGTTTCATCTGGTTTGTCAGTATTAAGCTTGAGAAATGTGTACGGCGTTTATCATATCCGAATTTTCTGGGTAACCAGTACCCTTCAAAGAATCTTGTAAAACGTGACTCATAATGCTTATGTGTATACGGTTCCCAATCAAATCTTTCTTTAAGCTCCTGCATTGCTTCTTCTCTTATATAAGGGAAATAATTAAGTGGCCTTAGTACCGTAAGACCCTTGAAGAGCATATAATAAATCCTGGATTTAAGAATATCCAAGGTAGGAAAAGTTTTGAGTGGGATAGTGCCAAATTGTCGATGTATATCCCTTAATTGACGAAGGTCAGTTGCATGATATATCCAGTCTAACGGCTCTAGAATAGATTCAGTAGAATAATTCCCACCAGTTAAAATATATTTAAAACCATTATTTACTGCAAAATTATATAGAGAAGCAAAAATGACATGGTCTTGAGGTACATCTAAATGAGGAACCTGTGCTTTAAAGAAAGATAGTTGTAAATCCTTCATTTCATTCCAATTAATTACTTCAGTATATAAATCTAAATTCAAACTGTTGATTATTCTTTCAATGTTGTTAACTGAAATCTTTGAGTTCCATCCTGCATCTACATGATAGATTAACGGATTCAATCCAAGTTTTTCCTTAGCAATATAAACTAAGTAGCTACTGTCAGCACCTCCACTGATACCAATTAAACAATCATGGTCTTTATCCTTACCTTCTCTTTTTATCTTTTCTACTATTGGATTAAGCAATTTCCTCCCAGACTCATCGTGATACAAATTCGGTGCAATATTATTATAATAATTATCGCAGTATTCACACACACCATTCTCATCAAATTGAATCTTCTGGTCCGAAGTATCCATCACACAATTAGAACATATCTGATACGTTACTTTATGCTCACATACTTCAGCAAAGACTTCCACCAAAGATGCCGATGTCCTTTCCCAACTATAATTCTCTGCCTGTTTAATCTCTTTAGAAACCAATTGTTCACGATAATCTCTATTAGAGATCAACATATTAATACTCTCAGCTATACTCTCAGGATCAAAAGGATCGAAATAATTAGACGCATCACCACATATTTCCCTGAAGGGAATGAAATAATTTTCACTTAAAATGGCGCCATCAGAAACGGCAAGCGGCACTCCAAGGCCCATTGCTTCGATGACAGGAATACCGAAACTCTCTTCAACAGAAGGAAGCACAAAAGCATCAGCACCTTTATAATAAAGCCCTATTCCTTTATGTCTCACTCTGCCTTCAAATACTACTCTTTCACCCAATTCCAATTTAGTAACAAGTTCTTTTAGTTTGCAGTAATAGTCCTTACAAACTACACCTCCAACAATCAGCAAATTACCATGATAATTATAATCTTTAACTAAAACAGCAAACCCTTCTAAAAGCGTACATAAATTTTTATGAGGAGCAATTTCAGCAACAGTCAAAATATAATTCTCTAGTTTCAAGCCTTCACTCCTGTGCATATTCGAATATTCCGTTAAAAGATTCCCATCGCAGCCATGGTATATCGTAATACATTTGCTTTCCGGCAAATTGAGCATTTTTACTAATAAATCCTTTGCCTTGTTTGATGGAAACCTTACTATATTGGCTCGTTTCACCGATAACCATCCCAAAAATTTACGAAATTTGTGTTTCAAGGTTTCACCCATTGACCATTTAATATTAACGATCGAGAAAGGATTAACATTTTCTATAAATAACACAACCTTACACGGCGCCAGTATACTGGTTGTGTTACCCGCAGAATATAGAAGATCTGTTCTATTAATCAGAAGATATATTGGAAAAACTATTTGCTCCCATAATATTCGAAAAAATGGATTAGATATTAGATAATCGATAGAAACCATTTTGAATCTATCAGGTATTACCGCAACTATTTCAGTTTGTTTAACAGAAACATATACTGTATAGTTGTTATTTTTATCAACCTTATCCAGTGCGGCAATAAGGTTTATATAGACACTGGTACCACCACAGCCCTGTGCGCTTAAGGCATTTAAAGCTATATTTCTCATATTTTATTAACCATCCTTAAAAAAATATAATTTTACCAAAATGATGACGATTCAGGAACGTTCTCTGCTTAAAAGCTGTCTTTTAAAAAGCTGGCGATTTGCCTCTATCACAGAAGGGTCTAGCAATCTCTCCATTATCTTAGACTTTATAATAGCCCGCTTTTTCAAGCGTTCATTATTGCTCAACAAGGCAAACCCTCTAATTACTTTTACAAATGAATCTATCTTGAATAAATCGATATCCCAACCTAGCCCCTCAGCCTGTAAATTGCGCCAGGGAGTTTCGGTACTAATCAACACGGGCGTGCCTGCCGCTAAAGATTCGGCAATTACATGCCCATAATTTTCACCAGCTGTCGGAAACAGAAACAGGTCATAACGGCTGAAAACAGGTACAACATCTGCAGGGTTTACTCCATCAAGATAATTCACCGTCACATTATCTGGCAACTGCCTGATTAACGCGCAACACTCATTCCAATAGGCCGCATCTACTGCTGGACCATATATGTCAAGGACTACCTTTATATCAACTTTACTTAAAACCCTCAATGCATAATCCAGGTTTTTCTCTCGTGCAATTCGTGATAAGAATATGAGCCTTAAACCTTCAGAACCAGATGTTAACGGAGAAGATGTGTCGGGAGTTTCATCCGGATTAATTTTGTTAGGCAAGTCAAGCGCAATATGAACCGCATCAGGGCTGATTTTCATGACCTTAATGATATTCTGTGCTTCAAACTCACTTGACGCCTGCCAGACAACCTTCTCATATAGCCCTAGCAGCCTGGATAGCAAAATATAAACAAGCTTTTTTGGATATTTCAAACCTAATGAACCCCATGCAAACTCACCGCGTGGTGCAACAATTACCTGCTTAAAGTTTGCCCATCCAAGTCTTCTTATTAGTAATACCTTTACTGTAAAGGAATCAAAAAAGCTATTCAAATACAACACATTATGTGGAGTGCTTACGATTAAATTTAACATATCTTTTATACCGCTTGACTGGGGCCGCAAATAATAAACCATGGCATTGCCAACCTGCTGCCATTGGTCAAGCCTTACACCATGATACGGATCCTCTTCCCCCAAATCCCGATCCCTGGTCACTATCCAAAACTCAAAATCATCGCACAAATAATCTACAGTATTGGATATTGTGCGCAAAATACCTCCCGATTTATATCCGGGAAGATAATTGCCTACAAAGGTAAGAATAATTGGTTTACCACTATTACGTAGCATATAAAGAAAAGACCCAATATCTTCTCCCTAACACCAAAGGGAGTTGATTACTGATCCACAATTGGTGGTGCGAATCTTTACATTTCCTTCGATTCGTTTAGGTTAAAGGATGTATTAAAAACCGCAAAAAGCACACCCAGAAAAATGAAATTTGCTGCACTTCTATGACCTAAAGAGAATGATAGGACCAGTATCAGACAGAAGATTATATTTTTACGAATCCTATAAGGCAATTGCATTGTCATCCTCTTCACTGGAATGTAAAACGCTGATATATATATAAAAGAACCAATTATACCAGTCTCCGCAAGCACTCTTGTAATATTCGCATGAGGATTGACTACTACGTCTTCAATACCATAAGAACTGTTAACAGCTGTGAGAGAACCAATTCCTCCGCCAAATAACAAGGGGATAAGGTTAAATTCAGAAAGATTCTTAGCCATCCAGAATATTGGGTAAATATCATTCATTTGCGCAGTAAGAATTACAGGTATTTTGTCTTTATAGTACATATCCATAAGCACTTCAGGAGAAAGGGTGTCCATATAAACACCAAGACGCGCAGAGCTAAGTGCTCCAAAATAAAAAACTACACACAGCACACTAACCAAAATAGATGCTTTTATAAAACCTTTGAGATTGAAATCTAAACTGACAATCACCAGATAGAGCATTACAAATATACCTACTCCTGCGGCACCAGAGGCACTTTGTGTCGAACCCATACAAATTGCAATCAATACGTAAAACAATTTATTGTGTGGTTTATTATAAGCCATGGATCGCAGATAATAAAATGCCGCACCAAGCCCCAAGACAACAAACGCATCACGCGGCTCTCCAAAAAGACCATGAAACCTTCGTCCTACTCCACGAGGTTCGAACCCATACCATTCGTAAAAATGCACAGCAAGAATATCTACTGCATATACATAGTACAAGGCTAGAAAACTCAAGCCTACAATCAATGAGATATTAAATATCAGAAAAAACACTTTGAAAAAATATCTAACATCTTCTTCTTTTTTGAAAATAATGGATGGCAGAACAGCAAAATAACCTATGTAATAGGCTAAAATAACATATTCAAAACATGGGCGGAAATATGAAGATCTTATTATGGCTGACAATAAACTGCTACCTGGAGAACCAATAACTGTATCTAATGAGTACCCACCCATGAGTAGCCCTATAGATCCCGAAAACAG
>JADHTQ010000058.1 GCA_016784965.1 Bacteriovoracaceae bacterium | reverse complement strand
CGGCCATGGAGGTGGGAGTTACTTCAAAGATCTTAAGTTTTAAAGAGTTTTTTGATGAGCGAGTTACAGAATTTCAGGTTAAGCTACACGAGGACTGGAGTAAATTTTTTCACAGAATTGACCCGACATCAAGGCAAACTATCACTCCATACGCAGGTATCTAACACGCACATATTTAGGTCGATCTAGGTCTGCATATATGGTTTAGGATTCATACCTGTTTTCCACACTTTCAGGCGCACAATTTTTGGTTGTGTAAAAGATTTTGTGGCGGTAAGATTTCATAAAATAAAAAGGAGCCAATGTGAAATCTATTACCTGTATAATCATTTTGTTACTAAGCTTCAATGTCTTTGCTTGCGATGATTCACAAGCCGATACCATCATTGAAAAAAGGGCCATTCTACTTGCCAAACGCTATAACGCAACTTCTGTTGGAATTGGAGCATCGATTGTTTATGGATTTATGAGAACGACAAATATTGTAATCATCCAAGGTGTCGGCGGACCTTCTGAGTTAATTGACCGAGTTGGCTCAATTGCTATTAACATGGAGACTTGTAAAATTATGAATTCACTCGTTAGCGTTTTCGATGTTTTGGAAGTAAATTATTGAAGATTTAAGGTTTCTGTAAATGCTGGTGGGACAATAGACCAATGTCCCAAGGACTTATCACTTTTTACATAGTGAAAACAAAGATGTGCTTTATAGCAACTTTTTTGGGGAAATCTTTGCGTTGACTTTTGAGTCACATTTTTTATTTTAGGTTTACGGCCCAAGTACTTTTCCATCTTTTTAGTTTGGCGCTTTGTAACAACAGAGATTACACTGACATGGGCCTTGGGATTTTTTTTCATATACCTAGCAACTTGTTTATAGCGATTTGCATGCACTGTAAAAATGGCATCGATAAAGTTGACTCGCCCTATGCGCCCAACTGGTCTGTCTGCCTCATGAGATAAAATGCTAAAAACAGACCTCCAGGCCCCTGAATGACCACTTATGGCAATATCCAAAAAACCATCAGTGGCACAACTACTACAGATGCCTGTTGTTTCAAAGGAGCTACTAAGCTGAGTTATAAATTCATTAAACTTAGAGGGACTCCTCCCCTTTTTTGGATAGACACTCCCAAAGTAAGCGGTGTGATCAGTATTTTTGCCCTCTGATTGAGGAATGACGAGGATTTGATCATCTCTGCCATTTTTATCGAGAGCATTCTCAAGTTTAAAACGCTCGCTTACATCTTCCTCCCAAGTTTTACCCTTAAGTCTATTACCATGCAAAAATAACTGCAGCGTGGGTCTTGCTGGAAAACTATAGTTTAATGGGATATATATGGTTATGGGCCTTGGATAATCCATACCTTTCATAACTCCAGTGCAGCTAAGTTGCTTGCCCTTTTTCTGGCATTTGGCAGCCCCTACAAACAAATTTTTTGCATATTGCTCTAAAGGTAGCAAGGGAATTTCTTCACAACTTCTGCAGGCAGCAGTGTTTGTTCTATCTACATACCCTGCCCTGCTTGTCACTTGAGGCAGACGTTTAACTGCCTTGATAATCGGGCCTGTAAGCACTTCTGCTCTTATGGAGCCTAAGAGTAAATAAGAAAAAATTAGCAGATATGGGTGATACATATGCATAAGCATATCATAAAAGGAAGAGAACCTCATGACTATTAGCATATCTTGATAATTTCTCCATAGTTCATTATACATGATTTGGTAATTCATTATGAATGAACAAATTTTGTTTCAACATTATTTTACTACTGCTAATACTTACTGTTAGAAATAGCTTTGCAACATACTCTGTCGATGTATGTGCCAATCAAGCTGGGCGCGTTTTATTTAATGAGCATTTTGTAGGATGGCTGTCATTTAAGACTACTGACCTGCCTTCTTTGATCAAACAGACAGTTCGCGATTTATTTCCGGAGGAATTATTAGCGGTTGGCCAAGTTTATAAACTAGGTGAACATGTAGGACCATTTCAAAATGGAGACTATATCTTTTTAATAGATCACTTAGAGCGTTTAATCATTAGTCCTCGAGTTCCTGTGGGCCAAGCAATTGATGGAAAATATTTGGCCTCACACCTGGGCCTTTTAAATAAACTAATTCAAATTGATGCTCAGGTAGTAGATAAAAACAAAGCAACCGTTGCCCATACTTTCCTAACGAAGCCTATGGTTCTTGCTGCTGGTGAATTTAGAGTGATTAATGATACGATTGTTAGTTTAAGTAATCGTTCTGGTTCATGGAGAGGCAACCAAAGCCATTTGTCATATGCTTTGCGCAGGTTAAAAGATGCACACATTAACTTTCATCAGAATGCTAAAATTATTGACCAAAATAGCAAAGATCACAAAAACCTAGATCACATTAGTGTAAGAGGGTTGGCCAAAATCATTATAGAAGTGAGAGGAGATGAACACTTAAATACATTGGCACAAAAATTTAGTACATTCTATAGTCATTTAGTAAGAAGATTCCCAAGTAATCTACCAAATCACTTCGATACAAATTTATTCAGAGATTTTCTGACACAAAACAATTTAGGCATGAGTGCCTGGCAAGACATTTTAATTCCAGCGACCCAATTTGTTTCAGATGGAGTAGAGCGTATGCTTCATGTATTTAGGTTAGAATCAGATATTGATCTCGATCAGTTTGAACAATCTATAGACATGGTTGATAAACTGCTCAATGCCACCGACAAACATCAGTAGCAACTGACTTATTGTTACCTCAGCATCAACTTAACCATCTTCAATACTTCGTTTTTAGCTTGCTCGGTAGATAGCAAGTTGGTATTCACAGAGATGATTGAATAATCGGCCAATAAACATTGGATTTTTAAAGCAGTGTGGAGAGAGTCCTGTTTGGTGAGCTTTTTCCCATATTTTTGGGTGATTAGAAACTTAATTCGCTCAAGCCCACCCTCTCTAATCTGAGTGTGCAATTGTTTATATTCTTCATTATATGTTGCTAAATATCTAAACAAAACAAAGACCGCAAGCTGCTCTGGGTACTTTTGCGCCCAATCGAAAGTTGCTTCTATATATTTGAAGATCATCTCCTTATCATTTTTGGCGGTTGCGACTTTTTTGATGGACAATTGTTGTTGGCAGCGGACACAGTGCCTCACAGCTTCTTTTATTAGCATTTCTTTACTGGAAAAATAGTAGGCCACAGTTGATTTTTTAAAATCAATAATCTTGGCAATAGAGCTATAACTTGTTTTATCAAAACCTAATTTGGCCAAACTCTCAATGGTTGCCAAGACGATTTCAACTTTTTTTAGATCACTTTTTTGAGGTTTAAAGTCATAAAGTTCATAAACATTCTTATCTAATTTCTTATCTAGTTTTTCAAATTCCATAAAATTTTCTTTGTTTTTGGCCCATTTTTAAAAAGAGACATTACCTCAAGTCGATATTTTTATCAACTGCTTAAAATTAATTATTCACTGCCATATGTAATCTCAGCAACATACATGCGTGCCTTGCTGAACTGATGAAATAATTGCACATACGTTCGTTTTTACTTGATTACCGTACCGTTTTAGTATACAACCGTTTCAAGAAACCTGAACGAGCGTACAGGTATTGTAAAGCGGGGGGCCAAACAATGAATTTTCTAATACTACTATTGTTCATTACAATTACAACATTTACAAATATTGTAAAAGCAGACGACGTTAAAGAATACTACTATTTTAGTGCTGAGACATTACAAGAAGACCTAAGTTTTGATCCATTTGTTCAATTGGGTGGTCCTTTAGGATCATTTGGAGTACTTGGGGCCTATGGGCCTTTGGGTTCTCTTGGCCCATATTCAAATGATAGCATTTTGAAAGCATTTGACTGGAGCTCATTTTCTGACTATTTGACAAAAAAAAATGGGCCACTGAGTAACTATGGCCCACTTGGATCAAAGGGACCTAATATCTTAAGCACCAATGAAGGGTATGAGATGCTAGAGAGTTTTAACAAGACTGCAGCAAATTACCTTGCCATGGGAGGCCCACTTCACATTCTTGGACCATTTGGTCTTCTAGGTGTTAAAGGAATCATGGGGCCACTTGGAATTAACGGTGCCACAGGTTTTAAAAGAGATAGAAGGGCCGGAAATTTTATTGATAAGGCCAAGCAATCAGTTCGGACTATTAAGTTAGAGCATCTTGAATTTGATCATGAACAGCTTAACAGTAATAAAGATTTTGACCTCTATGAGTTATATGAAAGTGACTTTGCTCAAAACATGTCAGGTAACGATACATCATTTGGTGTTATCTCCAGTATAAGATACTACCAAGAAAAATCATTTGAGTTTAACTCTAAAGATGAACAACTGGTATCAATTGCAGTTGTACCAGAGTATCAGCTTGATGACTTTAAATTAACTCTAACTGTAGAAAATGATGGTGAAACGACCACCATTGAGACAGACTCAAAAACGCTGATAGATTTTGTTGTTATAAAAGTCAAAAAGAATACTAAAATTACAGCTACTATCGAATTGGCCCAAAGCTGGCACTTTTTATCCAATAAAAAATTCAGATTATTTGTTGGCGGCTCAGGCCCTGTACTTGAAACGGAAGTCAAAGGATCTCATCAAAGAGCATATTAACAAAAAATGCACCGTGTAATATGTATATGTTCGCGTATTTAGATGAATTATAGGGTCGTTGTTGTGGTATATGGACAAGATGAATTATCTAATAAAAGCAATAATTTGGCCGCTTAGTTTGATCGTTTGCTTGCAGACAATTGCTGAGACTTTGCCAGTTACAACATTTGATGATCTTCCCTGTCCTTCTAAAGACGAGTATCGCAGACTTATAGTAGAAGTAAAATTTATTGGGCCACTTGAAGGTGAGCATTGTGGAGATGGATCACCTAAAGAGAGATTCGGAAAACTACTAAAGTTTATTAAAGAGATGAAGGTTGGGCCTTTAACAAATTGGAAGGCAGGGGCAGATGAGGCATTAGAAAATCCCTTTAAGTATATAAAAAAAATGAGCAGCTCCATTCATCTTGATAAGGTAATGACAAAGGCAGTGGCCTACAACAGGCAAAAAAAAATCTACCTAGGTCTTAGGTTTTTTAACTCCTCCCCCATTGATGGACTTGTTACTCTTATCCATGAAAGTAGACATTCAGATTATAAGGCACGCAGACACATAAAGTGTAAGTTTGGAGACATGGCCCAATATGTGGGGGCCTGTGATAACAAGTTTGAAGTGGGCAAAAAAGCTGGTGGCTATGCTTTCCAGGTATCTTTTATGTTGGGGCTTGCAAGGTTTGGGAAAAACCTGACTCGCGGGGATAAAGCAGAGCTGATTGAACATGCGACCTCTTATTTTACCAATCGTTTCAACTTTATATCAAATGGCCTTGGCAAGGCCTCTGAGACACTAGTGGTACTAGATGATCTAGGTCAACTCTACCTCTACCATCCCATCATTAAAAAATTACTCCCCATACCGACTGATGGTATAGACGGCAAAATCATCAAAATCAAACTCAACCAAACAAGTATAGGCACAAGATTTGGCAGGGATATTTTTGTTTTTACAAATTTAGGGAATGTATATCACTATTTTCCAGGACGCCCCATAAAAAGGATAAAACCACACTATCTGCCTCCAAGCAGTGAGGTTTTAGATATTAGGATGGTTAACAACAAAACCATTTTTTTAACACATTTTAGTAGTTATTGGAAATTGGTCATAAACAAGCACACAAAAAAGTTTCATGCGAGGAAACTTTCGAGTGATCTAAGCAAGCACTTTAACACTACACCAGGGCTTTTTTATAAAAAGCTTTTTGATATAAATGATGAAGGCAAACTTTTATTTTTGGTTAGGGGCAACAAAAGAAAGGCACGGCCTGTATTTGTTCCCACAAAGTTTAAAGTAGTCAAATACCAAGAAGGAATCACAGCAAACTATCTGCTGGATGACCAAGGAGAGCAATTTATATGGTCAAACATTGACATTCAAAGCATTAGGATCAAACACTTTAATCCCCAAAGAAAAATTATCGATTTTGCAGTCTCTCGCTCAATCATACCAGATAAATTATTCTTTCAAATTACCTCACAAAATTTAGAACAATTTGCAAAAAGATGTCTTATAGACAACCCCCAACTTGATCCCTGGACAGGTGGTAGTATGGGCCTTGACGTTAATGGAGACCTGGTCTTTGAGTGGCAATCAAGTTGTCATAAATTTCAATTGCCAGGTAATATAAAAATTAAAAGCTTTAAATTCATAAATCAAAAACGACGATACCAAAGAATTTTTAGTAGAGTCCAGTTAAGTCTATCAACTCAACCTCTTAAATAGCTCTCACATAAAGAATTTTTAAAGTAGTTTAGTTTTTTTAAGTATTTTTTACATTATACCATCTAATTTTTTTTAAAAAAATTATAACATTATAAAATTACATTACAGCAATATCTAATAAAGGCATAACTAACTCTATTTATTTAAATTGCCATAGGTCAACTCTCTCAAAGCAAACGACCAATTATTAATAGCTTCCCCAGCATTTGGATATAGTATTTTTTTAGACTATTCACTTTTTAAGCGCGCCGTGCTAGCGTGTCGCAGCACTTGAACCTGGGGGGGTTAAAAGATGAAACTTAAATTGTTTATTAGCTATTTTATTTTTTTTCTTATAATTTCAAGCAGGTCATTTTCATATGAAATGCGCTATCCGGGCGCTATACCTCTTGATACATCAAGGCCTCCCGCAACTGATTTAATTGGAGTTGATGGGAATTTGCTTCCTTTGTATAAAGCACAACAGTTGCGTAAAAATGGATTTAATCTTTCAAACCTGGATCCAAAAGAAAGTAATATCTGGAAAGATGAAGGTTTTTTACAGCTGGCCAACCATTATCGCCCAATCGAAATTGATCGTTATGATCAAGTTACAAATGTTTCCTTGGTTAGAACACCCGCTGGAACCATGAGGTTTAATGGAACGATGAAAGCAGGTGGAGGCCATAGGATTTACACCTTTAGAATTAGTAAAAGAATCCACAATGTACTTTTGCGTGCAGCACTTTTAAAAAAACTAGGATATAGCATTCCTCCAATTAAATACCTTGATAAAGTTCGAATCAACTTTTCTTCAGTTAGAAAAAAAGAAAAATTTATTGAGGATATGAAAAATACACTTCTCACAAATGATGAAAATGTTGAAAAACGATGGATTGCAGAAAATCAAAAAGAGTCAACTGAAATTGTATTGCAAGATTTAATTGCTACCAGTATGAACCATCACACATACAACCTTGCCGATGGCTTTCTCTCTCCATCTCATATCAAAGGACAAAGAGTACTAAATGCTCTGCTTGTTCCCTACCACCTCACAGATGTTCCAGAGAGTGTCAATCTGTTTTCTTGGCGCTGTGGTAAGGTGGTCAACAATAATATAATATTTGATTACCTCTACGGCGAGCAATTTTCTACATCTATGGAAGATGCACTATGGATCTTAAAAAGAATTCTAAAACTCACAAGGGCCGATTTTAGAGAAATTGTGGCCTCTGCCAATTACCCCAAAGAAGTCTCGCTGCTCATGGTAGAAAAGTTAATTGAAAAAAGAAATAACTGTAAAGATACTCTCAACATTAAACATGGGGAAAAAATTGCGACAAATCCACATGTAACTTATGGAGAATTTCTAGAAGATGGCAAACTGCTTAAAAAATTATGGGGTGGCAAAGGATCAATGTTTTCTTTTGGTGATCCTGAGTCGCCACTAAACACGGGTGAAGTATTTGCCTTTATGAAATCTAAATTTAATTCAAATATAATTAGTAACCTCGTAATGAGGTTTAACAAGTTTTATTTGCCCAAAACTGACCTAGCAAGTGAAATTTATCAAAAACAATACGACAAAGCACTAAAACGTTTAGCAAATTATGTTAAAACAAGAAAAGTTGAAAAAACAAATTTTGGAGTATGGGCCATCCCTCAATTTGGTGTAAATGCCATTTTATCCAGAGATATTGTCGCCGGCAGCTACATGGGAACAGACAACACCATTCAGCTTGCCGATTCCATTGGAGTAAATGTTGACGGCGGTGTATATCTTGGTACAGATGGAATCCCAGCTCCTTGGACACTCAGTGGTGGTGCCAAGGTTTTTGTAAATCGAGTCTACACCCACCTCAAACCGATCAAAAGCATTAAAAAAGCATTAAAAGAACCATTTAAGAATATGTTGGTACCCTGGCTCAAGCGTGGCCTGGGCCATACTTTTGATTTGTTAGTACCCGGAAACTTCCCAAAACTAAAAAAGATTTTCTATCTCGATCCCATTAGAGACTATGTAACAACTACTGCTAATTTGGCCATCATGCAGTTTCAAACTCATGGATCAAAGCTAGAAACTCCAATCATTGAAAAGGCCCAAAGACAAATATATTCTATATTAGAAAGCAAACCTGGCGATTTAGCAGAACAAAAAAGATTAAAGACCAAATTAAAAAATTTGACATCAGTTATAAAGAATATGGCCGCGTTTGCTCATTATAAAAATGCATTGGCCAATGCTTTAAATCAAGCGTTGTCCAAAAACAGCAACAATCACAGAGATATAATCAGTCTATATGATGATGCCACTTCCCTAATTGATAAAGAAATTCAAAAATACAATCTGCAAAACACTCTGGACGTATCTTCACCTATACAAGAATCATTTTATAAGAAAATGCACAAGACATTGGGCCTCATCAACACATTATGTGAAAGCTGTATAGACCAAAGTAATTTATCTAAAGGGCCAAAGCAGGCAAGGTCTGATGAATTTAGTGAAATAACTTCAAAAATAGATCTTATTACAAACGATCCAAATACTATTATCCAAAGAGAAATTACGCGTACAATGCAAGACTTTAAAAACAAGCTTGAGGTTGGTGAGTCGATTGTTATTACTGACAGTCTTGGTGGCGAATTTAGTATCAATGGTGGTTTTTCTTTCTCTGAGGCAGTATCGGCCATTGCACAATTTAGATCACAATTGTTAGTAATTTCAAGACTTCACATTCACAGAAAAGATGAAAATACGATTCAAATCTATAAGGACTTAGGTAAGCTTGGTTCCATTAGATTGTCTTTAGGGATTCATGCCAAAATCCCAATTATCTCAGTTTCTTTTGAAGTTAAAAAAGGGACTGCTGATGTAAAATTCTATCAACTAAATATTGGAGAAACTGATCAAGCTAAAAACCCCGACATACTTCCAACCGTCCAGGCCTTAAGGTCTTTATTTTTAGATAATTCCACAGAAGCTATTGAGATCGTAAATATACCCTATACACTAAAACATGATTTTAAAGCAAAATCCGTGGACCTATCACTTCTGTGGTTTCAGTGGAAGTGGCAAAATGATTATGATTTTGTCACTATTACTCATCCTAAAAGTTATGGATTCTTTTTATTGTCCAAAGAACCAACGAGCACACAACTTCCAGCACTTGTTTTAACAAATGGTCAACTAAATTCATATAAACAGGTGGGACAAAGAGTAGAAAAAAGGGCCGTAGATGTAGGAGATATAACAGACAGTAAACTGAAATATTTAAAATTTAACAAAAATGAAAAAGCATATCTAACTAGAAAACAATGTGATTTTATAGAATCTAGTGGCAGTCACAACTGTCCAGAAGCAATGAACAAATATTTTTTTAAAACCAGAAGAGGTAAACGATCTGGAAAAAACTATGAAAAACTGGTCATGGATGTGGTCAATGCACTTATTAAGGAGAATTCATCTGAAGAGGTCGTTTTATCAAGCATAAATAATGGTGACTCAGGAAATTCATTTTGGGGTGTATCAACTGTGCGGCAAATAAGTTATGAAGCGGAAGTAAAGAAGTTAACCAGAGGTGAGGATGGTCAAGGCTGGGGTGTCCCTCTTCACCCATTTATCAATCTAAACTACCGCTGGAAGGGTTTTAAGCTTTCAAAAGACAAAGCTAATGAAATTCTAGGAATCATAAATAAAAAATTTGGTTCTGATCTTTATCCAAGCTCTGCCCTGCATTCTACTAAAAACTTACAACTATACAGTATAAGCTTAAATTTATTCATCTACGAAAAAGGAATAAATTTTATGGCCAAATTACCTGAGTCAAAAATTGAAACAATATTTAAGAAGTTCATGGATATTGATGTTGATGATTATATAACTGAAGGTGGTGAGTTCGATGACGATTATATAGTAATGCACGGTATAGTGCCACATACACACTATTTTTATGAGGACGCCTACGCTGATGCACGCGGGCTTGTTATGAGTCGTCTGGTAGATCGCTTTAGAAAGTATCAAAAAAGATATAAAAAAGCACTCCGAAAAAGAGATCTAGAAAAAATCTCTAAGTATACTGCCAAGATGGCATCTTTAATAGAAGCTAGTTTACCCATAGATGGAATGGCCGCCATGGTGGGTGGAAGAGATAACCTTTATGTCAATTCAACAATCAATGGATTCAGAGAGGGTGATGAAAACGGTGATTCTCCCTATGTATCAAATACTATTGGTGAATTTGGTGATAAATATTTTATGGGGCCCATGTACTCTATGAAAAATCGCCTCGGAATGACAGATGCTGAGTTCTATATTAACTGGTTACTAGGAAGACTATAATGAAAGCGACTAAAGAGTGTTTATATATAGGTGTTTTGGTTTTAAGTTTACTTGGTATAAGTTACTCTAGTTATGCCTCATCCCACAGAGTGCTTGTGGAGTTTAAAAGTATTCCGACTAAAACCCAGATAGATCAAATATTAAAATTAAAGGGCATAAAGTCTATTGAGCACTTTGATACTGTTAGGCTGGGAAAGCTTGAGCATGATTATTTTAGACGATTATTTTACCTAAAGGCAGACAAGAGTGCTCTAAAAAGTCTTTTGGTGCATCCCAAAGTTGCTGGTATCGAAAAGATAGGAAAACTAAGTGCATTTTCAGTAGTCCCCAATAGAAGCCCTATAACGAACGATGAATTTTTAAGTTATCAGTGGGGCATAAACAATTTTGGGCAAATTATATTACAAGATGAAGATAATATTAGGTATAAAGAAATTAAAAGCGTCAAGGGAAGAGACATTCAAATCAGCGATATCTACTCTACCCTAAATGATTTGTTTCAGGCCAAAGAAGTAATTGTTGCTGTCATTGACTCTGGCATTGATCTTTTACACCCCGATCTCAAAGACTCTCTCTATCGCAATAAAAAAGAATGTGATGCAAGCGGAAACATAATTCGCCCAGCTCGTGTTGATAATGATGAAAATGGTTTTAAGGGGGATTGTATTGGTTGGAATTTTACCACAAAAAGAGGTAACAACAATCCAAAAGATTATCGAGGGCATGGCACCCATGTTGCGGGCATCATTGCAGCGTCAACTTCAAATGCTTTAGGGGTTGCAAGTTTGGCCCCTGCAAAAGTTAAAATCTTACCCCTGAAAATCTTTAATCACGGTGTTAAGCTTAGCGGTATTGTAAAAGATAAAAAGCTTGTCTCATTTACAGATGTCGTTGCCAAGGCAATTAGATATGCGGTCAAGATGAATGCTAAAGTGATAAATATGAGTTTTGGATGGCCCAGAAGAGTTGATGCTAAACACGTTAGAGAAGCAGTTAAGCTGGCCATCGACAACAATGTGGCCATTATAACTGGTGCTGGCAATAACGATACTTTGCGACCTGTATACCCATGTGCATACCAAGGGGTAGTTTGTGTAGGAGCTATTAGCATTGATGGTACCATGGCAGGTTTTTCAAATTATGGTGGTTTTGTTGATCTTACAGCTCCTGGTGAAGATATTCTATCAACTTACCCACAAGATATTCGCCTAGATGACTCCAGGCTGAAATTCACTCAAAATGGTTATAACTATATAAGTGGAACAAGCCAAGCTGCTCCATTTGTATCTCTGGCATTTGCTACATTAAAAGGAATATATCCACATAAATCAAATGATTCCCTTTTGGCCAGACTTTATGAAACAGCACTACCGCGCTCTACCACAAAGTTTACAAAGGCAGGACTTATCCAATTAGAAGATGCTATAAATATGAAAAAAATTGTAAGTCTAAAACCAATCTTTAAAAACTTACATACAGTTCACGTCAATTTGGCCTCAAAAAAGTTTTCTTTTAAGCTTCCGATTAAAAACTATTGGCAAGTGGCCACAAATGTAAAAGTGAAAATTAATATTAAAAATGACATGATCGTGCTTGATAAAAACAGATTTAATATTAATAGGCTAAGTGAAGGAGAGTCCAACACCTTACATCTTACAGGCATTATTAAAAGCTCCAACACAAAATCGGATAACATCTTGGAAGTGGAGATTAGTACATCAAATTCCGGCGTTTTAAAGAAAACATATATACATAACATTAGTTTTGCAAGAAATGCAATAACCGATGAAGAACTGCTTATAAAACCAATTTCGTATCACGGCCCAACTTCAGACCTTATTGAAATAACTGAAAGTGACAAAATCATAACTAAGCTAGAAACCATTAATGATAAATTTCGTGACTCAAAGTTTCCAGAATACTTCTTTAGTAAAGTAATTAAAAATAGAGAACAAACAAATCTTGAGCTTTCAGTGTTTACTCTACAAGGCAATACATTTAAAGCTACTAAAACCACAATTGCTGATGTTACCAACATACTAACAATCACTAGGGTTGATTTAAATTATGATGGGAAAAAAGATTATTTTATAAGATCATTGAATAATAAAAATACTAGAGGGCATAACCCTTACATTTTGTATTCTTTTTTAGACTCAAATTTAAAACCATTATTTAACAAGCCCCACTTTAAGTTTTTTCCAAATACCGTAATTATAGATAATACCAATATTAATTATAAAATGAGCTTCATTGCCTATAACACTATATACGGCAAAATTGCCATTCCCTTTTTCTTGGCCTTAGGAACAATTCCCATCAACAGTCTGGATAAAAGTCCATGGGTTTGTGGGGAAGATAGAGGCAGACAAAGCGAAAGAAATCCAGACGTTTGGGCATGTGAAGAAGAAGATAACTCCAGACAAAGACATGCCTACTATCTGATTCCTGATTTTGATAAGGGGATATTAAAAACTAAATTATTTGATAATTATAAGTTTAGGGAAGCTTTAGAAAGTAGGTTTTATAACCTAAGCAAACCGAGGTTATTAGGTTTAACCTCTCAAGATAAGTCCAGGTTCAATAATGGTCAGGCAATTTTTCAAATGGCCCTTGGGCCTTATGAATACTTCTCAGTAATTGTCTCTGATGACTTAAATTATCAAATTACTCCCTTAGATGTTGGCTTTATGCAGCTTGAAGGTGTTAACAGCGTTCCGATTACACATATAAAAAACAATTACGTCTCTTACTATGAAACCACTGGGTTTACAACTTTACAAAATAGTACACTCGCAGAATTTCTCTTTCTCGACCCTCAAAATCCACATCAGTTAAGTTCATATTTTAGCTATGAACATACCAGAAAAAAAGATCATATTTTAGCACCTGTGGCAAATTTCATAAAAGACGATACCAACTATAGCGTAGTCCAAACCAAAAGTACTAATGTTGTCAGGATTGCAAAAGATGATAGCATAATAAACACATATGATTACCCAGTTCACAGAGTAACATTTCTACCTGGCAGCCAATTTATGGAATTTTTTTATCCTTTTGTAATTAAACACAAAAATAGGCCCATCCCAGCTTTATATATTGATGCAACTGACTTAAATACCGGACATGTATATTTTGTTGGTTTAACTGATGATGGGCCAATTGCTTCAATCAATAATAATATATACATTCCAGACAACTGTACTTCTATGAACCAAACTAGTATAGACTCTAAAGAAGCTGTATGCTTGCTCTGTAGGGAGAGTAGGCAAAACAAACTGGTCTTTAAATATCTACCAATAACAATTAATGATTAAAGTTTCCCTCTTTATATTTTTTAAAAGTTAATCCAATCAATGTTGAGACATGCTGGCACTTCCGGCTTTGAATCCTTTGCAATTTCAATTATTTCGCTGATTAAATTGTTAATTTTTGATCTAACTTCTAAAAAGTCTTTTTTTGATAAAGTCATGGGGGCACTGAAAGCAAATTCCCCTTTATCTAGTCTTCCAAATCGACCGATGGCCTGTGCTCTCCAATTGAGTCGATGTGGGCCTATAAATGTATCATTTGCACTTATGTGAGTATGAGCTGGGCCAGGAAGAAACTTATCATTTTGTCGTATACACAGCCCCTTTTCTACTAAAAAATCCAAGATCTTTTTTACTTTCTTGTTAGACAACCCTAAGTATGTTGAAATTGCTTCTACAGTTTGCTTACCAGGAATAGAGCAAAGTACTCTTATTCCAGAATAGCCCCAAAAAGAATAAAACGTACTCTTTGATTCCTCTGATAACTCACTCTCTGGCAATTTCTCAAAAACTAGTTTGGTATTGGCATCATTTTTTAATTTTACAATTTGTGACAAGAGATATTTTTTTAACTTGATACTGCCCGCTCTTTCATAACTTACAAGCATTAGTAAATATTCCGTTTCTCTCTCATTTAGGATTAGATAATTGGTCAGCTCTAGTGCCTGCTCTAAATTGATATTTTTACTTCCTTTTAGAACTTGGCTTAAAGTTGTGTTGTGGATTCTAAGAGCACGCGCAATCTTGCTCAGCTCTCCCCTTCCACCATTTGGTAGTGATTTTACATATGAGAGTATGTACTTTTTATATGATTGGAATTTAAAAATATTCATATGACAACATTCTAGCAACTTATTAGAAAAATATCTAACAAATACTTAGTTTTTTGGCTAAAAAACATCTATACCCGAGTTTATTACTGTGTTAGCTTTTGCCCAAGTTCAAGGGGGGAAATTTTGGTAATTTCCCAAAATAAAGAATATTATTTACAGGAGTACCAAAATGAAAATGTCTTATAAACTCTTAATTCAACTAATACTTGTTTTAACCTTTTCATCTGCAGCTTTTGCCAGTTTTGGCGGTGCTGTAGATAGCGGTGGAGATCCAGTACACAGGCCTATCGCCCAAGGTATAATTGAGGCCATCGGACAAAGGGTATGCCTAAACTCAAAAAGCAAATTAACGATCAAGCTTCAAGACGTATCTTTTATGGATGTGGCCGCCACAGAGTTACTCAGTATTACATACTCAAAAGTTGAACAACTACCGATTAGATTCACTTTAGATGGAGTAGAAGTCCAGGATTGGTCAAATTTAATAGTCTCAGTTCACTTGGATATTGATGGAGATGGTAAAGTGTCAAGGGGAGATCTCATAACCACTCAATCATATCCCGTTAGATGGAACGACCGCTTCCTAAACATAAGCTTACAATCCATCTAAATTTCGTGCCAGCAGACCTGTGGGACTTGTCGTGTCTAGTGCAGTAAGTCCCACAGGTCTGCTGGCACGCTAGCTTCGTATATTCTGTTTTGTTCTAACTCATTTATTCAACGTCCATGGAAAATAGTAGCCTAATTCCCTCTTGTGTCTGTTTGGGATTGCTGTACTTTTTTATCTATATTTTTTATCTATAAAGTTGAACAATTTGTATAAACAAAGTATCTTTTAAGATTACGGTTTACATTACAACAAAAGGAAAACACTATGTTAATTTCTAATATAGAAACCATTCCTGGAAAAAAAATCACTGAGTATTATGGATTGGCAACGGGAAGCACAGTAAGGGCCAAACATATCGGCAGAGATTTGATGGCAGGATTTAAAAATATTGTTGGCGGAGAGCTAAAGGGATATTCTGAACTACTCCAAGAAGCTAGAGAAGAGTCAATGGATAGGATGAAAAAGCATGCCAAAGAGCTCGGGGCCAATGCTATTGTCAATGTGAGGTTTTCTACCTCATCTGTTGCTCAAGGGGCGGCAGAGCTTTACTGTTATGGAACAGCAGTAAAAGTGGAGTAAAAAATGGAACAAATTATTGGCATAGTCGCCCTAGTTGCGATTGGATTGGTCTTTGGAGTTTTAGCAGAAAAAAAGCATTATGCTTCCATCCTACAAAGAGAAAAAAATACTCTCAATTTTCCGGTTGTGACTATCAAGTCAATGCTCAAAAAAAATGACGTCGTCGAATCAAGCAATGTAGCAGTAGGAAGTGTCGTTTTGGCATTTGATTACTTTAAAAGGTTTGTAGCGGGATTTAAGATGATTCTTGGAGGCAGACTTACTACCTATGAATCATTACTAGATCGAGCAAGGCGCGAGGCCATCTTGAGAATGAAAGAAAATGCTGGGGATGCTGATATGTTAATCAATGTTCGCCTGGAAACCTCTACCATTAGTAAAGGGCGAGCAAAGCGCGGTGCTGGAGCAATTGAGGTTATGGCCTATGGGACCGCTGTAAAGTTAAAATGAAATATGTTCCAAAGTTAAGCGATGAAAATTTTAATGTCTCAAAGGTCAACCCCTATATTGATTTATTAAAATCCTGCGCCATTATCATATCTTCTTTAATCTTTTTGTATGTGGCCTCTGGATTGTGTATTGACCTAACCGTTGATTATTTGCCCAATTCAGTTGAACAAAAAATTGTGGATCTCTACGTTAAGCTCAAAGATCAAAAAAAAGCTCCTACTACTAAAACTAGTGACGAAATAAAACTACAAAGCATTTTAGATAATTTAATTGCTCACTCAAAACTTTCGCAACTTTCTAAAAACAAGTATGTTGTCTCCTTAGTTAAGCATAAGAAGATGAATGCATTTGCAACTTTTGGTAGAACCATTTTGATCCATGATGAGGTTATTAAACAAGCTAAGTCTGAAAACGAAATCGCTTTTGTACTGGCCCATGAATTAGGCCATTTTGCTAGTAACGATCATTTAAGGGGTATGGGCCGTGGATTATTTCTTGTGGTAATTGCAGTAACTTTGTTTGGCACCAACTCTGCTGTTAATGAGTTTTTAACCTCCCTAACTGGCTCTGCTAATCTAAGCTACTCTAGGAAATCTGAAATAAATGCAGATAATTTTGGTCTTACACTTTTAAATGAAACCTATGGTCATGTTGCAGGGGCGAGGGATTTTTTTGAAAAACTATCAAATGAGGAGACAAAGATCCAAATGCTCTTTCGATATTCTTCCACTCACCCATACTCTAAAAAAAGAATTGATAATATCGTCGAGGTTTCATCTAAAAAAGGTTATATGCTTACTGGGGAGCTTCTACCCTACAAACTATAAGCTAAAAGCTAAAAGCTAAATTAATTATTGCTCTATGTGTGCAATCAGGTCCTAATGCATTGAAATTATGTTAGTTAAAAATAACCTTATTTTTCATAATTGCACTTAATATACATTTATTGTATAATAAATACTATTATGAAAATAACGCCAGAATTTAGAAAAAAGCTCTCTTCATTGTTAAATGCACAACAGGGAGTTGTTACAAAAGATGATCTTTGGACAATCATCTCTCCATCATCTGAAGTCGATTTTTACAGGCAGTTAAAAAAATTAATTCAAGAAATGATGATTTTTAAAATATTGAGAGGATATTATGTTGGGCCTAAGTTTTCCAAAGCAGCATTGATTATGACGATAAGACCACAGGCGTATCTAAGTTTAGAATATGCTCTGGCCTATTATAATTTAATCGGTACGTATGCACAAAACAAGATACGACCGATAGTATCTATTAGTACTAAAAACATTGAGTGCCCACAAATTATCATCGAGTATAAAAAAATCAAAGAAGACAAAATGTTTGGTTTTGAAGTAAAAGATGGAATCAAGTTGGCAACAAAAGAGAAGGCCTTTTTAGATACTCTTTATCTATATCAAAAAGGAACCAAATTTTACTTCGATATATATAGTGATATCGACATAAGTCAGCTAGATAGAGGTACCATTTTCAAATATTTAAAAAAATACAAAAATCCAAAATTTATCAAATTTGTTAAGGACTATTTCAATGATTGAACTTCCTGACTTAAAAAGTGACAATGATCTATTCATTTTTCTTTTGCATACAATTTCTGAGAGATTCAGAGATCATGCGATTTTAAAAGGAGGAATGGTTTTAAGGCTACTTGGCTCCAAAAGACAAACACTAGACCTGGATTATACCTTCATTCCATTTACCTCAAAAAAAGAGGTTCAAAAGAAAGTGGCCAAGTTGTTTTCTGAAATTGTTGGAATGGATTACAAAATTACCACCAACTCAAAGGCCATAAAGGTAAACATTGCAGTCAATGACCTGCGGTCTCAAGTTGAAATTAATGTTGCAAAACAGCTGAAATCAGACGTAATTAGCACTTCAAATTTAAAAGATACAAGCAATCCAACAACTCCAAGGATTATTAGAATCATGAGTCTAGATGTAGCATTATCACATAAGCTTGCGGCATGGAATGAGAGACACTTGAATCGCGATCTCTATGATATTTACTATTTTCTAGAGGTACAAAATGTTACTCTTGACAAAAAAACATTATACGCTCGCCTAAAGAACATTCAATCGAGAAGACCAGAGTTAAAAAAAATAAAGGCAATGAGTCTGGAAGATTTTCTTTCATCTTTAAAAAAGACAATTGATAACCTTAAACAAGATGATTTAGAAAGTGAGCTTTTAGGAATTTTAGATGATATTGAGCTTCCAGGGTTATCTTTTAAAATAAAAGATTCAATAAACCGGTTTATTACACAAATGAACACTCTATAGTTCTTGGTCCTAAATTGGGTAAAACAAATATTTTATTTATAAAACTTCACAATCTATAATTTCAGCAGATCTTCCATTTGAACTGCCATCTTGCGCCCATGGCATCACCCGCCACGATAAATACCCCTGTTGTGCTTTGATATTTAAAAGAAAAGACCTTCGTCCACCACCTGTATTTTGGCTATAAGGAGCATAGTGAATAGAGATGAAGTTATCGTGAAGTTGAACCATGATACGTGTTAAGGTAACTGCTCGTTCGTTTGGTTTGCCGTTTAGAGTTGGTTTTAACTTTAGAGAGTATTGCTTGTCGCTTCTGTAGAGCTCAAATTCAAGGGCATCATTTTTTATATAAGTAGCTTGTTCATATCGCCACAAACCATAAAACCCCAAAGTGCGAATAAGGTTGCGGTCTACTGTATTACATTTGGCAATCAAAGTTTTATTTGCTGCAAGAGCATTACTGGCAGAAAAAAGAACAAATAGTACTGCCAAGATCTTTATCTTTTGTAAGTTTTTAGAATTCATTATGGTCCCCCTATTTCATAGCATTTAGTAAAAATTTTTACAAAATTGCAAAAAAATTTATGATGAACCATATCCGCTTAGCTGTAGGATGAATAGTCTAATAAACTCTCTCAAAGGCATTCATATTGTTGATTTCAACCTTGAGTAGAAGGTTTTATCTCGCTTTCAGTTTCATAGAAGTTACACAAGTGGAGCAACATGCATGTGGAATCTGCGCACCTATGTCAACCTCACTCTCTTCCTCATAACACAAGCACTGTTTTTTAAATCAAAGATCTTGGCCAAGTAATGTGCAAGTTAATAAACAACATTCAAAATTTGGCCGTTTATAACTCTTTCCAGACAAAGTGATTAAGCTTGAAAAAATTTATCTTTTTTTTTACTCGATTTAAGCCCTTCTACGGCAACTTTAAAACAATTTTAAACAAATTTGTACCTCGATTAATTTAAGAGCGACCATAACCCTAACTATACACATTCAAGCGTTGTTTAAAAGTGCCTGCGGGGCGTGTGTCACTTGCTTTCGAACATTGTCGCGTTTGCAAAAATACCATTTGTCTGCTATAACCGTTTCACAACCAAAACCAAGGAAACACCGATGAACACAGCACATCTGAACGATAAACAACTACTTGTAAACACAATTTCACTTGTAAAAAATGAGCGTGCAATCTCTGTAAAAGTCCTAGATCACTTGGCAGAAATTGAACGTCGAAAACTTTATTGTGATTTAAAGTATTCATCACTGTTTTCCTATTGTCAGGGAGAGTTGGGGTTTTCTGAACAGGAGGCCTATCGCAGAATCGATGCTATGAGACTGGCCAAGGTTATGCCAGAGGTTAAAAAGATTTTGGAAAATGGCAACTTGAGTTTAACAAATGCCAATATGATCAGCTCTCTTTTTAAAAAGAGCAAGCTCGATGATGATAAAAAACTGCAGATTGTTCAAAAGGTCAAGGGAATGACCAAAAAGCAATGTGAAACTAAGTTGGATGAAGTTAAAAGTGAACTTGGGTTTGCACCTTCTTCAATTGCAAAACAAGAGCGCAAATGTAAAGAGGTTGATGGCGGAGTTCGCCTTCACTTATCTATTGGCAAGTCGACCTATGCAAAATTAAATAAGCTCAAGGGACTTCTTGCCCATACCAAGGATCACTCGACAGAAGAGTTATTGGATTTGATGTTAGACAATATGATAGAAAAGATTGAGAAGAAGAAGTTCAAGTCATGCAGGCCCACTACTCCCAAGAAGCAGAAGCAGCAAAGTCGCTATATTCCAAAAAGCACAAAACAAGCAGTCTATAAAAAAGCAAATGGTAAATGTCAAAACTGTGGATCACTTTATGCACTGGAAATTGACCACCTGGAGAGTTTTGTCAAGGGTGGAGATAATAATTCTTCTAACCTGCAACTTTTATGTCGCTGCTGTAATCGACGTAAGGCAATGAAAGAATATGGGGTAGAAAAGATTGAAAATTGTACTTTGCCCGGAACAACCAATATCAGAGAAAATCAGTATGATTTATTTGATCCACCTATAGTAGTTAAAGATGTCACTTAAGTCTAATAAATACATCTATCCGTCCATTTTGGTATAGTATAAGCACGGATTTGATAAATTTCAGATAATGATTGAGCAACTAACCATAAGACAGTACTATATTTAGAGTATATTTTCAGTACAGTAAAAAACATGGAGGTGTTTGTGAGACGAATCATATGGAAGTTATCTTTAGTTACCTTTTTACTCTTATTATCGAGTAGTGCGTTTTCTGGTAGTTTATTTAAAATTTATCCTCGTGACCATAGTGGCAGTAATAATGCTCCTGAGACAATAATCGCAGATCGTATATTTGATGAATTAGAAACCCTAGTTAACGAGAACTTACCTGATGCTGACCAAAGTGACTACTTGGAAGGTATGGCCAATTCCTTCACAATGGCCAATAAAGGTACAGGAGCAAGCTATGGAAGTAACTTCACTTTCGGGGTTATTGGTGGTGGCTTAGGCATTGGAGCAGACCTTGGAGGAGATTCCCTTTTTGATTTAATCAGTGGTGACACTGATGCAAAAAATGTCAAAGGTTTTGGCGCCCAAGCTGGCGTCATGATTGGAGTGAACTTAGGGCTTTTCCCTTGGAGCAATCTGGGTCCAATTGAGTTTGACCGAATGAAAGCTTATTTACAGTTTATTTCCTTTTCTCCTCCTAAAACGGATGATGTAGAACTAGATATTTCTCATTTTTCACTCCACTTACAGTACAAGCTTTTTGAAGGAGAAGATATACTAGCTGGCTCTGTAAAGTGGAACGGTGTCGATGTGACGTCAGGCCTAGAGATTTCGACTTTAAAATTTTCGATCTCTCAACAAATTACAGAATCATACTCAGACAGTGGTGCTACCGCCTCTTTTTCAGGACTAGTAAATGTTTCTGCTGATGTAGATATCACATCTATTCCCATTGAGGTCTCTACAAGTGCTCGCTTCCTATATATTTTCACTGGTATATTTGGGCTTGCTGGCGATTTTGCTTTTGGTAGTTCAGCAAGTTCAGCAGGAATCCCACCCGGTGACGCAAATATTTCCGCAACAGATGGGTCTAATGTCAACAGTACTGGTACTGCAACTTTGGATCTAGGCAGCGAGGGCTCACCAGACGCATTCTCAATGAGAACATTCTTTGGCCTACAATTAAATGTGCCAGTAGTTAGTATATATGCAATGTTGCAGAAGTCTATTACTCAGGATACTTGGGGTGCTAACCTCGGTGTTAGGTTAGGTTGGTAGTAGAGGTATTGTTTGTTATATGCTGTCTTGTGTGGGGTGGTGGTCTTCGGCTTCAAAGCAGGGGGTTTGTTTGCCTGTTATGTCTACGTCGTTGACATTGGCCCACACTAATCCTTTGCCCTCTTTTAGATAATCTAGACCCATTAGTAGTGCGCCGGCGGCCAATCCTGAAAATCTGTGTCTGATTAGGGGGGAGGTTAGGAGGTAGCGGTCGACTCCCTTTTTGGTTTTATAGCGGCCTAGTACTTTTACTGTGGCGTGGTTTACTAGTTGGTAGTTGGTGTTGGCGAAGAACTCTCCGGCCAGTGGTTTTTTATCGCTAACGCGGGCGAAGACCTGGCCTTTGTGGAACTGTCCTACTTTTCTGAATACTCCTTGCCAGCAGCTGTTTTCGTCGCTTTTTAGGTAGGGGTGATTGATGCTTTTGAAATCTTTTGGGTGATTTTTTGGGCGAACTATCTTTTTTTGTAACTTTTGGGTTACTGGATTCATGGTGAAGATGTTTAGCTTTGCTATGTGATCATCGGGTAACTTAAAGCGATCAGAGGTGGTCACAAAGTCATGTGCTTTTTCGGTGCTTGAGGCGTCTTTTTTGTGCCAGTAAATGGGAACTGCTGTCATGAAAATATTTCTTGTATCTTTGAGATTTTTACCACTAGCACTAGCACTAGCACTAGCACTAGCACTAGGCTTGCTTTTACCTACCCTTTTTTGCATTTGATCTTCTAGAGACAAGGGCCTAAAGGGGGTGATGTTGAGTCTGGCGTAGCTGGTGTAACTGGGGCTTACTTTGATCACAAACTCTTTCATTAAAAAGCCTGCCACGGTTACTTGGTACTTAATATAGGTGGATTTTGGTTCACTGTCATTTAGCACGTCTAGGCCGAATTTCTTTTTAAAGAGGCCAAAGTGGTAATATGAAAACCTGCCCAAGGAGTCACTGGCGTTTAGGCCGTGGTACTTTTGCCGAATGGTATTTTTTAATTTTATGACTTTAATTTTTTTAGCATCAACGGCGACTCCATCTTCATCAACTTCTCTCATTGTGAGCACTATATCTTTTTCTCTGGGGGCACGCTTAAGCTTGTCACTGATTAAAAAATCAATTTGCACGCCAAACATTTTAAGGTCTCTTGCCACATCTTGTTGTTTAACCTTATTTGCCACAACCGAGTGTTTAGAAAATAGTTTTTTTGGTTTGGTGTAGTGAATGTTGAAATGTTGGTAGTAAATACTTTTGATTATCTCGTAGCTTACATGTCCCTCTGGTTTAAATTTGTCGTTATCTTTAATACAGATCATCCCTCTGTAGGTATCTTTTCCCACCAAAAAGGCGCCGTCGACTGGGACGTGCCAGTAGGTTATGGGAAAGTACTGTTTGATAAGGTTGGTGGTGCCTCTTAGGAAGTCTTGATTGCCGGGAAGTTCGACGTAGTAGTGAAAATCACCTCTAGCAGAGGGCACATCGACGACCACATCTGATTCAAAGTCTGTATGAGATAGTACTTGTTTTACAATTAGTCCAAGTGAATCAAAAAGCTGCTCTCCCCTTTCTCTTAGGTTTCCAGCTACATTGTAGATATCTAAGCTCTTTGGTGCCGGATTTATCCAATCTCCTCCGGGTTCGGTCTTGGCCAAAACTCCCTCGCGCATCTGGGTAGTTTGCAGACCTGCAACTGAGAGGTCATCTACTTGATTGTTTGAGCCAAATCTATTCATGATAAAGTCAATTCCGCTAATCTGATTAGCAGTTGGTGCTCCCCAAAATGGGCTGCCAAAGGAGATAAATTTAACAAGGTTTAAAGGGGTGGTGAGATCATCTGTCTGACATTTCTTTTGATAAATGCACAGTTGAACGTATCTATAGCCGACTATACCGCCTTGAGAGTGTACGATGAAAGAATAGCTTGTATCTGGACCAAAGTCATTGTCTTCAAAATAGTTTGCAATTTTTCTATGTATTTCATGAGCAAAATCTGTGGTCTTCATTTTCTTATTCCGGGTACTATAAGTTAAGCTTTTAACGTGGATTTGGGTGCCTTGGTGGTAGATTTGTTGGCCTATCTCTCCGTTTTCAAGAATCTTTTTGAGATCACAAAAGGTTTTTTCTGATCCTTTTAATCCATGAATTAAAAATACAATATGATGCTTTAGTATTTTATTACTGGCAATTTGCCTGCTTTTTTCATCACGTTTTTTTGCAAAATCTGAAATCAGCAGTTGTGAACATGATAGAATCAAAGCAAGTAGTGCAAACATTTGCAGTAAAGTCATTGGAAACTTCATTTTATACCTTCCTTAGCATATATTATTGTCTAAGCCGTCTTTTATATTATAGATCAAAACAGAAATTAAAAAAGCCCCTTGCCACCAGTTAGCATTTGTAGGCAATCAAAAAGACTTAATTATAAATAATAAATGATTAAGAAATCACCTTAATTTATTAATCATTTCCCAACATAAGTGTGAGAAATAAGTTGTTAATCAAATAAAAATGTTTAATGTAACGCATTGCTGAATTGCTATTTTATAAAAATTAGGTGTCACATGACTTTTACAAATAAAACTAACTTTTACTTACTAGCTAGCACCTTTGTGCTGATGTTGACCCAGCTTGAGGCATATGGTAGACGGCCTGAAGGTTGTGCTAACAGTATGGCCAGCTTTGAACGTCTCGGGCAGTTTTTCACAAGGTCACGTCTAAAAAAAGGTCCGACTTACTCTTCTTCTACACTGAAAGTAGTCAAAGAAGATGCACTAATTAAAATAATCATTATTGGTAGCTTCAATCATAAGACCTATGGCGAGCTGGATAAGGCAGGAGTGCTAGCTCCAGGTTTGGTAGCTGAGCAACTTGTTATCGATTTGGCCAGAGTCACTCAAATTGATTCTGCGGCCCTTGGGGTGCTTCGCGTGTTGCAAGAAAAAAGCTCAAACATGTTGATCATTAATGCAAATCCACGCATTAAAAGTATCTTAAGCGCCAAAAATGCAACTATCCATGGCATCAGATCATTGTCGGACATACAACTAATCAGGTATGGGGGGCAACTTACTATAAAAATATTTGGTGAGTTTGATTACTCTACTTACAAACTTTTACAAAAAGCACATGTCTTTGATGGTCAAACAGATGTCACTTCATATGTGCTGGACCTATCCTCCATGAGTAAATTTCGGCCTTCTGCACTGGGTGTAATTTCGCTTTTGCAAGAACACACACTAGAGCTAACAGTGGTAGCTCCAAGTCTAGCAGTGAAGCGCCAATTAAATTGGCTCAACCTACCTATAACAGTTTTATAGAATCAAACTTTACTTATTTGAGTTTAATAAATGATCCAAAAGGTGACTTTTTAAAAATCATGCGCAGACCTAACATAAATGAAACTTCATACGCGTGGACCCCGACATAGTTGTACCTATCAGCTGAGGCAAACATTTGAAACCTTTTGCCATTTAGAATGCGAATTCCAACTCCTAGGTATTCACCGTGATCTGTTTTTTTGCTCAACATTCCGTATTGAGTGTTGATCTCAGTTTGTATCGCTGAATCTACAGCAGTTTCAAGTGACTCAGAAAATGTGTGGAGGGCGTACCCTACTCTGATATAAAGTCTAGGCCCCAAAGAAAAATTAAAACCTACTCCATAGCGATTTTGAGAATGAATTAGAGTATTATTGACGCTGTCGTGAATTAGCTCACTTTCATATGCGGCACTATTAAAAAAAAGCTCAAACTCGACAAACTTCTTTTTAACCCCCAAAGCAAAGCCCCAACCAATGCCGGTTGGTTGAACATTGTTGGCCTTCATGGTGGCAAGATTATAGGTGCCATAATTTCCTGTGGCATCCATATAAACGGCCGCAAGCGCCACTTTAGAAGTAACAAAGAAAACAAAAAATATTGTAATTAATAACTTCATTTTAAAATTAAATCACCACCTTATCAATGCCGCGTATAATAATCACATACTTACCTGAATTTTTCATCCTAAACTTGATCTGATCTTCAAATACCTGTCCTGGTCATTGACATGGTCATTTTTACGATATTTTTCCTTAAGCAGTCTGCAAACAATAAATGTTGGCCTATTATACAAAGAAAAGTATGA